>CALHAX010000092.1 GCA_937931785.1 uncultured Hyphomicrobiaceae bacterium | reverse complement strand
CCACTGCTCACTGAACCATCCGACATTCGCGACGGGAATTGTAAAACCCGAAACCTACAACATCATGCCGCAGGGCTATTGTCTGCGGCACACGACGGAATGCCAGAACCTTGACGCGATGACGTACCCCATCGACCTCACTTCGAATGAACATGCGGGCGACTACAGTTCATGGTTCCTGTGGCCGATGTTCTCGTTTCAGGTTTACCCCGGCAACGTGTTGAACACCTATCACTGGCGCGCCATTGATGTGGATCATGTCGTCGTCTGGCGCGGCTGGTATACGATTGGTGGCGAAGACAGCGATGTAATCCGACAGTTGGCCGTGCAAGATCGCGAAACCACAGTGGAAGAGGATATTCACCTGGTGGAGTCTGTGCATCGCGGTCTCAAAAGTCGCGGTTACAAGCCGGGTCCTCTCGTCGTCGATCCGCAGTGTGGCGTGAATTCCGAGCACTCGATCCTCGCGTTGCAGCGCTGGATGCGGGAGGCGATTGCGCCCTGAATCCGGCGAACCTGATCTCAGTCCAACGTCCCCCTTGTGATTGAGGCTTCATTGTCCTTACAATTGGTTTGGATTGGTCTGAAATTGGTATGCGAGGGAATTTGGCGTGACAAAACGTGTAGCGGTTATTGGTGCGGGGCCTTCGGGGCTGGCGCAGTTGCGGGCCTTCCAGTCGGCAAAGCAGGCGGGCGCGGACATCCCGGACGTGGTCTGTTTCGAGAAGCAGGACAACTGGGGCGGCCTGTGGAACTACACATGGCGCACGGGCATGGACGCCAATGGCGAGCCTGTTCATGGCAGCATGTACCGTTATCTCTGGTCAAACGGTCCGAAAGAAGGGCTGGAGTTCGCCGACTACCCGTTCGAGGAGCATTTCGGCAAGCAGATCGCGTCATACCCGCCGCGCGCCGTGCTGTTCGACTACATCGAAGGCCGTGTGAAGAAGGCGAATGTGCGCGACTGGATCCGCTTCAACACGGTCGTGCGTCATGTGTCGTATGATGAAGCATCGGGCAAGTTCAGCGTCACGGTGCATGATTTTTCCAAGGATCAGGAAGAGACGGAAGAGTTCGACAACGTCGTTGTTGCGTCAGGACACTTCTCGACGCCGAACGTGCCGAGTTTCGAGGGGTTTGAATCGTTCAACGGGCGGGTGTTGCACGCCCATGATTTCCGTGATGCGCTGGAGTTCAAGGACAAGAACATCCTGATCATCGGTACGTCGTATTCTGCTGAAGACATCGGATCCCAGTGCTGGAAGTACGGCGCGAAGTCGATCACGGTGTCGCACCGCACGGCGCCGATGGGTTACAAGTGGCCGGACAACTGGAAGGAAGTGCCGCTGCTTCAGAAGGTGGAGAAAAATATGGCGACCTTCAAGGATGGGTCAACGGCTGAGGTCGACGCAATCATCCTGTGCACCGGTTACATCCATCACTTCCCATTCATGGAGGAAAAACTCAAGTTGCGCACGGCCAACCGGCTTGCGTCAGCGGACCTCTACAAGGGCGTGGCGTTCGTTGACAATCCTGCGCTGTTCTATCTCGGCATGCAGGATCAGTGGTACACGTTCAACATGTTTGATGCGCAGGCGTGGTGGGCGCGTGATGTGATGATGGATCGCATCGATGTGCCGGATCGTGATACGCGTGCGGCGGATGTCGTGGACCGTGTGGCACGTGAAGATGCTGGTGAGGATGATTACGATGCCATCCGCTACCAGGGCGATTACGTGAAGGAACTGATCGCGGAAACGGATTATCCGAGCTTCGATGTGGACGGCGCGAACGAGGCGTTCTTCCAGTGGAAGAAGCACAAGAAGCAGGACATCATGACGTTCCGCAACAACAGCTACAAATCCGTCATGACCGGCACCATCGCCCCGCCGCACCACACACCGTGGAAAGATGCGCTGGACGACTCGCTGGAGTGCTATCTGGCGGAATCGAAGTCGTGACGCGGCGGGGGCTGGTGCGTTCGATCGCGCCAGCCCCGCCTCAACCTCTCCTCCACCATCCTCACCCACCCGCTTCTTGCGCCCGCCATCATGTCATGGTTAATGCCAGTTCGAATTTCCAAGGGAGGATGACGTGGCAAAACGTGTTGCAGTAATCGGTGCGGGGCCGTCGGGATTGTCGACGCTGAGGGCGTTCCAGCAGGCGGAAGCGGGCGGGGCCGAGGTGCCTGAGGTCGTGTGTTTCGAGAAGCAGGATGATTGGGGTGGCCTGTGGAACTACACGTGGCGCACCGGGCTGGATGCCAACGGTGAGCCGGTCCACGGTAGTATGTACCGCTATCTCTGGTCGAACGGCCCAAAGGAATGCCTGGAAATGGCGGACTACACGTTCGATCACCATTTCGGACAGCCGATCCCGTCGTTTCCGCCGCGTGCCGTTCTGGCCGACTATATTCTGGGTCGGGCCAATGCGGCCGGTGTGCGCGACAAGATCCGGTTCGAAACAGCGGTGCGTGGTGTCACGTATATGGCGGATGCGGGTAAATTCAAGCTCGTGTCCGAAGATCTCAAGACGCATGTCTTGAAGGCCGAGGAATTCGATAACGTGATCGTGGCGACGGGACATTTCTCTGTGCCGCATATCCCGAACTTCGAAGGCATTGAGGGTTTTCCGGGCCGTGTTCTGCACGGACATGATTTCCGCAGTGCGAACGAGTTCGCGGGGCAAGATCTGGTTGTTGTTGGTGGGAGCTATTCGGCGGAGGATATTTCTCTGCAATGCCACAAGTATGGTGCGAAGTCGGTTACGATCAGCTATCGCACGGCGGCGATGGGCTTCAACTGGCCGGAGTCGATCCGTGAGGTGCCCGAGATCACGCGGGTCGATGGCGAGATGGTGCACTTCAAGGATGGTTCATCCACGCGTGCTGACACGATCCTCATGTGCACCGGCTATCAGCATCACTTCCCGTTCCTGTCGGACACGCTGAAACTGCGCACGACAAACCGTTTGAATCCTCCGGGCCTCTGGAAGGGTGTTGTCTGGGAAGCCAACCCACAGCTCATGTACGTCGGGATGCAAGACCAGTTCTACACGTTTTCGATGTTCGATCTTCAGGCGTGGTTTGCGCGTGATGTGTGCATGGGACGGATTGCGGTACCGTCAAAGGACGAGATGGAAGCGGATACGGCGCAGTGGGTTGCGCGTGAGGAATCGCTGGAGAACCCGCATCAACAGATCGATTTTCAGACGGACTATTGCAAGCACCTCGCGAGCATGGTCGATTATCCGAGTAAGGACTGGGATCAGGCAGCGGCCAACTTTGTCGAGTGGGAACATGACAAGGAGCACTCGATCACCGGGTATCGGAACAAGGCGTTCAAGTCGTGCTGCACGGGCACCATGGCACCGGTCCATCACACGGCGTGGCTTGAGGCGATGGATGATAGCCTGGAGACGTTCATGGGTGCGAGTTAGTCCGTGACGTGCTGACAATATGATCGAAAAGGACGTCCTTGGTGGCGTCCTTTTTGTTTTCCGCACTGGTCTAGGGTGTGTTCGATTTAAACGGAGATACCGGGATGCCGGTGGAGCTAAGTAGATCGTCGCGTCATGATTCGATTAGAATCAGACGCGCTATAACAAGCGACGTGACAACATTCGTGGCGAGCGGCATAACGGTGAGCAGACAGACATTTGGAATTGAATCTTCTGGAGAACAGCATGACGGCATCTGCAAACTGGTCTTATCCGACATCCATCCGGTTTGGCGAAGGCCGGATCAATGAGCTGGCCGACGCGTGCAAATCCGCCGGCATCTCCGCGCCGTTGTTCGTGACGGATCCGGGTATCGCGCCCTTGCCAATCACGCAGACGGCGCTTGGCGTGCTGAAGTCTGCCGGGATTGATGCGCCGGTTTTCAGCGACGTCCAGCCCAACCCGACAGCCGCCAACGTCGAGGCCGGTTTGTTGGTGATGCGCAATGGTGGGCATGACGGTGTCATTGCCTTCGGTGGCGGCTCCGCGCTGGATGCGGCGAAAACCATAGCCTTCATGATGGGACAGACACGCCCGATGTGGGACTTTGAAGACGTTGGAGATTGGTGGACTCGTGCCGACCCGGACGGGATTGCACCGATCATCGCGGTGCCAACAACTGCGGGCACGGGCTCTGAAGTTGGGCGTGCTGGTGTGATCACAAACGAGGACACGCAAACGAAGAAGGTGATTTTTCATCCCAAGATGTTGCCGGTCGAGGTGATCTGCGATCCGGCGCTTACGGCAGATTTGCCACCCGTGATTACGGTGGGCACGGGCATGGACGCGTATGCGCATTGTCTCGAAGCCTATTGCGCGCCGTCCTATCATCCGATGAGCGAAGGGATTGCGGTGGAAGGGATGCGGCTGGTGCGGGAAAACCTGCCGAAGGTTTTCCGCGATGGTCACGATCTGGAAGCACGTGGGCACATGTTGTCTGCTGCAGCCATGGGGGCAGTGGCGTTCCAGAAGGGGCTGGGGGGCATTCATGCGTTGTCGCATCCCGTTGGAGCGATCTACCAAACGCATCATGGACTGACGAATGCTGTGTTCATGCCGTACGTGCTCGTCCACAACCGTGCTGCCATTGAAGGCAAGATTGAACGTCTGGCGAACTGGCTTGGGATTTCAGGTGGGTTCAACGGATTTCTGGATGATGTGTTAAATCTCCGCGCCGATCTTGGTGTCGTGAACACGACGCAGGACCTCGGGGTGGATGACGGGCAGGTGCAACGCATGGCCGAAATGGCCGTGGTTGATCCAACAGCGGGCGGCAATCCGGTCACGCTGACTGTTGCGGACTGCATGACATTGTATGACCGCGCGTACCAGGGTGCACTCAGCGCCTGATCTTGCCGAACCGACCGGCTGCATACGCTGAGATGTCGAAGTTCGGCACTCGACCTTCCGCAAGGTCTGCGATGATGCGACCGGTGATGCTGCCGAGTGTCAGACCGAGATGTTGATGTCCGAAGGCAAACAGAATGCGGTCGGAGCGATGTGATGGCCCGATGACGGGGAGCGAGTCCGGCATCGTCGGGCGGAAGCCGAGCCACGTGGACGTTGGTTGCCCGATTTCTTCTCCGAACATGGTGTGTGCGCGTGTAGTCAACGCCTCTGTTCGCGCCGGATTCGGTGGGGCGTCGAGACTGTCCAGTTCGACGGTGCCTGCCAGACGCAATCCGCCATCCATCGGCGTCGCGTAGAAAGCGCCTTCCGCCCATGCCACCGGGCGCGTGACGCGATGCGCGTGATCGGCGAACATGACATGATAACCACGCTCGACGCCGAGGGGAAGATCCTCTGCGCCAGACCCTTTGATGGAACGGGAATGTGCGCCGGCGGCTATGACGACCTTGCCAGCATCTATTTTTTCACCGTTTGACAGATCGGCTTTGATCCCATCATCCGTGGGTGTGAGCGAACGGACATTGGCGGACACGTATGTGCCACCATCTGCAATGAACCGATCGAACAGACGGGTGGTGAGTGCTTGCGGGTCGCGGACGTGCCGTCCTCCCTCGAAGCGTACGCCGGAGTGGAACGACATTGTCACGCCGGGTTCGAGTTCTGCGATTTCTGCACCGGTCAGCATGGTCATGGACACACCGTGACGTCGACGTGCAGCCAGAGAGGTTTCGGAATTGTTTCGCGTCTTTTCGCTCTCCCATGCATAAATGAAATCGTTTGCAACGAACAGGTCTTGTGCACCTGCGGCTTCAATCAGTGGATCGAGGCCCGCGTCTGTCCGTGACAGGAGTTCGGCCAGCGCCCTGGTGATGTGGTCGACGCGCGCGGGGGTGCAGTTTCTGAGGAATGCGAACATCCATGGCAGGTTGCGGGCGGCATAAAGCCAGTCGATGCGCAGTGGTGCCGATTTTGTGGTCAGGAGTTTCGGCATCTCGCGGATCAATGAGGGACTGTTGACAGGAACGCACCCGTAGGTCGCGATTGCTCCCGCATTGCCGTAAGACGTTCCGGATCCGGGGGCATTTTCATCTGCAATTGTGACGGTCAATCCCCGGCGCTGTGCCCAGAGCGCCGAAGCGATGCCGACGATTCCAGCGCCAGCGACAAGCACATCAGGTTTGTTGCTTTCATCGGTCATTTTGGGTTTCTTCGCGCAAAGGCACCGCCGCGTCTGCGTGGACGGTTGTTGCGAGAGTCTTCCAGATCGACACGAACTGGCACTGGTTTCAGGCGCGCACTGTTCTCGTCACCGGTCAGCATTGCTTCGATCAGCGGGAAGCATCCGAGACACTTGCCGAACCGGTTCAGCTCAAGAAGTACGTCGGCAGGCGATGCAGCACCACCTGGGCGAGCCGACTTTACGGAGTCGATCGCGTTGCGGATCTCGCGTTCGGGAATGCGGTTGCAGTGACAAACGTACATGCGTGAACGTGTGGCCTTGGAGGACGTTGTGTTCTTTACTTGGCACAGCCGCGCTGTTCCGCCAATCGTGCAATTGCCATGATGGCCGGGCGGTACTCGAAGTGCATCGTGTCGTAGTGATACCAGCGGCCACCCCAGATGAAACCGTGTTTCTCAAATGCGGCTACGATGTTGGCGGGGACTCGGTTCTTGTACTTCGGTACATTGCCGGGCTTGCCGCCACTCCAGCGCCAGTAGTCGGCCTTTTTTGTGTTCAAGTCCACGGCTGCGGCGAAACTGTGTACGCTCATGCGTTTTGTTCCGGCGATGCGCCGCCAGTTGAAGGTGCCCCCCATGTTGCGCACGAATGATGTGTCCAACTCTTTGATCCTGCGCAGATCCGCCTCGACGCGCTTGAGGGCGTTGGCGACACCCAGTCTGCGTGTGACCTGAAGCTTCTGCCCGAACCAATCGATCGTGACGAGTTCCTTGCGAACCTCCTTGGCGGATTGGCCGAACACGGCTTTCATGAATGTGTCGTTGCGAATGCGGCCCGGATCGAAGTTACGAACGGGTTTTTCGTCGATGCTCATGCACGTGATGGTCGGGTAGATTTGCGAAAGCATGTCTTCGAGGTCGGCATTCGTCAGGCGGTTCTGATGAGACTTTCTCAAACCATCATCAATCAGAATTTTTTTCCCGGATTTCAGAGTGACGTGGGTTTCATCAAGAGCTGCGATGGCACCTGCGTAGGCCTCTTCAAATAGGTTGAGCCGTTCGCCAGGGGACACAAGATCAGCGGCCGCACTTGCCGTGTGCACGACACTCCAGATCAGAAATATTGCCAAGGCCCGCAGCATGGTGTTCTCCCGCTCAAGTCGATGGCAGGATATATGTCGCGTGAGAGAAAGGCCACGTCTTTGGGGTGGGATGGGATTAATTTGGTGGAGCGACGTTCAACAGTCCGGCGCCACACCCTTTCGGGCATTGGATGTCGTCACGCGGAATGGCGTTTTCCTTGAGCAGTTTGCGGATCTGGCCCGGCGTCAGGTTCGGATCCAGCGACTTCAGGAGTGCTGCAGCCGATGCAACGAGAGGAGAGGCCATTGATGTACCCTGATAGTAGGTGAAGTCCGCGTCGATGGTGCTGAGAATGCCGTCGGGCTGACCGTCGCCATTGTCGTCGCGACGCGTGTCGCCCCCTGGGGCCAGAATGTCGATCAGGCTGCCGAAGTTCGAGTAGTTCGTCAGGTGACCACGCGCGTCGGAGGCCGCCACGCTGATGACGTTCTTGCAGTTGGCGGGGGAGCGGAATGTGGCATCGCTGCCCGCATTACCTGCTGCCACAACGACGGTCACGCCCTTGGCTGTCGCAGCGTCAATTGCTGCCTGATACAGTGGATCACAGCCGTTTGGTGCCAATCCGCTGAGGCTCAGGTTGATGATATCTGCGGGGTTCGGATTGTTGGGTATGCCTTCGAGTGGGATGCCCGCCGACCAGTAAATGCCCACAGCGATGTCAAGGCGTGTGCCTGCGCCACACTTGGAGAGCGCACGAACGGGCAGGATCTTGACGTTCCATGCACCGCCTGCAATGCCGCTGCCGTTGTTGCTGGATGCTGCGCCAGCGATGCCCGCGACGTGTGAACCGTGCCACCCAGCGTTTGCCGTGCCTTCGGGGCAACCATTCTTGAGCTGGGCTGCTTGAGGTTCTGTCGGGTCAGGGTCGTAACCCGGCGCACCATCATCCGCGAATTCTGTGCTTGCGGAAACAAAATCATATCCGGGGAGAATATTTCTCTGAAAGTCGATGTCTGGATGATTTGCTACAATGCCACTGTCTACAACTGCGATGACTACGGTGTCTGCGCCTTGCGTTCTGCTCCACATGGCCGGGAAGTTCGATCCGCCAGGAGACGTCGTTGCGCCGTGTGCGGCGTCATGCAACTTGAGGTGCCACTGGACATTGTAGCTTGGATCGTTCGGGAAGACGGGATCCGTGTTCAGGACAGGCGTCCTGGGTGTCCCGTTGCTGTTTCCTGAACTGTCGCCCCCGCCGATGATCTCGTTGATGTCAGCGCTCTGGGCGATGTGTGCGAGATAGTTGCGCGTTGCGGCGATGACGTTGGGATTGGACTGGATGGCGTCCATCAGTTTTGTGCCGGGCAATTCTGCGGCCTTGGGATCAGCATCTGTGATGAAATCCTGCACGCCACCAGCGGCGGTGTCGGCTTTGGCGGTATCTGGGGCATAAGTGACCGCAAAGAAGGTTCCGTCCGACGTAATCTTGCTCACGAGAGGTTTGGGTGCGTTCGGCGTGTCATTGATGAAATTGTTGATCAGGTCGACAACGCTGGTGCCGGGTGTCGTCTGGATCAGGATCTGGTTCGGCACAAAGAATGGTGCCTGGTTGATCGATGCCTGCGTTCCGTCGAAGCGTGTTTGGGTTGTTGGTGCGTTGTTTTCCTGCGCCAGACTGTTCGCGCTGGTGAGCGCTGTTCCAAGCATCAGGGCAGAGAGTAATGCGACGGCGACCTTACCATGCCTGAAACTGCGAGTGCCTTGTGAGGTGGTTGAGCGGGGCATGGGAGGGTCTCCGGAGGCTGGGGCGTCTGTCCGTTGTGAAGTGGAAAGGGTAGAGGAGTGTGAGCGGGAACCGGCTTTCCGGTTCCCGCAGTCTTGTTGTCAGACTTAGTTGCCGCGCAGACCGATGGCGCGGACTTCGATCGTGTTACGACCCTGGTTGCGGATCTCTGCAACGATGCCCATCAGTTCTGTCATCAGGCGAACCTGGCGAATGAGCTGACCTTCGTTCAGGCGGGTCTTGTATTCGTAAGCGGCGTTTGACAGGGAGGAGCCACCGACGGCTGCATCCAGATCCAGACCACAACGCCAGTTCGACATGTTGGCTTCGATCAGGTTTTTCTGACGTGGACTAAAGCCCTGATACTCAACGATGAACGTGGTTGGAATATTCTTGCAGCGACCGATTCCGGACTTTGCAACAGTAAGGCTTTCGCCGTCACCGGCATCGTCGCCTTTGTAACCGTCTGCATCACCGAGCTTGTCGTTGGTGTCCTCGGCGTAAGCAGTCTTGTCGCCATATTGCTGACCAAGCAGTGCACCAAGGCGCAGAGCCAGGGCATTGCCGGAATCGCGCGCGAGGCGTTCACCGTAACGGGAGACAAATTCTTTCACGCAATGGCGGTCCGGACCAACGCCGTTCAGAGCAATGGCACAGCCTGTCATGATCACGCCATCCGGATCGATATCCAGATTATCGCCACCAAAGAAGCGACCGCTGCGTGTGTCAATGGCGCGGTAGCTCATTGACGTCAGCAGTTTGGTTGCTCCGGTGTAGGGACCTTTAACGGCGCGTGCGTAGAGCGAGTAAAGCACGACCACGTCGATACGCGGGTTCTTGATCTGACGTGCCAAAGAAATCAGTTCTTCGTCACGACGGCGCGTGCGGTCCTGACCGTAGAACTTCAATGTGACAGCGGTCTCATCATAAACGTCGAGGCCATCAATGCCGTAGCGTTTCATCTGACGCAGAACAGCAGGGGAATTCAGCGTGCTGTTCCACGTGTTCAAAACATTGCGTTGAATACGGTTGTTGCGTTCGAGGGAATCCTTGTCCCAATCTTCCTGGGCGACAAGCACCTTGATGGTTTGCGCCTGAGCGGCGACAGGTGCTGCGGCCAACGTGGCGGCGGCTGCAACACCGAGCATGAGTTTCTTCAACATGGTCTTTCTGGTCCTTTCAGTCGTTCGTTAGGGTAGGCTCGGGGGTGTGCACCTGCCGTCTGGCACGACGGCAAATACGGATTGAAATTGGTTTTCTAGTCACCGATCAGTGAATTGGTTCCGTCGTCATTGTTCTTGTTTTCCTCTTCGGCACCTTCCGGTGGTCGAACGATCAGGCCAACTTCGACACGACGATTGACGCGCGAGTTTGGAGCTTTCGTGTCGAGAAGTTGATTTTCACCAAAGCCGACGGGTATCAGACGGGTGCCTGCGATGGCATGAACCGTCTGCAGGTGACTGGACACGGACAGGGCGCGGCGTTCGGAGAGGGCCTGATTGTGCGCCTTCGACGCGCGGGCGTCTGTGTGGCCGGCGAGCATGTAGGAATAGCGTGAGAGATCTTCGGATTTGAGAGCGCTTGCGAGCACGCGCAGAAGTTGGCCAGAGCGCTTCAGGATCTCTGCGCTGTCCGTGTTGAACTGTACGGACAAGCTCGCGCTGCTGTCGTAGTCGACATAATATATCTTCTGGGTGCCGTCGGGTTGCGTGACGATCACCTTGCGGGTTTTCGGTCCGCCTTTGGGGAGGCCATCGCCAGAGGTGTCGCCTTTTGGCGCAAGATCCTGGATCAGATCGTTGATCTGCTTTGTGACGTCGTCGCTATGGGAGTCTGCGTGCGCGATGGAGGGGCCGACAAGGATTGATGTTCCAAGGCCGAGTATAACGCTGCGGCGGGTCTGAGGCGGGATCCGGATCATATGTGCGTCTCTCTTGTTTCGATTTCGACGATTAACCTGCGATCAGGTCTCGACGGAGCACCATGCCATTGGAACGATCAGAGCAAATCGGGTGCCCAATTTGATCGTTTTTCACCGCATTCCCGTTTTGTCGTTTTTTTTGTAAATGATATTCTGTTTGGGCGACAAGGCGGTTACGTATAATGAACAACTCTTTAACATCGGGTAAACAAATATTAACTCTCTCGCTTCAGCGAAAGTGTGGCTTGATTGATTCGTGGCGTTGGTTTTTCAAGATCATCCTCCCAGATCACTTCGACGGACACGTTGAGCGACGGCACCGGAAGCTGGCGCAGTGGCACCGTGATCTGTTGGCCGGGCGCGATTGCGTATCCCGTGAACAATTTTGGATCGAGGACAATGGCCAGCGTTTCGAAGGCCTCACCAAGACGTACGACAAGCGTGCGCTTTTCAGAGTCATTGCGGAAACCGACGAGGCACAGGTCTTTCATGTTCAGGTTGATGTTTTTACCGGACACCAGACTGTGCCTCTTTTTCAAGGATGGGCGAGCGTCAAAGATGACATTGCGGCATGTGTCGTTTGGTAATGGGCGTCCGGCGAGCAGTTGCACATGATTAATCGCGTCGGCATGCTTGACCCAGGCTTCCTGCTTGTCGAGTTGCGCGCCTGTTCCGCCTTCTGTGGTTGATGGTGTCGGAACCACTTTCGGCGCTACAGTCTTTGCGGTCGTGGCGGTACCTGATCCACCGATGATATCGTTCACATCGGATGCGAGGACCGGAACAGTCGCAAGGCTGAGTGCTGTAATTGCAGCGAGCCCCGTACTGCGAGCAGTTTTGGCGAACATGTTCATCATTCTGGCTCCCGTCAATTTGCATACGTTTTGTGTGCTGATCAGTGTCCGTTTCATTGTGTGCCCGCCTCTGTCGTTTCAATGACAACCGGAATTGCGGCATCATCAAGCTGAAGCGATGCCGTCAGACCGTTCGCCGGGCGTGAAAAAATCAGGTCTGTTGCGTCGCTTGAGGGGAGTGCAACGCCTTGAAAGAGTGCGTCGTTACCCTGGATTGCTGCTGTTACAAGATCTCCAGTCAGGCGAATTGTCAGCGCGCGGGGGGATTGATTGATAAAGCTCAAACCACATAATCCGCCGCTTGCGGGCACGCGATAGGTGCCGTTGGTCATCGGTATGGTTGTGCGTTCCATGGGTTGTGTCAGCATGATGCGTTCAATGCAGTCCGAGCGGTCTTTGGCGCCAAGGCGTACCAGCGTGATCGGATTGCCTGCTCCCTCTGTCGTGCCCACGCCCGTGCGAGAGCCGTTGATCCCTGTACTTGCGGTGGAATCATCAGATGGAAGTGCGTTCATGCCGAGCCAGATTACCGCGGCAGCGGCTGCGACACCGCCGACCGTAAGAGCGGGCATGTGCCACGCGGGGCGTTTTGAAGGGGGGAGAGACGGTTCTGTGTCTGATATTTGCGCCTCATCCGACGTTTCACTAACGAACTGGATGGCTGACTTCAGGGTTTCAAAATCTTTCACAATGCTGAATTGAAACCCGTAGGTTTCAGCGGCATGCTGCACGGCAGCTACGTCTGGAGCAGGCATGCCGCCCGGCACAATCAGATGTGCGGTCCGACCATCCGTGTGCCACTCCTTGAACAGTTCGGCTGCTATTTCGCATTTGCGGGTGACGGAATAGTCTGCTCCTTGCGGTTGCAATTCCGGATCGACACTGCCCGTGGCCCAGATGATGTCTGGTATGGATGGGTCTTCGGTTGTTGTTCCAGTGTCGTGCAGGCGACCAGATGATTCCAGAAGATGGGCGATCAGAACCGGGATTTCCCAACTCCGCCCGGAATCGATGTCTTCCGAAATGAGCAACTCGTGTGCGCCGCTTGCAATACCGTGAGCCGCCAGTGGGCCACTGACGAAGTTGTGGTAGTCTGGCGATAGTGCCAGTGGACGAAAATCGCCCTTCAGGGCCGCGTAGCTTGCCTGAAGCCTTGGCCGCGCACGGACCCGTTCGATCCAGACAGTACCGCCTGTCGTCGGGGCAACCACAATCGTGCGGCGATCGTTCAAAACTCCCTTGGCTCCCTTCAGATGCCGAACCACGCGTTGTCACGCTCCTGGCACCGTATCACAGCGTTTGCGGTGTCTTCGAGACATCGCACTACACGGTAACAATGAAAGGCGCGTCAACCGATGAAGATTGACGTGGCAGGATCCTGAAGCAGCTCAAGCAAATCGTTCGTATCTGCTTCGCCGGTTGGAAACCCGACCTGCTGCACACCGCCGACCGGTTCTGGCAACTTTACGACCTGCATGCGGCCATCGTCGTTGATGAGGGTCAATGTTGTTGGGACAACTGTATTGACAGGCTCGATCATAAGGAAAATCGCGTCATCGTCCGTGACGACGTTCAATTCGAAATCGCCAACCTGGCGCCGCATGTCTTCAGTCGTCCGCGCAGCGCGGGCCATCTGTGAATATCCAAGCGACTGGCGTGCCAGCATTGTACGATAGAGTTGCACCGCGCGGAACGGAACCACGTTACTATCGCCCAGTGCGCCAAGTGGACGGCCTTCCAGCACGGCCCGTTTCAGGTCGTGGATGCTCAGTGTCGCCGTGTTTGATGCGCGACTGTCGCGCACAAGGCTGTCGCGAGCTTCCGCATCGCCGAACCGCTCGATGGCGAGGTCCATATTTACTTCGGTGTCTTTCGGTAGCGTAACCATTATGCCGTACTCCCCTTCTGTTCTCCGGACGCATCCGGGCTGATGGAAGAGGCGTCGTTAATTCTGCCTGTGTCTCCGCTTTCAATGTAGCGGCGAACGAATTCGGCAGCGAACAATGCCTTGTCGGAGATGAACTGTTCATCGCTACCCGTGCTGTCGTCGTGATCGAACAGACGCCGGAAGACACCGGCAAACCGTTCAGACAACTCACGGGCCTGGATCAGCGCTGGTGTGACTTCCAGAAACGCCTTGCGTAACGCTTCCGGGTCCTTTTGCAGCGCCTTGGATCGAGACTTTGCGAGGGTTGCAAGACCGGCCTCACGGACCTCACTGGCCGTGCCGCTCTTGTCTCCTTCGCTACTTGCAAGCGCGAATGCCACCTCAAGCCATGATGTGGCGCGTGTCTGCAAGTCGTCGAGATCCTCGATGATCTGGACGTACGATTTTGCCTCCTCGCACGTCACACGTTCCGACAACGGGACCTTCCATTTCCCCGTCCGCAGTCCATTGGAAATCCCAGACTGAATCGGGTGAAAGGAGAGAAGGCGCATGCTTGCCAGGCGATGATCGCGCGCGAAGTTCTGAATTTCAACGAGTCGAGACAGAACAACGATATCCTTCTGACCGAAAAGGCGCAGATTGGCGTCTCCGAGGATTGAAGGCTCTGCGGCGCGCTCGACGATTTGATCGTCTTCGTCAAATGCGTCTTCGCCGTCCATATGGATTGCGAGATCCTGGGTTGCGTCATCAAGATCGAGATCGTCGTTTGCAACAAGTCCGGCCATCGCACCGGCAAGCGCGGGATCTTGAATGTCCTGCGCCTTGAAACCGGCATCGGTGGCACGCGCGTCCTCCATGGATGCGGCGAAATTCGCAAAGGCCTGGTACGTCGCTTCGTAAGTTTTGTAGCGTTCGTTGTCCGGATCGGCCCAGAACTCGAAGATGGTGTCGTCGACGAGAATATAGTCGCGGGAGGCAAGGTAGCTGTTGATCACCGAGAAGGCCGATGAGGCGTGCCCATCGAGAAAGTTGTCCGTGCGGAAGCGATAGCCGATCCGCGCGAATTCTCGCGTGGCGTCCTTGATGTCTGCGTAGCTTCCGTCGTGTGCTGCTGTTGCCAGGCGTGCCAGCAAGCCCATGATGTCTTGGGCGTGGGTGAATTCATCGCAGCAGAGGAAAAATTCTGCGAGCTTGCGCAGAACACGCAGGCGGTGTGTCGTCAGGCGGAAATCACCGTCCGGTGTGCCGAGCAGAATTGTGCCGTCGTCTTCGCGCACGGTGCAGTCGAAATGACTGAGGGCATCCTCTGGCAGTGCAATCAATTGCTCGCGTGCATCACCGGCACCTTGCCAGATGATGTCCATTCCGTCGTCACCGCCGCCGGACGCAGAGAGCGCAACAACAAGAACCGACAAGGCCCAGAACGGTTTGTCCCGGTTGTTGGACCAACCACGAACAAGCGCGTCGGCGACTGACTTGCGAAACGCATCGCTGTAGGCCGCATCATCGAAAAGGGCGGCGAACTCGCCCCGTGATCGTTCCGACCAGAGAAAATCCGAAACGCTCATGGCAAACCGTTTTCTGCTCGTTGCTGACCCGAACAAGATTGTGGGGCCAGAATTGCATCATCTTTCACAATGGTAACGGACTGACAGCGCAAGGCAAATCCTGTCTGTGTTATTCGACAGCTTCCAACCAGGCGTAGTGCTCTTCGATACCTTCAACGCGGCGCATTGCAGCAAGTGTCTGCTTTACACCCTTCTCGTCGATTGACCCGTTCTCTCCGCTGCCACCCTTGTTGAAGGCGTGCATCTCGATCCATTTTTTCTCAAGTTCGTCCGGCAAACGTTTTGACGAGGCAAAGCAACTGAACAGCTCCTTGGCGGCGTGCGGGTAGACAACATCACGCAACCGGATGACCTTCGTCTTTCCATCTTTAGGATCTACGAACGTTGTGCCGACCTGGTTCTTGAAGCTTTCGGGATAGACGGCGGTTTCGCCGCTTTTCCATACCTTTGACGCTTGTGACTTGGACCACGGGAAGAGCACATACGCTTCACGGTCCGGCGAAATGATCCAGCAATAGAGATGGCGGTCTGCACGCATCGTGACGTTGACGACCACATTGTCCTTCTTTGCGATGAACTTCTTTTGTGCCGGAGCAACATTGATCTGAGCTGATGCGGCTTTGCTCTGCTCAATGATCCGGGTCAGGAAATCACGGGAAAGATTGCGGCAACCGGCGAGGTCGTCCGGATCGATCAGGACGCGCATATATTTGACGAGGCGTGTATGGCGTCCGCTGACAACTTTTAATGTGAGCTGCAACAGGTCACGGTATTTTTGATCCGGCGCAAACTGTAATTTAAGGATCGCAGCGGTTTTCGGGGTATCGGCACCCGGTGTTTCAAGGAGAGGCCATTCATTCGCGCCAACGGAGAGCGCGGCTGCCTTTTCCTGTCCAACTTCAAAGTAGTCGCTCTGGAAAATGTTGGAGCTGTTTTGCTGGATGCTGCATGAGCCGCTCATTGCATAGTCAATGTCGACAACCACTGACTTGTATTCCTGGATCGCAGTCGCCGCTTCACGCACGGCATGCTTGAAAGCCCAGGCTTGAACAACGACTGGTTTTTTTTGACCGGATGTTGGAATTTCTTCCGGTGGAATTGTCTTGCTGTGGACCAGATCCACGAACACTTCATCCGACTTCGGGCACACCTGCACGCCTTCGCCTGAGCGGGCGAAAACCTCGAACTTCAGTTGGGCGATATTCTTTGCTGGACGCGTGGCCGTGATGACGAATGTCAGAGGTGCGCTCTTGATTTGTTCGATGGCCTTGCGCAACTGCACTGGATCGCCAGGGTTCAAACTTGCAATTGTGCTGAACGCGCGCGGTGTCAGAACGTTGATGTTGTACGCAACTTCGCTAATCGATTTACGGGCGATCCGGTTGAGCTTGCCGCGTAGCTGATCGCTGAAATGTACGTTGTTCTGAGGGATGCCGACAAATGCGAGCTTGATCGTGTTGCCACCCTGCGAGACGTAGCAGGAGTTGTCGTTCAGACCGCGCAACAGTTCACGGGATGCCTTTTCGAATCCGTCCTCAATGCTGTTCCAGCTCTTGTAGTGACCGTCAGCCATTGCAGATGGTGTTGACATGCCGAGCGCAATTGCGATGCCAGTGGCTGCTGTCATGAACCGGCGGACTGATCCTCTGATCTTCAACTGGTCTGGGGTTCTCCAAGGCATTGTCATCAAAACCATCCGTCGTTTGTCGTCTGTTGCAGAGTGTCAGGTACTCGCAGTGTTCAAATCAACGCGTTGCGGTGAAGAATACCATGACGTTCTCTCATTCAATACCCTGACCATACGAAACCGGCTCCCAAAAGCCGTTCAGTTGTTTCGTTGATCAGGACCAGGCAGTGAGGGGAAATGCCCATCAGTGGCTGATCCCGAAAGCCGTCCGGAACGTCGTTTGATGGCAACGTTACGGACGGGTCACACGGGGTGAAGGAGCACACCCCATGTGCAGGTTCTCAGGATCTTAATTGCCGCGCAGACCAACTGCGCGAACTTCGATCTTGTTGCGGCCCTGGTTGCGGATGTCTGCAACAATGCCCATCAGTTCTGTCATCAAGCGAACCTGGCGCAGCAACTGGCCTTCGTTGAGACGCGTCTTGTATTCGTAAGCCGCGTTCGAGAACGACGAGCCACCAACGGCTGCATCCAGATCGAGACCACAACGCCAGTTCGACATGTTGGCTTCAATCAGCGACTTCTGACGTGGCGTGAAGCCCTGATACTCGACGATGAACGTGGTTGGAATGTTCTTGCACTGGCCACCGCCGACAGATGTCTTGGCTATACCGCCTTCAACACCTGCATCGCCGTCCTTGTAACCGTCCGCATCACCGAGCTTGTCGTTCGTGTCGGCTGCGTAACCGTCCTTGTTGCCGTACTGCTTGCCAAGAAGGGCCGCCAGTTTCAGGGCCAGCGCGTTGCCGGCATCGCGTGCAAGACGCTCACCGTTGCGGGAGACGAACTCCTTGACGCAATGGGCGTCGGGTTTCACGCCGTTCAGGCTTGTTGCGCAACCGGTCATGACCACACCGTGCGGATCGATATCCAGGTTGTCGCCACCGAAAAAGCGGCCGCTGCGTGTGTCGATGGCGCGGTAGCTCATCGAGGTCAACAGTTTGGTCAGGTTCGTGTACGGCTCCTTCACGGCACGGGCGTAAAGTGTGTAAAGCACAACGACGTCGATCCGCGGGTTCTTGATTTGACGTGCGAGGGAGATCAATTCTTCATCGCGACGGCGGACGCGATCCTGTTCGTAAAATTTGAGCGAAACAGCGGTCTCGTCATAAACGTCGAGGCCTTCGATTCCGTACCGCTTGATCTGGTGCAGAACCGCAGGGGCGTTGAGTGTACTGTTCCAGGTGTTGAGCACGGCGCGCTGGATGCGGTTGTCGCGCTTGAGCGAATCCTTGTCCCAGTCTTCCTGGGCGACAAGAACCTTGATCGTTTGCGCCTGCGCGGTGGCAGGTGTTGCTGCCAGAGCGGCAACGGCGGTGGCGCCGATCATGAGTTTCTTTAACATTGGTGTAACTTCCTTTCAGTCGTCTGTTGGGCGTGCGGATCGGGGGTGCTGGCGGGACATGGAATGCCGCCCGAGTCCGAGATTGAGGTGCGTCCTGCGAAACCACTGGAAGCCGCAGACGACAATCGGGGCGTGAAGAGATTGAGGTGATGCTGTAAGTCGACGTCGATTGCGCTACACGTTGCACTCGGGGCATACGGAACGGACTCGATCCGTTGCTTTTCAGGGCATGAATTAAAATCTATATCGTATATCTTGCGCATTCTTGTTCCTGAGCAAGGCCAATGCCGCTTTTCCGGTTATGGGTCCAGATCGTTAATATCGCGGTTTTAAGACGTATACATTTCAAGATTAACAGATTTTCCAAGTGAATGGTCAATCCACAATGAATAAGGGCCGGAACGCAAAAGGGGACCCGACACGCTGTGCCGGATCCCGATTATCCCGCTGTCGACCTACTCCGTGCTGTAAGCTGGGAGGGGAGCAGGCCGACTTCAGGAAACTTCTGCTGCCTGACTTAGTATTGCAGATTGTTGTCTGCGTAGTCGTCGTGGCGGTTCCGTAGGCGGTAGGCCGTTGCCTTGCTGATGACCGAGACCTCAACCCGACGATTTTTCTTCGAGTATGGGTGACCGGGGTATGCCAACCGGCTTTCGCCGAAGCCCACCGTAACGAGGCGGCGTGGTGCAATGCCGAAGTGACGAACCAGGTAGTTTTTCACTTTCTGTGCCCGGCGCTTGGAGAGGTACTTGTTGCTTTCGTAGCTACCTGCGGCGTCGGTATGACCACCAATCTTGAAGTACGAGTAGCGCAGTTTGCCGTAGCTCAGGGCATCACCAAGGCTGTCGAGAACGCGGTGTGCGCGGTGTGTCAGTTGAGCACTACCACTGCGGAAGAAGACTTCCAGATCGATGTGGCCGGCGTGGCGTGAGTTGTAGATCCAGGCGGATTTACCCCAGCCGTAGCGCTTTACGAAGCCACTGTGGAAGCGTCCGTCATAGCCAACATAGCCTCGATCATAGCGATCGTAGTGCTTGTAATGACGCTTGTGAGCGTAGTGTTTCTTGTGTCCGTAGCGATGTTTCGGTGCCCAGCCATAACGACGATGACTGCGTTTGTGGCCGTAATGACGCTTGTGGCTATAGCTGCGCTTGTAGCCGCGAGATCCTGGTGAAAGCGCATGGATCATCTTGTTCACGAGTGCTGTGTCGGAAGATTTCTTCCAGGCGAGGGCTGGTGTGGAGCTGAGTGCGGCGGTCGTTACGATTGCAGCAGCAGCACCGGTGAGAGCTTTGCTAAACGTTGTCATGGGTCTGAACCTTCTCTGCATGTTTCCTGAATGCGGGTGCCGCTGGGCTGTGATGTGCGGCTTGCCATGCCGTTGGAAGGTTCAGACGCAATCGTGTGCTTCGTCACATTCAACTGAATTATAGGGAGCTACAATTCGCGCAGGGAGAATCCGAAATGGCACGGAAATGGCCCTGGCACTTCCAGTCGTGTCGGGAGAAGCGTTGCGCTTTATCAAGACTAACTGTTGATCCCGTCTGGCAAATGTCGCGTGGATCATGAATGATCGGGTCTTATACGCCATAATGCTCGCAATTCAGGATGGATTGGTCGCGTAGCCGCGCTTTTGATCGAAGCCCTTGATCCATAGCCTTTTGGAGGTGAACACCATGAGACGACAAAAAGAGCCGCTTTTGGCGGCGAACACTGCATCCGGTGCGCAACCGACGGATGTCGCAGCACTCCGTGCTGTGCGCGGCGCGCGTCAAAGCTATCCTTATCTTGCAGCCCTGTCTGTCGGCCTTCTGGTCGGGGCATCGCTTGGTGCATCGCCGACGTTTGCGCGCGGTCTTGGTCACGGCTCCCCGGAATCGTTCCGTGGGCTCTATGAGAAGAATGCGCCCGCAGCGAGTACTGCGACAACACAATCCTCGCCGGAACGTGGCCGATTTGGACGCCTGTTTCCGTTAGGTACGAAATTCAAGGATGGTCGCGGTCGCACACGCATCCTGAAAGCACATCCGGCCGACATCCAGTCGTTGCGTCGCCTCGGGGCGTCTGGTGGAACGATGCACTCCAAGAGTGATGCCGACAATCGCGACAGCGTCATACCCGCTGGCTACACATTCCTTGGCCAATTTGTTGACCACGACATCACATTCGATACCGTCTCAAGCCTCGACAAGCCTATTCTCGACATTGACTCCGAGAATGCCCGATCGGCGACGCTGGATCTGGACTCCGTCTACGGTGGTGGGCCCGAGCGCACGCCGTTCCTTTACAACATGCCCTATCTTTTAACCGGCAAGCAGTTGGCAACAGGCCGCTATGATCTGCTGCGCCGGACGACGGTGACGGCTGAAAACGGCGAAGCAGCCAAGGCGCAGGCAAAACAGCCCGCTCCCGCAAAGGTGCCGACACCTTCCAAGCCTGAGAAGACTGCTACGTCATCAAGTGCCAGAAACGAGGCTGAAGACATCAACAATATCCTTGGTATTGGCGGTGGCGACGAGCAACCAGTGGCACCAAAGGCGCCAAAAGCTCCTGAGGCAGCGCCCAAGAGCCCCGAAAATACCGGGACCCCAAAGCGTCCCGGCCGCTATGGTCGATCCAGTGTCAAACGTGATGTTGCGTTGATCGGCGACCCGCGGAATGACGAAAACGTTGTGATTTCGCAAATCCAGGCGGGCTTCATCGCGTTTCACAATCGTATCGTGGACATGCTGCTTGAGAAGGATGGTGTGGACCTTAACGAACTGGACGAGAAGATTGCCAATGCCAGTACGCTTCTGGAACAGCGCAAGGTGGAAGAAGAAAAGTTCAAAGTAACCCGTGAAGTGTTCGAGCGCGCGCGCAAGCATGCGGTGCACTACTATCATCGTATGTTGGTCGAGGACTTTATTCCGCGAATTATCGGAGTCGATCGGGTTCAGAAAATCCGAACGGAAGGACGCAAGTTCTACTTCCCCGATGGCTTCCTGGATCGGAAAACCTCCCGCATCCGTGCTCCATTCATTCCCGTGGAGTTTTCGGTTGCCGCGTATCGTTATGGGCATGCCCAGGTTCGCAACAACTACATCCTGAGTGCCAAAACCACGAACGTACCGCTGTTCGGTCGTGGTCGCGGTCCTGATGGAATCGACATGATGGGCTTCAAGCCGATCACCGAACCTTTGATGATCGACTGGCGTTATTTCTTTCCGTACGAGGGCGCTGACAAGCTTGTGCAACATGGTCGACCGATCAATACGAGCATGCCGGATGCGCTGTTCAAACTGGTGGAAGGTGGCATCGTGCCACCAGGTGATGTGGCGTCGCTTGCGTCGCGGAACCTCAACCGCGGAAAGACCTACTCCCTACCGTCCGGTCAGGCGCTTGCGAGGGTCATGAAGATCCCTACCAGGAACATCGTGTCGGCGGACATCGCCACACGCACGATCCTGAACCTGAAGGAAACGCCGCTTTGGTACTACATTCTTCAGGAAGCCAAGCAACAGGGCGTCGAGGCGATCAGTTCGGTGCCGCACAGCCTGGTCAAGACTACGCGTCTTGCCCCCTCCTCCAAGGTTTACAAGGCCGCATTCAAGACGGACACGCAGCAGACGCAAGCCGTCACGGCACAAACCGGATCGGCCGGTGGTGATGTGCTCGGCCCGGTTGGTGGGACGATCGTCGGTGAAGTTCTGCTTGGCTTGATTGAGCATTATCGCCGCGCAACGGGCGAAGGCATTGATTTCACTTCAGAAATTGACGCTCTGATGTCGTCGACAAGCGTTCAAGGTCTCGGTAAAATCTATCAGATGCGTGACCTGTTGAAGGATGCCGGAGTTGCCATTCCGGTGCGCTAGGCCAAACACGAGGAAGGCCGCATCAGTGCGGCCTTCCAGGCGCCTGATATTCACACGGATGCGCATTCCGTTGGTGTAATTTGCTTTGCCATCTACTTTTGCGCGAATTATGAATTTTTATTCACGGTTTCAACTGAATTGCAGTCGGTTGCGCTCTAAGCGCTCCAATCAATTGGGGAGCACAGAAACCGGAATGGTATCTGGTACAAATTATGAACTGTATGGAAACAGGTGTTGTTTCCGGTTATATAAAGACAAGAGCGCAAGTCAGGAGCACAATCATGACAACGAAGCTAGCATCGGGATGGGTCCGCAAAGCGCTGAAATCACTCGCGCTTGTAGCCGCTGGAACAACATTCCTGGCAGGCGCAGCACAACTGCAAAGCGCTGAGGCCAAGGAACGTTATGCGCTGGTCATAGCCAACAAGGATTATAAACATACAGGCCCTGTCCGGTTTGCGTTTCGTGATGCGGCCGCGATCGAAAAGGCGCTTGTCGATACGATGGGCGTGCCGCAGCAAAACATCATCTTCGAGAAAAATCTCTCGAAAGGCGCACTTGAATACTGGTTTGGTACCGATGATCAGCCAGGACAGCTCTCCGCACGGGTATCGGGAAGTGACAGTGAACTGATCGTCTATTTTGCCGGTCACGGATCAAAATTCGATGGATCCGATGTGAATGAGCCCGTGCCTTATCTTCTTGGCACGGACACGCGGCCCGAAGCTCTGCGCCGCACTGGATATTCCCTGAATACGCTGAAGGCGAACCTCCGCAAGATAAAGAAACAGAAGCTGACCAGTGGGCGGGTGATGTTGGTTCTGGAGAGCTGCTTCTCCGGCTCTTACAACGATGGAGATCTTCTTACGGGGCGCAGTGCCCCCGCGTTCGGACGGCCCGCAACGGTTGTGACCGCAACGGAAGAGAAGGTTGAGGATTTCGTTGTCCTGGCTGCCGCGCAAGGCGACCAGTTCGCCGTTTGGGATAATAAATGGGAACGGAGCGTCTTTACGGATGCGCTGGTCAGTGGCCTTTACGGTGAAGCGGACGACGAACGTTTCGAAGGCAACAGCGATGGCGCTGTAACACTTGGCGAACTGCAGACGTTTGTGTCCAAGCGGATCGAGCGTCGTCTCCACGCAACAGGGATAACGGCGCGTCAGGACCCAGTGATCAACGGAAAGGCCGAAATGGCGCTGGTGAACACGAAAGACATGAGCGGCGTGTGGCCGGTTCAAGTCCAACGCAGCGGCAATGAGAAACTTGAAGCTGATATTCTTGTGCAGTCGAAAGACGTGGCAGGCATTCAGGAGTATCTGCGGAACTGCCTGTACTGCTTCAACAAGCTCCAGTTGAAACAGATCGTTCGTGAAGTGCAGCAGTCTGCTTCTATTTGCGCAATCGAGGAACGCTGGCTTGCGAATGTCTCTGGAAAAAACGCTTTGCAGCGCATGGAAGCTTACGTCAAAACGGCTCGGTGTGCTCGGCTGCGCCCTGCTGCTGAAGCGCGTCTTGTCAAACTCCGCAGGGACGATCGCCGGGCCAAGCTGAAAGAGCGTCGGGCTGTTGTGCGGGCTGCCAAACTTGCCGCAAAGCAACGCTCCCAGGCCGAAGCTGACTTGCGTGCTGAAGAAGCGGAAATTGAACGGATCGAGAAGGCAGAAGAGCGCAAGCGTATTGCTGGCGAGCGTGCGAAAGAACGGATGCAGCTTGCTGCGCTGCAATCCGAAACCACTACGAGCGATGGCACGTCGACAAATGAAGCAGCCACTGAAAAGCCATTAACCTGGAAACAGAAGCGTGACGCGAAGCGTCTTCTCGCTCGCCGTCTCCAAACGGAGTTGAAGCGGGTTGGATGTCTTTACGGTAACGTTGATGGTGTCTGGGGGCGCGGCAGCGACGGCGCTCTCGACCGGTTTGTCAAAACGGCAGGTGTCGACGTAGTTGGTGCAGTGCCGAGTGAGGAGGCCATTGAAGCTGTTGCCGCTCTGACGGATACCGTTTGCAAGGCGCCGGAAAAGAGGAAAATCAAAACCGTCAAGACCAGGACGCGCAAGGCCGTGAAGCGTAAGCGCAAAGCGAAGACGCGTCGTAAGTCAAAGCCGAAGATTGTTTACGAAGTGATCGAGGAAAAACCGCGCAAAGCCAAGAAGCGGACGCGCACGAAGACAACCTACAAAGCGCCTAAAAAGAAATACAGCGCGCCGAAGAAAAAATATCGTGCGCCGAAAAAGACATACTCGAGTGGTGGAAGTAGCGGAGGCGTTACGATCAGCCGCCAATGTGCACGGTACGGCAACTTCTGCTGATATTGGCTGCGAACTCACTGAAACGGGCGCTCCGAAAGGGCGCCCTTTTTTCGTTATGCAGCTTGTCGCTGCGTACACCGGTTTTTCAGGTTACGGTGTCTGAATTCAGTCATTCCAATTGACAAGTCGCTAGCCAACGGCATGAGTTTGAGCGATCCGAATTTCCTGATTGCGAAAGAGTGCTCATGCTTGAACAGGCCCGCCAGCGAACCTCTGTATTCCAGCAACGTCTGAAAGACACAGGTGTCGATGTTGCCGTGTTAACCGACGAAGCGTCCATTGCCTGGCTTGCCGGGTTCTGGGGATATCTTTCGGTTGAATTTGGCCGACCGACGTTCCTGATTATTCGACCCGATGATGAGCCGGTTGTGATCACACCGCTTATGGAAAGTGAGATGGTCAGCAAGATGACCTGGGTTGAGCATATTGAAACCTGGGAAGACAGCGGACCCAATCGCTGGGAAAATGTGCTGACCCGCGTTCTTGGTGAAACGCCAGGTGCGATTGGAGTTGAGCGTCACGTTATTCCTCCGATTGTACGGAACTGGTTCGATGATCAGATGCCGGGCGTTGGGCTGAATGACGTTGCTCCCACACTCGGCGCGATGCGGATGATCAAGTCGCCGGAGGAAATTGTGGTGATGCGTCAGGCCGGCCAGGTCGCCGGCGCAATGATGGCGGCAGCAGAGGGCGCATTGACCGAAGGCGCTCCCGAGTATGAAGCTGCGCTGGCTGTAATTGATGCCGGAACGCGCAAGGCGGCGGGGTTTCTCACGGCCAAAGGTTGGGAAGCATTTGTTTCCCCGATGATCCACAACCTGCAGGTTATGCAGTCGGGGCGAGACACCTCCATGGTTCACCGTCGCGCAAGCGTGAAGCTGCTAGAACGCGGCGATCCGGTGTACTTCTGTTTCTGCAAAATGGCGCAGTTCAAGCAGTACAAGCTTGGTTTCGACCGGATGTTCTTCATCAAGGAATTGTCCGATGAAGCTGCCAGCGTGCAGGAAGCTGCAATCGATGCGCAACAGGCGGCGCTCGCTGCTCTGAAGCCGGGTGTCACGGCTGAATCCATAGCTGCTGCAGCTGACGAGGTTTATCATGCGCGTGGCTATGCGACGGGGTATCGGACGGGTCGTTCCATCGGAATGTCGTATCTTGAAGCGCCTGAACTCAAGGCCGGTGACAAGACTGTCATTCAAGCGGGTATGACGTTCGCCGTTGATGGTGGGATCTCTGTGGATGGCAAACTTGGCGGACGTATTGGAGATTCCGTGGTTGTGACGGACACAGGATTTGAGTACCTGACCGAGTATCCTCGCAAGGTTCTTCTGGTGGACAATTAGTTCGATGCGGCTGGGGGTTTTTCAGTGTGAAGGCGGCGAAGCTTCGCCGCAGGAACGTTTGTCGCGTCTTGAAACAGTTCTTCAGGCGCAGCCGTGCGATCTTGTGGTTACGCCCGAGTTATTTCTTTCCGGTTATGCTGTTGGCGATGTCATTCGAGAACTTGCTGAACCTCAGGATGGTGCATACGTGCGCGATGTTGGTGAACTCGCGCGTCGGCACTCAACCGCCATCGTGTTCGGATATCCTGAGCAGGATGGAAAAGAGTTTTACAATGCTGCAGCATGCGTCGACCGCGATGGCAACGTTGTCGCGAACCACCGAAAACTACTCCTGCCACCCGGCTTCGAGGCGACGTACTTCACGCCAGGTCACGGGCGTACGGTATTCGAGTTGGACGGTGTCCGGTTCGGTCTTCTGATCTGCTATGACGCCGAGTTTCCGGAAAGCGTACGCACGCTCGCCCAGGCCGGGGTCGATGTTATCATTGTGCCGACCGCCCTTGCGGAGAACTGGCATTCCGTTGCATTCCGCATGATGCCAACCCGGGCGTTTGAAAACGGGGTCTGGCTTTTGTACGCCAATCACGCGGGAGCAGAAGGAGCTTTGCGATATCTCGGCGCAAGCTGTATTCTTGGACCAGATGGCGAGGACGCTGCACGGGCCGGCTCAGAAGAAGAATTGATCTGCGCCGAACTCGATCTTGCTGTCGTTTCATCCTTACGCGAGCGCCTGCCTTATCTGAACGATGTCGAAGCCTTGCAAAGACGGTTGGCAGAATAGGGCGAGGCTGGTTTCGTCACGTGCTTGGAATCCAGTCGCCTGACCGTACCAGATCATCCATAACGGCCCGAATGCCGTTGCCGAGCGTTTCGACAACAAAGTCCACATCGGCGCGCGTTATGATCAGTGGTGGTGACATGATGTTCAGGTGGACGATTGGTCGGACGATCAAACCCATGGCATCGCATTTGTTAGCGATTCGCGTCCCGATATCCAACTCCTCGGGGAACATTTCTTTCGTCTTCTGATTTTTTACGTTCTCGACGCACATCATGAGTTTGCGTCCACGAACATCGCCGACGATCTCGTGTTGCCGCAAGGTCTGCAACTGCGCCTCGAAATATGTCCCCACATCGCGTGCATTTTCCAGGAGGTTTTCCCGTTCCATGATTTCAATGTTTTTCAACGCAGCCGCGCAGCACACGGGGTGTCCGGCGTAGGTGAAGCCGCTTGTGTAGAACCGATCGGGATCTCCGGTGGAAATAACGTCGTGTATGCGGTCCGAGTAAAGCGTTGCACCGAGCGGAAGGTAGCCTGACGACAATCCCTTGGCGCTTGTTATAATATCTGGCTCGATGCCAAATTCATCTTTCGAGGCGAACCAGTGACCCAGGCGTCCGAACGCTGTAACCACTTCGTCAGAAACGTAGAGCACGTCGTGCTTCTTGCAAACCTCCCACGTTTTCTTGTGATAACCTTCGGGCGGCACGATCACGCCGCCTGCCCCCATGATGGGTTCGGCGAAGAATGCGCCGACCTTGTCCGGGCCGACTTCGAGGATTTTCTCCTCCAGTTCGTTGACGAGAAAATCCAGGAAGTCTGCCTCACTCATATCTTCTGGAGCACGGTAGAAGCTTGGGTAGGATACGTGGTGGATCGTGTCCGTTATGTATTTGAACTCCGGTGCGCGGTCGGCTTTCTTGTTGCCGATCGACATGCTGGCATAGGTCGAACCGTGATATCCGCCCTTGCGCGCGATGACATGAACCTTGTCCGGTTTGCCACGACAGGCCTGGTAGAAGTGGATCAGACGGTACGCAGAATCCACTGCGGTCGAGCCGCCGGATGAATAGATGACATGGTTCAGGTCGCCCGGAGCGAGTTCTGCAAGCTTTGCTGCAAGCAGAGAGGCGGGCTCGTTCGTCATGTTCACGAACGGGCTAGCGTAAGCCATCTTGCGCACCTGATCGGCGATCGCATCAGCCATTTCTTCGCGCCCGAGTCCAATGTTCGTGCACCAAAGACCGCCGACAGCATCGAAATAGCGCTGCCCGTTCACGTCTGTAATATGGCACCCTTCGGCATGGGAAATAACCAGGGAACCTTCGTCCTTGAAGCTCTCGAAGTGGGTCCAGGGATGGAGGAAATGCTTACGATCCTTTTCCCAGATCTCGCGACCGGCGTCGTTACTGAGGGTCATTTTCTGCTCCCGATCTCTGTCATGCCAGGTATATTCGAATTGGTAATGCGGGCACAGCAGAACCGTTGGAATGTTTCGACAAGCGTTCGTTTGCGTATTCCAGCAAGCACTGCGATGCCCAGGTGCAGGGGGGCGTGATCTCCGGCCAGGGGAATGCTGATGATGGGTTGACCATCGAGTGCACAATTGGTGCGGGGGCGCACGTTGCGCAGACTGTAAGCGTTGCTGTTTGCGACCGTGGCCCACACGACATCCTGGGACTGAGATCGGCTGGCAATCATAGGCTTTACGCCTGCTTGCCGGAAGAGGCTGAAAAAATATTCACGACTGGTTGGAAGATCGAGCAGGACGTAAGGATCGGTTGCGAGTTCCGTCAGCTTTACGTTTTTGCGTTTGGCCAGGCGATGGGATGCCCCGACAATCACGTGCGCTGGCAGGTCGGCCAGTGACGTGAACTCGATATCGTCTGGTAATTGCATGTCGTAGGTGAGTGCCACATCGATATCTGCGTTGCGCAATGCGGCGATAAGGCCGTCCTGATTGTCCTCGGATGTTACGACGCGGGTTTGTGCGTTGTCGGATGTAAATGTCTGAGCAAGCACGGGCAGAATCATTGGCGCGAGGGTGACCAGGGAGCCGACTGATATTTTCCCTGTAATCGTGTTGGCGAGTTCGTCAGCAGCCGTGTAGAGCGCCTCCGCTCTATCGAGGACATCTCTGGTTTCAGTTAGCAAAAGACGACCGGCAGGTGTCAACGAAACCCCTTGCGCATGATGGCGCACGAAGAGCTGAACGTTGAACTCGCTTTCGAGGTGCGCAATTGCCGTTGAGATGGACGGCTCCGATACACCGATTTTTGTGGCGGCTGCACGAATGCTGGCCTCTTCACCAGTGGCCACGAAGTATTGCAGCTGCTTGAAGGAAAACCGCATTTACTCCGCTGCATCAGCCAGTGGTGTGTTCTCACGATACCACTGGTTCACGGCGCCATCGCCGGACTGGCGCTCGGTATCGTCCATCACGGCGTCTGACAGTTCGGCAGAGCGTTTAACGAAATCGAGAGGGCCGTCCCAGTCGAAGTTGCGATACACCGCACCCAGTTGGGCGAAGGGAGCGGACTGTGCGAACAGCTGGAACGTCAGGCGGTGTCCGGCGTAATCCGAATTCAGGAGATCGCGTGCGTAGGCGAGAAGCTTGCGGCGGTCGTCGGCGATCCAGTTGTCATTGATGGAGTAGTATTTCTCCATCCATGGCTTGGTTTCCGGGGCTTCGAAGGTTGCAGCGTCAGGCGTGACGCAAATCTGTCCGCCGCACAATTCCCTTGCGGTATGCATCATCGTTGGCAGGTTTGAGAGTGCGTGCACGCGACCCGTCATCAAAAGCGACTGGTTTGGCATCGCGAGGCCAGCCGGCGATTTTTCACAAAGAGCAACAGCGGCTGTCAAGTGGGCGTTGATGCCTTCACGCCAGATCGCGAGTTGCGCCAGTTTTTCCTGTACCGCGGGTTGCTTTTCGAGCCCGGTCTGGCGGACGTTGAACAACGCTGCGCCGATCATCATGTCCGCGGTCTTGAGCGTGCGCTGGACGAAGGCAAACGCGGAGTAGCGGTGCAAAGTAGCGCGGATAAACGCCGCAGCTTTCGTGTGACGGTAGAACAATACGTTTTCCCACGGTATCAAAACGTTGTCGTAGATCACCAGGGTGTCGACTTCATCAAACTTGTTGGCGAGGGGATAGTCACGGGCATCTGCGCGCGGACAGTTTCCCCGGGCCCCTGCAAATCCTGTGCGGCAAATGAATTTCATTCCTGGCGCGCCGAGGTCGCAAATAAAACCGACGGCGTAGTCGCTCAGTTCATCATTGCCCCAGTTCGCGATGGTCGGTTTGGTGAACGCCTGGTTTGCGTATGCAGCGGCGGTTTCGTATTTCGCCCCGCGAACGACGATGCCTTCGTCGGTTTCCTTGACCACATGCAGAAGCATGTCCGGGTCCTGATCCTGAGGTGCCTTCGAGCGATCACCCTTCGGGTCTGTGTTTGCGGAGACGTGGAAAGGGTCGCCTTTCAAGACTTGATGAATGTGGGTTTCAATATTTTTCGAGAACTGCGGATCGACTTCGTTCAGGACATCCTGACCGTCGTAAAGCGACCACATCTCGCCAACAGTTTCATCGCCCACGCGTGTCACGACGCCGCCGACATCTTCCATCACGGCGTCTGTTGCCCGGCGTTTGGCCCACCAGTCGTCCTGCGTATACGGGAGTGCGTTGCCGACCGCGTTGATTTCGCTACCATCTGTGACGGTCATGATGTCCCGTGTGGCCGTCTCATGCTGCATGTCATAGACGCGAGCACGAATATCCACGAGCGGCTTGAACATTGGGTGTGTGGTAACATCCTTGACGCGCTCGCCGTTGATGTAGACTTCGCGGCCGTCACGCAGGCTTTCGCGATACTGTTCGCCGTTGCGGATCATGGTCTGTGGTCTCCTCGCATCGTACCGTTCGGGATCGTATCTGGTTTACGATGTCACTTGCCTCATGAAAACTAGGCAATACCTCTTTATTGTCATGGTTTTTTTGAAGCAGCAAGTGCGGTTTGCTGGCTTGACCCTTTTGTCTCAAAGCCTGAAAGAGCCTGTGGCAAACAGATATGCGGTTTGGGGCGTAATAGCGCGATGTCCAAATATGACGATACAGCGTGGTGGGACTCCCAGTTTCGCGCACATTGGAATACAGACGCGCCGCTCACTCCTCTGGATGGTGAATATGATCTGAACTTTCGTGTTGGCGACGCGGCGGTGCTCAAAATCATGCGTGCGGGCTGCGATCCGGCATTTGTCGAAATGCAGGTCGCGGCCTTGAAACATCTTGTAGGCGGGCAGGGTGCTTGTCTGGTCCCAACAATCGTGACGACGCATGACGGTCGGGCCATGGCCCGGCTCAATGACGTAGACGGGCAAGATCGACTGGCATGGATGATCTCGGCGATTCCGGGTAAACCGTACGCTCTGATACGTCCACAAACGTTACAATTGATTGAAGATATTGGACGTGCGCTCGGTATGCTTGATGTCAAGCTGAGTGATTTCGATCATCCACAACTTGACCGGGAGATCAAATGGAATCTCTGCGATCCGTTGTGGTCGCGCAAGCATCTTGCGTTGATAGAAGATCGGGAGAAAAATGCTGCACTGAGTTCAATCCTTGATCGATTTGAAAGCGCGTGTGTCCCTGAGCTGGCCGGATTGCCCATGCAAGCGATTCACAATGACCTGAACGACTACAATATTTTCTGTCAAACACAGGCAGATGGCTCGCAGGATCTGACAGGACTTATCGACTTTGGAGATATGATCCGGGCACCGGCCGTGTGCGATCTGGCGATTGCAGGCGCTTACATTGTTCTTGATCAGCGGCGGCCGCAGGAAGCGCTTGCCACGCTTGTTCAAGGGTATTGTACGCAACGCAGATTGTCCGAAGCAGAAGTGAGGCTCATATGGCCACTTGTTCTCACACGATTGGCCGTTAGTGCACTGAACGCAGCGAATATGCAGCGGCACAATCCGGATGATCCGTATGTGATGATATCACAGGAGCCAATAGATCGTTTCCTGGCGCTGTTGCCTGACATCTGTGATCCATTCGTTCTTGCACGCCTCCGTATGGCAGCAGGGTATGAGCCTATCGCGACTGCCTTGAATGTCTCGACGTGGCTCAAGAAGAATACGGATCGCGTTGCACCGATTTTCAAGACCGACCTGAAGGATGCTTATATTCTCGATCTGAGCGTGACCGGCGGCGACGCACCACAAAATCCGGTGCGATTGAACTGTGATGAGCTTACGCGCCTCATCGATAACAGGATGCGGGATGGACGCATCGCACTTGGCAGGTATGGCGAACCACGCCTGATCTACACAGCACCTTGTTTTTTCTCTGGTGATCATCCTGCAACGGACCGCCGAACGGTTCATCTGGGCATTGATGTGTTTCTGCCTGCTGGTACCACTGTTCATGCGCCACTGGATGGAACGGTGCATTCTGTTGATGTGTGTCCCGAAAACCTTGGTTATGGTGGCGTTCTTGTTCTGCGTCACGAGACAGACTGTCAGCTACCGTTTTATTCCCTGTACGGACACCTTGCTCATGAGGTGGTGACGCGCCACGCCGTTGGAGATGACGTGCGTTCCGGAGATGAAATAGCTTTGCTTGGCTCCCAAACCGAGAACGGTGGTTGGGCTCCACATATACACGTACAACTCGGATTGTTTGAGCTGCCCGGACCCTCATGGCCTGGTGTCGCTGACCCGGACGAATGGCACGTGTGGCGATATCTTTGTCCAGATCCGTCGGCACTGCTTGGGTTTTCACCAGACCAAGCCACAGCACCTGAGCTGGACATTGAACGTTTGAAGCAACGGCGTGCTACGCAGACCACGGCAAATCTGAAGTTGTCCTATGATATGCCAGTTACAGTTTTGCGGGGGTGGAAATCGTATCTGTTTGACAATCATGGTCGACCGTATCTGGATGCCTATAACAATGTACCGCATGTCGGGCATGCCCATCCGCGTGTCACGGAAGCCGTGACACGGCAGATGCGGTTGGTGAACACAAATACGCGCTATCTCCAGCCCGTCCACAACGCGTATGCTGAAGCACTGACCGAGAAACTTCCTGATCCACTCAATGTCTGTTTTCTGCTATCGTCCGGGAGCGAGGCAAATGAAGTTGCCCTCCGGTTGGCGCGTGCCTTCACAGGCGTGAAAGACACGATCGTCATGGCGCATGGATATCACGGTCATACGTGTGCAGCGATCGACATCAGCGACTACAAATTCTCTGGTCCCGGGGGAGATGGGGCTCCCGACTGGGTTCATGTTGTCCCCAATCCCGACACCTACCGCGGGCGTTGGGGGGTGGAGGATACTGGTGCGGGGGGAAAATATGCGGCGTCTGTTGCGGCTGTCGTAACGCGTCTTGCCCGGTCGGGTAAACGACCCGCGGCCTTCATTGCCGAAACCTTTCCGAGCGTCGGTGGGCAGATCGTGCCGCCTGAGGGATATCTCAAGGCGGTGTACACGCATGTGCGCAAGGCGGGGGGGCTGTGTATTGCAGACGAAGTGCAAACGGGGTTGGGGCGACTTGGTACCTTTGCGTGGGGCTTTGAGCAGCAAAACGTGGTGCCGGATATCGTTGTGCTGGGGAAACCGATTGGGAACGGGTATCCGCTGGCTGCCGTGATCACGACCCGTGAAATTGCTGATGCCTTTGCGAACGGCATGGAGTTTTTTTCAACATTTGGCGGTTCATCTGTTTCGTGCGCCGCAGGACATGAAGTCTTGCGCATTCTGGATGACGAACATCTTGCAGAGAATGCTGCGGTTGTTGGTGCTCATATTTTGCATGGGTTGCGTGAGCATCAGAAGGTGACATCAGCCATTGGCGATGTCCGCGGCATGGGTTTGTTCCTTGGTGTTGAAATGATCGACCCGGATGGAGGCCACTCACCGCGCAAGGCGTCGTATGTTGTCAATCGACTGCGGGACCATCGTGTTCTGATTGGCTCGGATGGGCCCAAAGACAATATTTTGAAGATCCGGCCACCACTCTGTTTTTCCCGCGCCGATGTGGACTACTTTCTTGATGTGATTGGTGCCATCTTCGCTGAAGACGTCATACAGCAGATCTGATTGACCGGACACACCATGCCGCACGACCTTTTCGACAAGAGTCTTTACGACTTTCACACACCGCAACCGTCCTATTGGGAAGCAACGGCAGGGCCGTCACCTGTTCAGGGCAAACCACTTGAAGGCCATGAGACATGCGATGTGGCGATTATTGGTGGTGGATACACCGGATGCTCTGCTGCGTATCATCTCGCACGTGACTTCGGCATTGATGTGCAGGTTCTGGAGGCGGGGCATTTCGGTTGGGGGGCATCGGGGCGGAACGGTGGATTTTGCACGATGGGCGGTACGTTTTTATCTCTGAAGCATCAAGTCCGGCTCTATGGCGAAGATGAAACGCGGCAGTACTGGAACGCGCAAGCGGAGGCGGTTGAACTTGTGCGTTCCATCGGAGACGAAGAGCAGATCGACTGTCAACGACAGGGCAATGGAGAATACGTTGTTGCCGAGAGTGATGCGCATTTCGAGGCCATGCAAAAGGGCGCAGAGTTCAAGCGCAAACTATTGCAGCGAGACTACAAGGTGCTCGACCAGGATGAATTTCGAACGCTTGGCTATGACGCTCCGCATCAACATGGTGCGGTTTTAGAACAACCCTCGTTTGGGCTTCATCCTTTGAGGTATGCTCAGGGCCTTGCTGCCGCTGCAGAGCGACGCGGTGCAACACTTCATCCGCACAGCAAGGTCAATGCATGGCACAAACGGGATGGTGTACATGTTCTTGAGACAGATGGCGGGTCGGTGACGGCCAAGCGTGTCATTGTCGCCGGGAACGGGTTCCTGCCTGAGAACCTGCATCGCCAGCTTCGGGGGCGCGCGCTCCCGCTTCAGAGCGTTATTGTCGTGACGCGACCGCTCACAGGAGACGAGCAAGCTGCGCACCGATGGGTGACGGAAAACCCTGTTGTCAATTCGCGCCATGTCTACGTTTATTACCGTATGTTGCCGGGCAATCGCCTGATGATTGGCGGGCGTGGGGACTTCAAAGGTACGCCGGTTGGCGAACAAACGACGCATGCCTACCTTGGAGCAGAGATTGCGCGACTGTGGCCGGAATGGGCACATGTTGATATGGAGTATAAATGGCGAGGACTTGTCTGTTTCTCAAGCCGACTCAGCCCCACGATTGGTCGGTTCCCCGATGATCCGTCGGTCTACTTCGGGCTTGCGTACCATGGCAACGGTGTAAACAACGCCACATGGGCTGGGCGTGAAATCGCCAGATGGCTCGCGGGAGGTAACTCGGGCGACGACCCGAAACCCATGCATCTTCCTGCTCTGGTCCGCGGATTTGCACCACGCTTTCCGGTGCCGGGCCTGCGCAAACAATATGCGCGCGCAGGTGTGGCATGGCACAAGTTCAGGGACTGGCTGGGTTAGCGTTCTGATGACGTTCCGTTTGTCTGCGACCAAATGCGTTTCTGTCTGGCAGTGCCTCAGATGGCCGGATGCCGAATTGTGAACGATCAAGAGGGGGCAGTTTCGTGATCTCTCGCGTTCTCATGCTGTCGACATAACGCGCTCGCAGTTCGCGTGCTGAAATTCCCGGTTTCGTTTCTGTTCCCTCAAAACCGTTCAAGGTTGCCGAAGCCTTTTTATGACTTTCGGTTTGTGTGCGAGATGCGTTCCCGAGTTTGCGACGCCAGTTTTTCTTACGATTCATTGCGCTCTTGAATGAAAGATCGATTGTTGACGCTGAAACGGACGCAGGCTTGATTGTGCCGATTGTGTTGACTGCGCGCAGAGCGCTGCGACGAGACAATACTCTCATCCTGTTCATGGGAAACGGTGCGTCCTGTGCGCGTGTTCTCGTTGAATGATGAGCTCTTTGATAAGTGTAGAGGCCCCAGTTGCAGGCAATCAATATGTAGAAGTGCCGCCAATGATCGGAGTCGATAATCAATCCTTCAAAGGCTGTAACAAGGAACGTGGCGAACAACACGATGGCGAGCGGTCGTAAATTACCCTCGGTGAAAGCGTTGTGAAAACCTACGTAAATCGTACTGAGTACAAGAGCGATGTATGCAAACCCTCCAATCCAGCCACCGATTAGAAAACTATAGAGATAAACGTTATGCGGCTCAGCTTCGTGAAACTCCTTGAAGCTGTAAGCGCCAATGCCAAGTGGATTTTTCAGAATGACATCCAGGGAGATTTGCGCACCTGCGAAGCGTTCGGTTGTGTCATAGTTTTGGATCAGTTGACCGCGGGTGCTCATCAGGTCGGAAATTGCATCAAAACTCAGTGCAAACACGAGGAGCGCAACCGAGATTACGGAAATGAATACCGTGAGGCCAATCACTTTGAGCCGCAGGCTGTTCGTTTTGGCCGAGACGAAAAGGAGATATGTTGATACCGCAGCTGTAAAGACAACGTTGGCCCAGGCACCGCGTGAGAAACTCAGAAGCAAACCAAACGCGAGGATTGCGAGAATCGCGGATTGCAGGCTGCCCAGCCTGTCCTCACCAATCAAATGACGAACAAAGATATAGACCATCGGAAGAACAAGAAAAGGACCATAAACGTTTGGATCCTTCATCGTTCCGCGAGCGCGGTCGTAACGCAAGAACAATTCAGCGGCACCATCCACAAGCCCGAAATATCCGATGATAGATGCAGCACAGGCGATCAGGGCAGCAACTGTGTAGCCGCTAATGATGATCGGAAGTGTGCGATGGGGATTGCGCGCCACGAATGCGGCGAGCCCAATCGTAAGTGCGTACAGAAAAATGGAGATTATAACGTGACGACCTGATGCGATCAACGTCGTGGACAAGAGCGCTGCCAGCAAGCCGGTGACCGTCAACATTCCAGTAATCGCAACGATTAATGTCAGTGTACGGGGGATATGAAGCCCCGACAGTAACCAGATCCCAATCAGTGCCAGGACCATAAATTCGAATGGCGCAGGCTCGAACAAAACGAACCCGCTGAGTGCCATTGTGAACCACAAAGCACCATTCTCAAGATCTTCTCTCGGAATGGAGAACCAGTTGCGACGGGGACTTGATGGCAGGATAGCGCGAGTTGGCAGCATGAATTCGAAGCCTGAAGCGGGTTGCCCTGGCAACTCAATGGCCAGGAACATGACGTCAGGCATGACAATTCACGAATTATGCCATCGTGCTTAGGGTGTGTCCGACTTGAATGGAGACATCGGGATCTCAGTGGAGCAACCTGGATCGTCGCGTCATGATTCCATTTGAATCAGACGCACTATAGGATCCGGCGTTTGGAATGGCGTCCGTTTGGGGTCTCGAAAAGAAGGTCGTCATGGGCGATACGTGTGTCGAATTTGATGCCGGTGTAGGGCGATACCGTCCAGGCAACGCGTCCGGCATAAGTGCGACCGTCGAGGGTGGTGACAGTGACGTTATCACCGCGTGCGAGGCCGAACGCGTTGACCATCATTAATCCGCCGCATGAAACATTCTGCACAACGATCGATTGATAGCGGCCATGACAATAGACGTTTGCACGAAAGCTTGTTGCGACCCTTTCATCAAGACGCCGCTCATCTTCCGACGTGGCTTGGGATGCTGCGACTGGGGCCATTGGTCTTTGAGAGGACGGAGCCGTACGATTTGGACGTTGTCCAAATGATGTTTCCGGTTTCTGTTTCATGTTCAATCGGTTCATGGTGCCACCAGAAAATTTGAGAGGAGAAGAATATGAACAAGTGGAGGTCGCTAAATAGGGACCTTTCGACAAGTCGTTGATATGATAGGTGCCGCGCCCAGCGTTTTTTGCGCTGTAGAGGGCGAGGTCCGCTGCTTTCAACAAGGCATCGGGTGTTGTTTGTGCGGTCCCAGTGAGGGCAACACCAATTGATGCGCTTAAGGACATCAAGCCTACGCTCGTTTCGAAGGGTTCGGCGAGCGCCATGACGATACCAGATGCACGTTTGGCGATCCTCGCCTTTTCGATAACAGGCGTCTGCACAACAACAAATTCATCCCCCCCCAAACGTGCCACCGTATCGGTGTCACGGGCATGAGAGCGAATGCGCGCTGCAGCGATCTTCAAGACCTCGTCGCCAATATCATGACCGTATGTATCGTTGATCGGCTTGAAGTGATCGAGGTCGAGCAACATCACACAGGCCTGACTCGAACTATGAAGTTGGCCAAGTTCCTCGATCAATCGCGCCATGAGAGCTGCGCGATTTGCGAGACCAGTCAAAGGATCGCGAGTGGCAAGAAAGGTCACCTGCGCTTCCATCTGGAGGCGTTCGGTTATGTCCTCGTGGGTCGTTATCCAGTAACCGTTCGTCGTAGGTTGCTGGACAATAAGAATGCATCGTCCATCGATGAGATCCTGGATACGGGTCCTTCTGCGCGTCACGGTGCGGAGCCATTCGCGTTCGTATGCCGCGGCGCCGTTGTTTCCGTAAATCCCTTTTTTGATCCGCAATGCAAGAATTTCGCGCAGTGACATCCCAACCTTCACGTCGGAGGGGTTCAGTCCATACAACGTTGCGTACTGGTTGTTCGAAAGAACCAGAGTTTGATCCTGATCAAATACGCAGACACCGTGTTCGTTGTAAGCGCGTGCAATGGCGTATCGCCGTTCGAGGAGACCATGGTCAGCAGATATTGCGGTTGTGCTACTCGAAACGTTGGCATGGTGAGATACTGGCGTCGCCCGTGCGTTATCCTGCTGCTGAAAGCCGTTACCGGGCCCGTCAGATGGCACGTTGAGAGATTTTGATGACTGGTTCACCGATGTGCTCCGAAGCGTTCTTCGGGTACATTTATGCACGCATAGGTGGTAAAATTTAATGAACGCAACACACCTGATCTTGTTCGTTTGGTTTGAACTGGTGCGACGGGTGGTGCGCGTGCCGCCGGGTGGGTCGGCTTCGTTTTGTCCAGATATCAACCGGGATCGTTCAAGTCGTTCTTATCCCTGTCATATGGACGAATGTGAACCCATGTTGGGTGTGCAGATCATTCGATTCAATTTTCTCCTATTTGTTAAGGCTTCATAAACGTTAATGGATCACAACTTTGCCTTAGTGTGCCCCGGAAAGCGCCACGGTCATTCGCGATGAAGGACCAGTCGGCAGTTCGGGAGAGTACTGCCGTATGTCACGGCAGATATTGAACGGACGACTGTGTAATGCGTTTATTGCGGTGGTCGCGCCAAACCGTTGTTGCGGTCATGGGCATAGCGGCCGGGATCGGGCTGATCCTGCCAGGACAGACGACGCCATTCTTTTCCGGATCCGCCGAGGCGGCGTCGGGCAAAACAACATCGTTCATCATCGGACTGCCGAAAAAGGTTCGCTACAGTGCTTATGCATTGAGCAATCCGAACCGTGTGATTGTCGACTTACCGGCTATGGCTATTGACCTTCCGGTGAAAGCGGCGTTCAAGAATTCACCACTGATTGGCAAGTTTCATTATGGCCTACTGATTGAGGGCAAGGCCCGTTTGATTATCGAGACAAAGAAGCCGGTGCGGGTCACCGCAACCTACACCAAGGGGCAAGGTGGCAGTGGCGCGGATCTGACGCTTGCTATTTCTCCAAAATCAGGACGCAAGGCGTTCAAGCGCATTCGCTCGGGGCTTGGTGTCCCTCTGAAGAGCGTTGCTGGTAAGGGCTCCAAGCCGTTGATTGTTGTGGATGCCGGTCATGGTGGACACGATACGGGTGCTATCAAAAATGGTATCCGCGAAAAGGATATGGTTCTTGCCTTTGCGAAGATCCTGCGTAACCGGCTTTCGAAATCTGGTCGGTACCGTGTAATCATGACGCGCGCTGACGATACTTTCGTCAAGCTGCGGCGTCGCTCTGAGATTGCCCGTGAAAATCGGGCGGATCTTTTCATCTCTGTTCATGCCGACTATGTCCCTGCGAAATACAAAGGTGTTCGAGGCGCGACATTTTATACGTTGCGTGGAAAAACGGCGAAAAGGTTGGCGCGGGATTCTCGCAAGACCATCAATGTCGCCAGCCTTGCAAAGAAAAATGGAACGGCGTCTGACAGTGGCGTTCTGAGCATTTTGTCTGACCTGGAAGAACGCTGGATCGACGGCACGAAGACGCGCTCGGATATATTTGCGAACACGCTGCGCGAATACATGGGTGATGCCACCAAATTGCGTCCAACGCCTCATCGGACTGCGAACTTTGCGGTCCTGAAATCTGCCAGCGTTCCGTCTGTCCTGATCGAGTTGGCATATGTCAGCAACAAGCAGGACGCGAAACTTCTGAAGTCATCGAAGTGGCGGAACAAGGCCACGTCTGCTTTGGTCAAGGCCGTGGATAATTATTTTGGCGACAGTACGGTGCGCTTACCGTTCTGACGATACCCTGCCAGGTTACTGTCTCAAGTCACAATCGTGAAGATGTGGAGCTTATTACCGTCGAGATCACGGCAATAAGCGCCGTAGTACCCTGGAGCATAGTCGCGAGGCCCAGGCGTTCCTTCGTCTGTGCCACCGTGTTCTAAAGCTATCCGGTGAAACTGATCGACCACGTCTGAAGACGATGCTTCGAAAATAATCTGACTTCCGTTGCCGCGCGTTGCCGGTTCGCCATCGAATGGCAGAAGTATCCAGAAATTCGTTGTGCCACCGTCCGGGCCGTATCCTATTTCATTCTGATCTGTGACCTGTCGTACCATCCCAATGGTGTTGAAGACTGCGTCATAAAACTCTCCGGCACGTAGCAGATCATTGGTTCCAAAGCAGACACTCACGAGCATAATTACGCCTCCATGAGTGCGGTAGGATAGGCGAATAATCCAGGTGTGCCGCCCGTGTGCATGAAGAGGATATTTTTACCCTTACCGAGTTCGGTGGCACGACGGATGGTGGTTGCCATGACCTTGCCTGTATAGACGGGGTCGATCAGCAAGGCCTCGGTACGCGCGGCCAGTTGGATTGCCTTGCGGGTCGCATCATTCGCCTTGCCGTATCCGGGGGCAAGGTCTGTGTCATCCGTGACAACATCTGTTGTCTGAACCGGGTTCGTCATGCCCAGCAAGTCGGCAATCTCGTTGCTGCGGTTTTCGATCCGGGTTTTCTGGATGTCGGCAGCGCGTCGTACGCACACGCCATGGACCGGCACATCTACCTCGAGGGCGCGTAGGCCGAACAGCAAACCGCCATGCGTGCTGCCACTCCCACTTGCGACAACGATTTCGTCAAACTGCGGGATACCGTTGCGACCCGATTGTGTCACAATCTCTTCCGCGCAATTGATGTAACCGAGCGCGCCGAGAGGTGGATGGCCCGGTGCCAGAGGGATGACGTAGGCCCTCCTGCCTTGCGCACGCAGCTCATCGGCGATTTCGCGGATGCGGGCATCGGCACCGGCTTCATCTTCGCCATCCGGGTAGCTGTGGATCGTTGCTCCGAGCAGGCGATCAAGAAGCACGTTGCCGGATGTGCGGTATGCTGGATCATCCGTTGCGACTCGTTCTTCCAACTGGACGTGACACGCAAGGCCAAGTTTGGCTGCTGCTGCTGCTGCAAGCCGTACGAAGTTGGATTGCACGGCACCCGTAATCAGAACCGTATTGGCGTTCTCTGCCCGGGCTGCACCGAAATAATACTCCAGTTGCCGCACCTTGTTGCCGCCGAGTGCCAACCCGGTTTCATCATCGCGCTTCACCCAAATGTTCGCGCCCCCGATAGTAGCCGTCAGGTTTGGGCAGAATTCCAGAGGGGTCGGCGTTCTGGCCAGTTCAACGCGGGGAACGTTGGCGAGTTGAGGCAACATGGGGGTTCACCATCCTTACTGGTCTATCGGGGTGGGGCAGATTTCGCCACTCAACTTGCGAACCTTGCTGCCACATGTAGCGCGAAACCGAGCAGGAATATCGCAAACATCTTGTAGGCAAAGCTCGACTGAAACGGCCATAGAACGGGTTGTAAACCGGCACGGACGACCCAGAACACGGCACCGCCCACCAGGAGAACACGTGAGGTTTCCGGTCCACCAGCGCCGAGCAACAGTGCGCCGCCTACCATGACGAAGACCAGCATCAGCATCCAGTGAAGCGCGAGAAAGACGCCACGGTTCATTGGGTCCATGCGCGGCATTGTGCGGTCCCAGTGGAACAGTTTCGGGAAGTACAAATGAAAAATGCCGAAGCCTATGTTGTAGGCTCCGGCAAGTATGATGAGACTTGTTTCGAACATTCGGTTCAGCTTCCCGTAGTCAGGTGCTGACGCCCATCTGGTTGTGTTTGCGTTTCATGAAGTCTTTGGCAGTTTCCACAGCAACGGCCGCGTCACGGCAGTACGCGTCGGCGCCGATTGCCTTGCCGAACTCCTCGTTCAACGGAGCACCGCCCACGAGAACAATGTGGTCCTCGCGCATGCCCTTCTCGACGAGCGTATCGATGACCACTTTCATGTAAGGCATGGTGGTCGTCAGTAGTGCTGACATTCCGAGGATGTCCGGTTTGTGCTCCTCGATCGCTTCCAGGTAGTTCTCGACCGGATTGTTGATGCCGATGTCGACCACTTCAAAGCCTGCACCTTCCAGCATCATGCCAACCAGGTTCTTGCCGATGTCGTGAATGTCGCCCTTCACCGTGCCCACAACCATGGTGCCAACCTTTGGCGCGCCGGTTTCAGCAAGCAGCGGACGCAGGATGAACATACCCGCCTTCATGGCATTGGCAGACAGTAGCACCTCCGGCACGAACAGGATACCGTCGCGAAAATCCTCGCCGACGATGCGCATGCCCTCGACCAGCGCTTCGGTCAGAACCTTGTAGGGGGTCCAGCCGCGCGCCAACAGGATGTTGGTGCCTTCTTCGATTTCTTCCTTGAGACCATCGTAAAGGTCGTCATGCATTTGTTGAGTCAGTTCATCATCCGGCAAATCGGCGAGAACGATATCATCTTCGTCTGACATGGACGTCTCCGTGGCAGGCCCGTACGCATTGGTATGTGGCACGCATTTCGTGTGAGTCTACTTGAGGCATGCGGCGGGCGAACGCAATACGTGATGCGACCTTCAGACGACATGAAACGACGCACGTCAGCTTTGTTGTGGATTTGGTGAACCATCATCATCTCGCTTGCGCCTTCCCGCATGTCGCATTCAGAGACACCGGTGCCGTCAGCGGACGGGTCAGCCTACAGGTCGTCCCATAGAGACTGAAGCACGCCGGATTTCGAGGGGTGATGCCCTGTTGTAGCAAGAGTCCGACGATCACGATGGAGAACGGTTGTGAGCGAAGCAGCAGGCACAGGTGAAGGCGGTGGACGAAAGCGACGCGGTGGACGTGGCGCAGAAGGCCGCCGTGTGGCGCGGGAAGGTGGCGGTCCGGTCACGCAGATGGGATATCTGCGCCGCAAGATCAAACCGGTCGAGATCCTCGACGAGGAAGCGCTGGAGCTGATCGAGCACAACGCAGAAACCGTGCTGGAAGAAGTCGGGATCGACTTTCGAGACGATGACGAGGCGCTTTCCATGTGGAAAGCGGCAGGCGCAGACGTCCAGGGGCCACGCGTTCGGTTTCCACGCGGGATGTGCCGCGAAATCCTGAAAACGGCACCGGCGCAGTTCACCCAACATGCGCGCAATCCGGAACGCAATGTCGAGATTGGCGGCAACAACACAGTTTTTGCGCCGGTTTATGGTCCACCATTCGTGCGCGATCTGGATGGCGAACGCCGTTACGCGACACTCGAGGATTTTCAGAATTTCGTGAAGATGGCGTATCTTGCGCCGGCGATGCACCACTCCGGAGGCACGGTTTGCGAGCCTGTCGACATTCCGGTGAACAAGCGTCATCTGGACATGATTTACAGCCACATCAAATATTCGGACAAACCGTTCATGGGCTCGGTCACGGCACCGGAACGCGCGGAAGATACGGTTGCGATGGCCAAGCTGGTGTTCGGCGAAAGTTTTGTCGAAGAGAACTGCTGCATCATCAATCTGATCAACGCGAACTCGCCGATGGTGTTTGATGACACCATGCTTGGTGCGCTGAAGGTGTATGCCCGCTCGGGTCAGGCAACGGTGGTGTCGCCTTTTATTCTTGCAGGGGCAATGTCACCGGTCACGGTTACGGCGACGCTGACGCAAATTCTTGCGGAAGTTCTGGCTGGTGCGTCATTCTCGCAGTTGTGCCGCAAGGGCGCACCTGTCGTGTTCGGAACGTTCGCGGCATCGATGTCAATGCAGTCGGGCGCGCCCACGTTCGGCACGCCGGAGCCTTCGCAAGTCTTGTATGGTGCTGCGCAACTGGCGCGCCGTCTCGGCATTCCGTTCCGATCTGGTGGGTCACTTTGTGGATCCAAGGTTCCGGACGCGCAGGCCGCTCATGAAAGCTCGATGACGCTCAATCCGACTGTCATGGCTGGGGTGAACTTCGCGTTGCATTCTGCAGGATGGCTCGAAGGCGGACTGTGTTCATCCTACGAGAAGTTCATCATCGATGCGGACCAATGCGCGATGATGCAGGTCTTTGCGAGTGGCGTCGATACGTCCGAGAACGCCCAGGGCATGGATGCAATCCGGGACATCGGCAATCGCGGCGTGGACGATGCCCGGCACTATCTGGGAACAGAGCACACGCAAAAGAACTTCAAAACAGCCTTTTATCGTTCGGCGCTGACGGACAACAATTCGTTCGAGCAGTGGGAAATGGAAGGTGGTAAACGCATTGAAGAACGCGCCAATGCCGTGGCTCGTGCCCAACTGGATAGCTTCGAAGCACCAACGCTGGACGATGGCCTGGACGAAGCGCTTCAAACTTTCATGCAGGAGAAGAAATCTTCGATGCCTGATGCATTTCACTGAAAGGGCCCGCGAGTGGCGCAGACAGTGGGGTTCGAGTTGCACTACGAGACGGTTCGTAAAGCGTTCCGTCTGTTTGAATAGGTGTGCTGCCCATGTCTGTGAGCTATCGCGATATTGAAGCTGCGTTTGAGGGCACAGGATTGGTCGTCCGTGGCGGATTCAAAGGTGAGCATGATGAAGGTTTGGGTGGGGTAACGGTTGTTCTGGTCGGTAATGTCGGTCCGGGCATGTGGTCTCATTTTTCTGCTGCGCGTCCGGATTGCGTTGATCCGCTGGACACATGGACGAAATCCGTTGTGGCACCGCGGGCTGACAGGTTTGCTGCGAGCGTCGCCTATCCGAATGATAAACCCTACCGCCCGTTCCAGCAGTGGGCGATGCGTGCAGAACCGGTTACACCCTCTCCGCTCGGCATTTTGATCCATCCGGAGTTCGGGCTCTGGCATGCCTATCGTGCTGCTCTGATGTTCGACGGGCGCATCGTGGGGTTGCCGACTGTTCAAGCGGCGGTCAGTGCTTGCGAAAGTTGCATCGAGAAGCCATGTCTGAATACATGTCCGGTCGGTGCGTTTGATGGTAAAAGCTATAACGTGCCCGTCTGCGTTACCCATATGAAATCAAGCGACGGTCGGCCGTGTCATGAGCACGGTTGTTTGGCGCGACTTGCGTGCCCGGTGGCCACCAAGCATCGAACGACTGAGGCCCAGCGCGCGTTTCATGCTGCGGCGTTTTTCAGGTCGAATGGGTGAGGTCAAGCGCGACATGTGCGGATTTCCCGGCATGCTTACGCTGACTCTGCGATGCGCGGATATCAGATTTTTTAGCCCTACAGATTTGCTACAGCAAAATTACGGATGCGCCAGGCGCACGACAGCGTTGTCGCTGTTGTGGTGTTGATGACAAAATTCAATATTTCCTCCACAGTGCGGCTTTAGCCAAAAGCGATGGCGGCGAGAGCAGATGGCAGATGCCGAAAAACCGAACCGGTTGGGTGGGATCAGTGATGCCTTCTCTGATCGTAATTTTCGCATATATTCTGCAGGTTCGATTGGCTCCTGGATCAGTTTTTCAGTCCAGTTGATTGCTGTCTCATGGGTTACATGGGAATTGACGTCATCAACGCGATGGCTGGCAATCATGGCACTACTGGATCTTATACCAAACATCGTGCTTATGCCTTTGACGGGCGCTGTTGCGGATCGGTACGATCGCCACAAGATCATGATTGCGACCAGTGCACTCTTGTTTGTTCAAGCAATGGTGTTGGCGGTGCTCGCTTGGTTAGACGTTCTGACAGTGTTCAACCTCGCTGCACTTGTACTGATTCATGGTGTTGTCATTAGCTTCATGGTTCCAGCGATGTTTGGAACGATCCCAAGATTTATTGCGCATGCAAAGCTGGCTTCAGCTCTTGCTGTGTCTTCTTCATATGCGCAACTGGCTCTGATTGCCGGCCCTGCCTTGGCAGGATGGATCATGGTTCACTATGGGGCGACCGGCGCATTCGTCGTTAATGCTGCCGGGTATGCGGCGATTATTACGGCGTTCGCATGCCTTAAAACGCCTGAAAATTATCGCATGCCAGAGCAATCATCTCTGTCAATGATGCAAGACATACGCGTTGGCTTAAAATACATTCTGGCCCGTCGGGCAATTTCATTTCTGTTGTTGATCTTGCTGGTTGGAAACGCTTTGTCGATCGGTTTTTTCCAAATGCTCCCGGCATATGCGGACACAATACTGGGCATGGGGATTGTGGGTTTGTCGACGGTACTTACATGCCGGGGTGTGGGGGCTACGGCGGCGGCACTGTGGCTTGCGCACGGAGGCCAACAAGCGGCGACCATACCACGCGTTCTCTGGTCATTTCTGATTGCGTTGCTTGCACTCGCCGCGCTGGTGCTAACAACCAATGTCTATGTGGCAGCAGGATTAGCAGCGATAATGGGTTTCGCAACGGAAACGCGTCGAACCATCACGATGACAGTTGTACAACTTGCTATCGATGAAGAACAACGCGGTCGTGTGATGGGGACGATGTTCATGCTCGCCCAACTTGGAACGGCGCTCGGCGCATTCCTGATTGGGTCGTTTGCGGTTGACGTCGGTCTTCAAATGCCGACGCTGATTGGTGTCGTGATCGGTTTGCTCATATGGCTGATAATTTACATCCGGCAGGGTGCATTTTTGTCATCAAGTGGAACGTGAGCGCGACCTGCTTCTGCTCCACAGTCGACACTCACACTCCACCACTTCTCTCCATTCCAACCCTCTGCCACCCTACCCGCGGGCACGTCGTCTTGAGCGACGCCCTTCGCCGGCTTCTGCGGAGGCTGCAGGGGCGTTGAGTTGACCGAGATCGCGAACGATATCTTCTGTCGAGGGTCTGGCGGATGGCGTGTGAGCCTCCAGCGCGCTGCGCATGGCCTTCAGGTGTTCTGCGCGTGTGCCGCAACATCCGCCAATGATACGCGCGCCTGAATCGATTGCCATTTCCGCATACCGGGCCATCAGGTCCGGTGTTCCCGTATAGACGACTTGATCCCCTTGGATTTGTGGAACGCCACAGTTGGCCTTGGCGATGATCACAGGTATTTCTGCACCAGCTTCTTTCATGCCGAGTACGGAGACCAACAGGTCCGATGCGCCGACGCCGCAGTTCGCACCAATGGCAAGCGGTGCTGCGCCGTCGCCATTGACGACACCCGACAGATCCCCAGGTTGCAGGCCCATCATGGTGCGTCCAGCTGTGTCGAAACTTGCCGTGTAGACATAGGGCATGTTGCAACGCCGTGCGGCATTCACGGCTGCCGTAATTTCCTCCGTTGCGGACATGGTTTCGATCCATGCCACATCGGCACCACCCTCCTTCAGAGCTGTAATCTGTTCGACGAAAACTTCTTCTGCGTCTTTCGCTGTCAACTCACCGAGCGGAGCGAAAAGATCGCCGGTTGGGCCAACAGACCCTGCAACGCACACAGGCCGCCCTGCATTATCTGCAACGGCGCGCGCGATCTGTGCCGCAGCAATGTTGAATTCTGCGCAACGCCCTTCGAACTTGTGAAGCATCAAGCGGCGACGATTGCAGCCGAAGGTGTTTGTCAGGATGATATCCGATCCCGCGTCCACAAAATCCTGGTGCAGTTTCGTGACACGGTCGGGATGATCGACATTCCAGGCTTCCGGCGGATCACCCGCCTCAAGCCCCATATCGAACAGGTTGGTTCCCGTCGCTCCGTCGGCCAGCAGCCACGCACGCTCGGCCAGCATGTCACTCAAACTTGGCATCACACAAACTCCCAAAACATGATTTCGGGTGTCCTATCATACGTGCTGGCAGGAACAACCGGCTGTACGGCGTGTCAGCCATGTTTTTCCCACATGACGCCATACTCATTGCTGGCACGCAAATGGGGGGGGTGATGTGATATTTACTGTAGACGCAGCGGGTTGTTGGCGCATAGGTGGGAATGGCAGTTTTTTTGCCTGAAATGTAAGTACCGGAGGCAGGATATGGCGCAGGCGGACGTAACAGACCAGAGTGCGCGACGAGGGCGCCGCGGTGGTGGCCGGGCACAGCGCGGTGCGGAGCGCGCCTCAGCATCCATCGAGCAATTGCCTTGGGGCGTGCCTCTCAATCATGACAATCCTGTTGAACCGCTTCCGCCGGAAGGTGTGCAGGCGATCCATGATGCGGCAATGCGCATTCTGAAGGAGATCGGTATCTGGTTCCTGCACGAGGATGCCAAGAAAATCCTCAAGGATGCTGGAGCCAACGTCGATCCGAACTCCGACCGGGTACGCATGGACGAAGATTTCGTCATGGCGCACGTCGCCAAGGCCCCTGAAGAGTTTGTCATCACGCCGCGCAATCCGGCGCATGCTGTCCCGATCGGCGGAAAGCACATGGCGTTCGTCAACGTCTCGAGTCCGCCGAATTCCTCGAACCTCGATCGTGGGCGCCGGGCAGGATGTCGTGAGGACTTCCAAGACCTAATGAAGCTGTCGCAGTCCTTCAATTGCATCCACCTCATGGGCGGGTATCCAGTCGAGCCGGTCGACATTCATGCCTCGGTTCGACACCTCGACTGCATCTACGACAAGACAATTCTTACGGACAAGGTGTTGCACGCCTACTGCCTCGGCAAGGAACGGGTTGAGGACGCCATGGAGATGGTGCGCATCGGGTGCGGGATCAGTCATGAAGAATTTGACGCTGCGCCGCGGATGTACACGAACATCAATTCGTCCTCGCCACTGAAACATGACACGCCGATGCTGGATGGAGCGATGCGGATGGCGCGGCGTGGGCAACCGGTTTTCGTCACGCCGTTTACGTTATCGGGGGCGATGGCTCCTGTGACACTTGCGGGTGCATTGGCGCAGCAAACAGCGGAGGGGCTGGCCGCAATTGTTCTCCTGCAAATCGTCAATCCGGGTACGCCGGTGATCATGGGATCGTTTACCTCGAATGTGGACATGAAATCCGGTGCGCCCGCGTTCGGTACGCCGGAGTACATGAGGGCGACCCAGATTTCCGGTCAGATGGCGCGGTTCTATGGCATTCCGATGCGCGCTTCGAATGCGTGCGCTGCGAATTGCCCGGATGCGCAGGCCGCCTGGGAAAGCTCGCAATCGCTCTGGGCGGTTACGACAGGGCGCGCGAACGTTGTCTATCACGCAGCAGGGTGGCTCGAAGGCGGTTTGTGCGCGTCGTACGAGAAATTCGTAATGGACTGCGAAACGTTGCAACAAGTTATGTCCTACATGAAGCCGATCGGGACGACACCGGATGATCTGGCTGTCGAAACCATCGCCGAGGTTGGGCCAGACGGGCACTTCTTTGGCTGTCAGCACACTCAGGATCGATATCAGACTGCGTTCTATGCGCCGTTCCTTTCCGACTGGCGCAATTTTGAAGCGTGGGAAGAAGCGGGTGCCATTCGTACACCCGAACGTGCCAACAAGATCTGGAAAGAAATTCTTGCCAACTTTGAAGCTCCACCAATCGATGTTGCGATCAAGGAGGAGCTGGAAGCTTTCGTTGCGCGGCGGAAAGAAGAAGGCGGCGCGCCGACAGATTTTTAGGAAGCGTTGGTGAGAAGTTCTACCCTATGCAGACGTTACCCTCGCAGTTGGCCCTGAATTGCGATCTGGGGGGCACGAAGACCATGGTGGGATAACGCGGTAGCAAAACAACTGCTCCAGAGGGGCAGGCTGCGCCCCCGTCCCCCCTTGACCGCCCGGCCAAATGCGCTCACATCACGGGCAACACCCCGACATGTCATGCAGGCCTGCTCGCTCCGGTCTGTGCCAAACCGGAAGACACCCATGGCCGATACGCCCACTGCTGCCGAAACTGAGGCAGATGATCGCCCGTCCGACTTTATTCGTGATGTCATCGCCGATGATCTTGCTTCGGGCAAGCACACGTCCATCGTCACGCGCTTTCCACCAGAGCCGAATGGCTTCCTGCATCTCGGGCATGCCAAGTCGATCTGCCTGAATTTTGGTGTTGCTGCGGAGTTTGGCGGCCATTGCTCGCTGCGCTTCGATGACACCAATCCGGTCAAGGAAGAGCAGAAGTACATCGACTCCATCATGGAAGACGTGCGCTGGCTCGGTTTCGACTGGGGCGAGCATCTCCACCACGCCGCCGACTACTTCGAAACGTTCTACGCCTGGGCCGAACACCTCATCACCGAGGGCAAGGCCTATGTTGATGATCTCAGCCCGGAAGAAATGCGTGAATACCGCGGCACCCTGAAGGAGCCGGGTAAGGACAGCCCGCATCGTAACCGGTCCGTGGATGAAAACCTCGACATGTTTCGTCGCATGAAGGCGGGGGAGTTCGAAAATGGTGCCCGCGTGTTGCGTGCAAAAATCGATATGGCGTCTGGCAACATCAATATGCGCGATCCTGTAATCTATCGTATCCTGCACGCGAAGCATCCGCGCACGGGCGATACGTGGTGCATCTATCCGACCTATGATTTCGCTCACGGGCAAGGCGATGCGCTGGAGCATGTCACACACTCGCTCTGCACGCTGGAGTTCGCCGACCACCGGCCGCTGTATGACTGGTTCATCGAGAACCTGCCGGTGCCAGCCGTTCCGCGTCAGTATGAGTTTTCGCGCCTGAACCTGACGCACACCGTCCTTTCCAAACGCCGACTGATCGAATTGGTGGAGGAAAATCACGTCACCGGTTGGAATGATCCACGTATGCCGACACTCTCTGGCCTGCGCCGTCGTGGCTATCCGCCAGAAGCCATCGTGGATTTTTCCGGTCGTGTAGGGATCACCAAATCGGACAACACGATCGAGTATGCGCTGCTTGAGCATTGCGTACGTCAGGACCTGAACAAGCGTGCCGAGCGTCGCATGGCTGTGCTCAATCCGCTGAAGGTTGTCATAACCAACTATCCGAAAGGCGAGAGCGAGATGCTTGATGCTGTCAACAATCCGGAAGACGAAAGTGCCGGCACGCGTCAGGTCTCGTTCGGGCGTGAACTGTGGATTGAGCGCGATGACTTCATGGAAGATGCGCCGAAGAAATTCTTCCGCCTTGCACCGGGGCGGGAAGTGCGGTTGCGATGGGCCTATTTTGTCACCTGCACGGACGTGATCAAGGATGATGCGGGTGAGATCGTCGAGCTGCATTGCACCTATGATCCTGCAACCAAAGGCGGCGACTCTCCGGATGGTCGCAAGGTGAAGGGCACAATGCACTGGGTCCACGCGGCTGATGCGGTGAATGCCGAGGTGCGAAATTACGGTCACCTGTTCCGTGATGCTGAACCTGACCTTTCCAGCGGCCTGGAAGCTGCGATCAATCCGGATAGTGTTGAGATCGTAACGGACTGCAAACTTGAACCGTCACTCGCGAAATTTTCGCCTGGCGTTCCTGTCCAGTTCGAACGTCTTGGCTACTACACGATGGATCCGGACGGCACCACAACCGCGCCTGTCTTCAATCGCACCGTCGGACTCCGCGACACCTGGGCGAAAGAGAAGAAAAAAGGGTGAAGCGATCTGCTATTCCTGAGGCGAAATTCCCTGCTGCCTTGCCTCTGGAAAGGGGGGCAAACAGTCTATAGCGCGTCTGATTCAAATGGAATCATGACGCGACGCCCCAGGTAGCTCCACAGACATCCCGGTGTCTCCATTTAAGTCGGACACACCCTAGCAGTGCTGCTTCGAGCCCGAGGCTTATTACTCCCGTCCGGCCTGAATTTAGCGGCGATATCGTCTGTTGCCTCAATCTCAGTCGACTGTTTCTATCGGTAAGGCGGTTCGTGAAATGATCTCTTCCATGGAGAGAAGTGAAGTCACGTTGAAGATGCTGACGTCAGCGACCAGCGACCGGTAGAAATCATCATACGCTTTTGCATCTGCAACGCGGACCTTCAGGATGTAGTCGACTTCGCCGGCAAGGCGATGGGCTTCCATGATTTCCGGGCGTTTGCGCAGTGCGTGGAGAAATGTTTCGATCCACTCTGCCTCGTGGCGCGCTGTGCGGATCAAGACGTAGAAGCAGCTTCCCAATCCGACTTCATCCGGATCGAGGATTGCGACCTGACTTTTGATCGCTCCGCGTTCCTTCAGTTTGCGAATTCGGTTCCAGACTGGTGTTTTTGATGATCCCACAAGGGCTGCAACATCATCAAGCGGACGTGTTGCATCCTGCTGCAGCACCGACAAGATCTTGCGATCCAGTTCGTCCATGTCCTTCATGTTCTGTCGGTTTCCCCTCAATCGGATCGATGTCCTACACTCTTGCAGTAAATTGATATTTTATTCTTATTTGTCGCGGCATGTAGCAATTTTTCACAACAATATCCTAATATGAATTGTAATTTGGAACAATATTTACAATTCAAGCGAGGCCTGTGGTGCAGTATTTCCCCATCTTCGTCAACCTGCGTGACGAGACCATTGTCGTCTCCGGTGCGGGCGAGACAGCCGTTGCCAAGCTCCGCTTGCTGCTCAAGACGGAAGCCAGGATCATTGTCTTTGGTACTGATCCGGTCCAGCAGATCGTGGACTGGGCAAGTGCTGATGCCCTGACGCTTGTGCGCCGTGAAATCCGAGATGGCGATGGGGATGGCGCTCGACTTTTGTATGCGGCCAACGCCCATTCCGTGAAGGATACGCAAGCCGCTGCGATCGGACAGAAGATTGGGGCGTTGATCAATGTTGTCGATAATCTTGCTGACAGCGAATTTATCACCCCCGCGATTGTTGACCGTGATCCTGTGACTGTTGCTATCGGAACGGAAGGTGCGGCTCCTGTGCTTGCGCGCCGGATCAAGGCGCAAATCGAAGAGCAGCTTGCGCTGGAGACCGGGCATCTGGCACGGATTGGAAAGTCCTTTCGCGCGATGGCAGATGCGTTACCGGAAGGGCGGCCACGCCGTGCGTTTTGGTCGACGTACTACGAGCGCGTGGGACCCAAAGCCTGGGCTGACGGCGGTGAGGCAAAGGTTCGCCAGGCACTTGAAGATCTGTTCCATGAGCATTTGGAGCGCGCCAGTGCAGCGAGGCGTGAACCTGATCACAAGCTAGGCTATGTTCAGTTGATCGGAGCAGGACCGGGTGATCCTGATCTTCTGACGCTCAAGGCACGTCGCGCATTGCACGAAGCTGACGTGATCATTCACGATCGGCTGGTTTCCAGGGAGGTTCTGGAACTTGCGCGACGGGAAGCGATCCATGTCGAAGTTGGCAAGACACCTGGTGGTACAAGCTGGGTGCAAGAAGATATCAACGCGTTGATGGTTGAGCATGCCCGTGCCGGTGCGCATGTGGCACGATTGAAATCAGGCGACGCCACAATCTACGGTCGCCTCGATGAAGAGATGGATGCCCTTGATGAAGCTGGCATCGGGTTCGAGATCGTTCCGGGAATTACATCTGCTCTGGCTGCTGCTGCGCGAATCAGTGTGTCGGTGACCAGACGACAAAGAAATTCGGAATTCAGGTTGTTGACTGGTCAGGATGTCAAAGGGTTTGCGGAGCATGACTGGCGCGCTCTTTCACGTCCGGGTGCCGTTGCAGCCATTTATATGGGGGTTCGCGCTGCTCGTTTCCTTCAAGGACGCCTTATCATGCATGATGCGGATCCCGATACGCCGGTTACCGTGATTGAACACGTGTCACGTGACAATGAGCGTGTTGTTTCGACGACTTTACAGGAAATGGAGCAAGCACTTCGGGAGTCGGGTGTTTCCGGCCCGGCTATTATCTTCCTTGGCCTCACACCTCGTGATGTTCCCGTTTCAGCAGTGCAGGTCATCACTTCAGGCGAGATGCTTGTGTCCGATGCTGCCCTCGTGCAGGCGGGGGCACGCTAATGGCACGCACTTCATTGCAAATCGTAAGTGCCAACGACTTGTTGGATGGCGACACGGTCTACTGGGGGACAGACGGTGGTTGGACGCGCACTCTGGACTCGGCAGTCGTTGTCGACAAGGGAACTGCGGCAGACGCATTGCTTGAGGCGGCAAGCGTCGATCAGAGCCTGGTTGTCGGCCCGCATGTATTTGCGGTCGACATGGTCAATGGCAAGCCGGTTCCGATACATATCAGGGAGACGTTGCGATGTCGTCGCGTTCCCTCAGTGCGTCCTGATCTGGCCTGAACTCTCCGCTGACGTCGACGTGTTTTCTTTCCCTTGGGCCCTGTTACAGGAGTCGAAACATGTACCGCTACGATGAATTTGACAGTGACTTTGTACGTGACCGTGTGAAGCGGTTTCGCCGCCAGATCGAGCGCCGTATTTCCGGTGCGTTGACTGAAGATGAATTCAAGCCGTTGCGTTTGCAGAACGGTCTCTATTTGCAACTGCATGCGTACATGCTGAGAGTTGCGGTGCCGTACGGGACGTTGAATGGTCGCCAAATGCGTCAGCTTGCGATGATTGCCGATCGCTGGGATCGCGGGTATGGCCATTTCACGACGCGCCAGAATATCCAGTTCAACTGGCCCAAGCTACGTGACACGGCTGACATTCTTGATGCTCTGGCGGATGTCGAAATGCATGCGATCCAGACGTCGGGCAATTGTATTCGCAATGTGACAGCGGATCATTTCGCAGGGGCTGCCGCCGACGAGATTGAAGACCCACGTCCGACTGCGGAGCTTCTGCGGCAATGGTCCACGAACCATCCCGAATTCGCTTTCCTGCCGCGGAAATTCAAGATCGCCGTTACGGGCTCACCGAACGATCGTGCTGTGACCAAGGCCCATGACATTGGTTTGCGGATGGTGCGCGATGGAGATGGGGCACCGGGATATGAAGTGATTATTGGTGGTGGGCTTGGGCGCACGCCGATGGTGGGCAAGGTCATTCGTCCGTTCCTCGCGAAGCAGGAGCTACTGGCATACATCGAGGCCATTCTGCGCGTGTACAACCTCTATGGGCGTCGCGACAACAAGTACAAGGCGCGGATAAAAATTCTGGTTCACGAGACTGGTCTCGACAAGATTCGTGCAGAGGTCGAGCAGGAATTTTCGACCATTGTTCGAAGCACTGCTGGAAGCGCGTTGCCGGACCTTCAGGAAATTGCACGGATTGAGTCGTATTTTGCGCCGCCTGCATTCGAAAATACGGATGGTGATGTTGTCGACATCGTGGGTGCTGGCGATAAGGAGTTCCTGGCATGGACCCGGCATAACCTCGCCGAGCACAAGCAACCTGGATACACGATTGTTACCGTTTCACTGAAAGCCATTGGTGCAATTCCCGGCGATGCATCATCCGATCAGATGCGCGTTATGGCCGATCTGGCTGAGCGCTATGGGCATGATGAAATTAGAATCAGTCACGAACAGAACGTTGTGCTGCCGCATGTTCGCAAACGCGATCTTCCCGCGATCTTTGCAGAATTGAAACGCGTTGACCTGGCGACGGCCAACATCGGCTTGATCAGCGATATTATCGCATGTCCTGGAATGGACTACTGCTCCCTGGCGACTGCGCGCTCGATTCCGATTGCGCAGGATATAGCCCGTCATTTTGCAGACTCCACTTATGCGGAGACAATAGGCGAAATGAAGATCAAGATTTCTGGCTGCATTAATGCGTGTGGACATCACCATGTTGCGCACATCGGGATTCTCGGACTCGATCGCAAAGGTGTCGAGAACTACCAGATCACGTTGGGTGGCGATCATACCGAAAACTTCGCTATTGGCGAGCGCGCCGGTCCCGGGTTTTCGGCTGAAGAGGTTGTGCCCGCGATTGAACGATTGATCCAGGCGTACCTTGAATTGCGTGAAGGGCCGGATGAAACTTTTTTGACGGCCTATCGCCGATTGGGGCAGGAGCCATTCAAACAAGCCCTGTTCCCGAACATTCAGCCTGCACGCGCGGCCTGATGCTAGCTGAATTATTTCATCTAACTCACAGTTCGACGCTTCGCCGCCAATGCGCTTGCGCTCGTGGAAAGGATCGTTATGCCGATTGTCACAGAAACTGGCTTCCAGACGGAGCCAAACCTCTCATTCCGCGGGGTCGAGGCGCTGGCTGAAAACTGTAAAAACCTTACGCTTGATGTCGATCCAGATACGGAGGTCGACGTGTTGAGCGATGCGTTTTCGCGCATCGATCTGATACGGGTTCATTTCGACAGCTTTGCAGATGGGCGCGGATTCAGCCTTGGCCGTCGTTTACGAAATGCTGGTTATCGTGGTCGGTTGCGTGCTGCAGGTCATCTGATCAGCGATCAGTTTCGCTATGCGCTTGAGTGTGGTTTCGATGATGTTGAAATCAGCGATGCACTTGCCACGCGCCAGCCGGAGCACCACTGGATTGCGGATGCACCTGCGCGACCGACATATCGTGAAAAGTTGTCAGACGTCTCGGCGCGCCTGCCGGAGGCGCAACATGCTGCCGATCGTGCCCGATCTGCGCTGCGGCCAGTGTCGCTCTACAAGCCACTTGCGAATGTCCACGAACAGGTGGTGACGCAGGTCACGCATTATACGGACGGCTTGTTCAGTTTTCGGATTTCACGCCCATCGACATTCCGCTTTCGCTCGGGGGAATTCGTGATGATCGGTCTGCCGAATGCAGAGCGCCCGGTGTTCCGTGCATATTCCCTCGCTGGTCCATCGTGGGATGATGAACTGGAATTTTATTCCATCAAGGTGCCGGATGGGCCGTTGACGCAACATCTCCAGCGCGTCGAGGTGGGAGACACTGTTCTCGTCAAGAAAAAAGCTACTGGGACGCTAGTGATGGATGCGTTGCTGTCTGGCAAGCGGTTGTTCCTGTTCTCAACGGGCACGGGCATCGCCCCGTTCACATCCATCATACGGGACCCTGAAACGTATGAGAAATTTGAGCAGGTTGTGCTGACACAGACGTGCCGTACGCAAGCAGAGTTGGAGTTTGGACTCAATGTTGTGGCGGAGACCAGAGGTCACGAATTGCTTGGTGACATTGCCGGGCCAGACAAACTTGTGCACTTCACGACGTTGACCCGGGACGACCATCCGCACACTGGGCGGATCACCACACTCCTGAAAGATGGTCACTTGTTCGATGCGATTGGCATGGCGCCGATCGATGCTGAGCAGGACCGGGCAATGCTTTGTGGATCGATGGACATGCTGCGTGACACGGGTGCAATTTGCGAACAGTTCGGCCTCGTTGAAGGTAGCAATTCACGACCTGGTACGTATGTGGTGGAACGCGCTTTCGTAGACTGAGTATCAATCCTGAGCGGCTACCATGTCGACATCATGCCGACCCCCAGGATGCGGCCGCGTCCAGGGATCACCGATTCGGCGCCAGGGGCAATGGAAGCCCCGGCGAGTTCAGGATTTACATCCAGCATGTTGCGAGCGAAAGCGTACAGTTTGGTCCTTTCATTCAACGTCAGGCCAAGGCGAGCGTTTATGATGCTGTAGCTGTCGAGCAGGAATGAATTGGCAATGTCTGCGGGGCGGTCGCCGATATAGTTCCAGGACAGATTTGCAAACGCACGTGCATTCACACCTTCAATGCCGATGTCGAAACCGTCTTCGTAGTTGAGTGACACGCTGGACGTAAACTCAGGAATATTTGTCGGACGGTTTCCCTCCCGGGCACCTGCTACAGCATGAAGAAGCTGTGATACGTCCCGGATTTCTGCCTTTGTGTAACTCAAGCCCCCGGACAGGTGGAGTTCAGATGACAGGGCGATTTGCCCTTCGAGTTCGAAGCCCTGTGAGAGAACATTGACGTTAGAGGGAAGAAAACTGAAGTTAGCGGCATCGAAGACAAGCACATGTTCGTCTTTTACATCTGTACGATAGGCGGTCACGTCCAGTCCGCCCCGATTGTTGGTCGCACGATATTTCACACCCAATTCATAAGCCCAGGATGTTGCTTCGTTGTAAGGTGCTGTTGCCTTACCAAAGGCACCATCCACAGCAAGTCGGGGAAACCCTCCGGTCTTATGGCCACGTGATAGCGTGGCAAAAGCGACGGTTTCCTCACTCAGTCTGTAGGAGAGTGAAGCCCGTCCTGTTAAGAAGTCATAGTCCAAGGTGCCACGATCCCGAAATTGCCCAACTGTTCCGGGAACGCCGATGCCGCGAAACATGGAATCGTAGGTCTTGTTTTCGTGTGTGGCTCTGCCGCCAAGTGTTGCTGTCCAGTGCGTGGCGAACGGAATGGAAACTTCGCCAAATGCGGCATAGCTGTTGGTTTTCAGTTCGTTGTCGCGATGGCCATTCAGCGCAGCAAAACCGGCATTGCGGTTGAAATAGTCTGCCTTGAAGTCGCTGCGATAGTAAGCAAGTCCCGCAACCCAAATGACATCAGTTCGTGGATTGTCTGACTTCGAGTTCAGGCGAAATTCCTGACTGATCGTAAGACGTTCTTCGGCCCAATCCGTAAATGTATCATCTGCCGCAAAGAAAGATTCCGGGAGACCAGTCAGACGGGAAAAAATCAGACCTTCGGAGTCGTCGAGGTACACGTCGTCTGTGTCGAGATGTACAATGCCCGTGATACTCGTGAAGTTTGCTTCTCCGAGGTCATGTTCAATGCTGAGTGCTCCCGAGTTTATGTGTCGTGTGGATGTATTGGCCCGGAATGACGATGTGATTGGATAACGGGGTTCGTTCTGGAGGAGCATGAATGGGAACGTGCGCTTGTCGTTGTCTGTCGACATGGAGAGCGTGATACCCGTTTCATGGGTTGGCGTATACTGCAACGTACCTCGACCGGCTATTACAGCGCGTTCGCCGACGTCAGGCCCGCCCAGCGTATTCGGGACAAATCCGTCCACGTCGCGATATCTGATGGCAAGGCGACCCGAGAGTTTGCTGTCCAGCACTGGGCCTGACGTAACGACCTCGGATACGATATGACCTTGCTCACCGACTTCCGCAGTCGCGGAAATGGTTTTCTCATCTGTCGGTTTTCGTGTTGTGATGTTGATGACACCAGCTGACGCATTCCGCCCGAAAAGCGTGCCCTGGGGGCCTTTCAGCACTTCAATGCGCTCAATATCGAGGAACGCAGCATCGGCCGCAAAGAGCGGTTGTGGCACGCCGTCAACGTAAACGACCACATTTGTGTCGTCCGGACTGAGTGGGTCGCGTAGCGAGCCGATGCCTCTGATATGGAAATTTGTCGAACGTCCGTCTCCAAAGCCGACAGAGCTGAGACCTGGGACGTTTTGAACAACGTCCTGAACGCGTCGCGCTCCGCGTGCCTCAAGATCGTCGCCTGTCACTATGGACAAACCGAAAGGGACGTCTTGAGGATCGTCACGTCGTTTTCGCGCCTCGACGATAATCTCGGGCAAAATGATTGCACCATCCGGAAGGGGGCTGTTTAAATCTTGCGACAGTGTGTTTGCTGTTGTTCCAGCGAGCAAGAATGCGCAGAGAAACACAGTTCGAACGGCATGGACGCGCAGCAACATACGTACCCCCCCTGAACAGCAACGCGGTGTTTCCACAACCATGCAGATCACCAACACTCTTCAACAGTTGATTAAAGCACTAACACGCATAGGCGTCTATTGGCTTTGCGGTTTGGCTTTGAGGAAATGTTCGAGGTTGGGGAAGCGTTCACAAATTGAACTTGTTTGTCCGGTGGCAAAGTATCTGGAACGCAAGGCGATAAATTGCATCGTGGGTAGTGTTGCTTGCCTTGCTCCATCGACGTATTCAATGTGGAGAAACTTTTTTCACTGAAAGTGTCGTTTTTTACTCAAACCATTTTTATGGTTCGATTGTGGAGGTGGTATCAAAAGCCTCTTTCTATTTTCATGATGCTTTCTTCTATTCTGAAAATTCAAATTTTGTGCGTTTTGCCACACGAAAAACTGACCTTTTTGGAATATATCTAACTAGGTAATTGCCTAGGGCTTGTATCCGGCGTTATAAGCACCGATGCCATAGTGATGGGAATGATGTGTGCTCAATATCAATTATGATACCATCTGGAAGATTGTTTTCTCACTCTTTTACCGTTTTCTCTGCAAGCATCTTGCGTGCGCTTGTCGGGGACAGCGCAAAAATTCTATTTCATTTGCTGAAATGACAACATTTTTTTCGCAGTCAGCCTACCCCCAAATGGGGGTGGGTATCGAATTTCTGCGCTGCGTCACTGGTCGTGTCCAGTGTGGGAGAGGTCTATAATGGACATGTCGAGTATTGAGGCTTGGGAAGTTGAAACAGCGTTGCGTATTTCGCCGCTGTTCTACGATGCGTTGCTTGATGAAACGAGATGGCCTGTCGTTCTGAAGGAAGTTGCGGACTTTTGCGAGGCTGATCGTGGTGCGACTGCTCAGATATTTGGTTACGATCCGCTGCGGAACTTTGCTGTGTTTCACCACGGGTTCTCAGAGGATGACATCAATTGCTACCTTCAATTCGACGAGCATGAAACCGGCGATCCGCGCGTCAAACCTTCGCTTCGCGTGCCCAACAAGGTTGTCTACTGTCGGCAGTTGATCAGTGATGACGTGATGCGGTCTTCGTCAATATACGAGAAAGTATTTCACCCAACCAACGTTGAATACACGCTGGGTGCGACATGTCTGAATGAAGACATGAAGTATTCGTTTGTGGTTGGAGCGTTCCGTAGTGCGCAACAACCTTGTTTTACGGACCGTCAACTGCGGCGTATGAATTTGCTTCTCCCGCATATTCGTCGTGTTGGTGAAGTTTTCGTGCGTTTGATGGCAAAGGATCAGAAATTCAAACGTCTTGAACAGTTGTTACAAGACATGAACATGGCGATCGTTTTTGCAGACAGCACGGGCGAGATCGCTTATCGGAACCGGGCGGCCTCGTCTCTGCTTGCGTCTGATACAAGTGTGCGTGATGCAGGCGGTTTGCTTTCGCACGCTGATCCATCGGTCAAGACCGAGTTGCTGCGAACCATCAAGGAGGTTGCGGCGGCCAGCATTGTAGGTGGTACGAAATCGATCCGACATCTCACCGTTCCGAGACAGGGTAATGCGCTGCCCCTGCAAATGACAATCTGTTCGCTTCTGCCAGAACAAGAAACGGGTGCGGAACAATTGGTTGGCCGTGGGTATGTCGCCATATACATCATGGATCCGTTGGCACGATATGAATCCGACGAGGAGCAGCTTCAACGCGTCTTTGGCTTGACGAAAGCTGAAGCGCTGGTTCTGAAGGGCCTGTCAGACGGGATGACGATCAACGAAATTGCTGAAGACAGTGATCGAGCGGTGGACACTGTGCGGGGGCATTCGAAGAATATTCTTGGGAAACTGGGTGTGAACCGGCAGTCGGATCTTGTGCGGATGGTTCTGAACGTAAAGGCGCCCATCGACCCATCCAGCGATCATGCGAAATAATGTCACCCCCAAATGGGGTGAATTTTGTCGCTGCGGGGCAAAATTCGAGGATATCGATCCAATTGGAAATCGCAAGATTGCAAGTGTCTGGACCCAAAATACCATTATTCGTTTCGTGCATCGCTGACGAGCGTCGACAGCTTTTCCAGATCGCAAACGATAAGGTCAGTTCCGCTTCGTGTGATGATTCCGCTACGCGCCAGCTTGCTCATTTCCCGCGATACAGCTTCCCTGTGCGTGCTGATGCGACTGGCAATTTCTGCATGGGTGGGTGCGTTCACAATGTGTGCCGTGTTCCCCGTCACCTCCCCCGCCACTGCCAGACGCAGTAGTTCCGCATGAACCCGGAATGGTACCGAGAATGTACTGAACTCATAAATTCGCGATGTGAGTTTACGAACCTGCCCCGTCAGATGTTGACAAAGTCCATATGCAAAAGCAGCCTCCGTTGTCAGCAGGATACGAAACTGCTCGGCGGACAATTTTAGAAATTCGCAAGTGGTTATGGTTTCCACGCTCGCCGTTCGCGGGCCACCGTCAATGGCTGCCAGTTCTCCGACAATGTCGCCCTGGGTGATTTCACGGAAGGCGACGATGCGGCCGCTTTCGGAATAGATGACAACCTTGGCTCGACCGCGTAGCAGGAAATACACGCTATCATCGTGCTCAAGGTAATCGATAATCTGTTCACGCGGTGCGTATGTTGGACGATCGCTGACCTGGGTGAGTTTACGTTGAGCATCACGAGACAGATTTTCAAAACCTGCAATAGCTGAAACTGGATTGGTCTCATGCTTGTTCATGTATTCTCCTGACGCAATTTCGCACGCAGGCAACGCGCCTCGTGATACTCGTTTCGTTCATATTGTGGCATTTATCATTGACGTTGTACCGTGAAACCAACAGCAATTCGTTCAGATTACGAATTGATGCCGGTCAGGTAAGTGCACCTGCGACGCCAGGGGAGAATACGTCGATGCATTTCATCAGCCATCATGTTTCACGCAGGATCATCGAAACGCTCTGTGTCGCGGGTCTCGTTGTCGGGTCCTCTTTTTCGCCGTCGCGCGCGCAGGATCTGAAGCCTGTTGCGGTTGACCAGGGCGACAAATGGACAGCGGAAACACGCGACGAGTTTTACTCACTCGATCAGGGCTCACGTATCATTCCCTGGAAATGGGTGAGGGCGCTTCGTCAGGTTGACGGTACTCCGTTTCTTGCGGACAATCTGAGGCGGTACGGGTTTCTGCCGAACCCCGCTAACGCTGACCGTCTACCGGTCGGGCTGCATGTTGCTGACACACAGTCGGGCAAGAGTTTTGCGATCACGTGCGCTGCATGTCACACGCGCGAGCTCGAACACGATGGGAAATCGTACCGTATCGACGGCGGACCTGCGCTGATTGATTTTCAATCTTTTCTGACTGACCTGGATGCCTCAGTTGGACGGGTCGTCAAGGATCCTGTCGAGTTCAAACGCTTCGCTTCTCTCGTCCTGCCAAGCAATGCCACAGCTACGCAGATTGCTGCACTCAAGGAGAAGGTGACGTACTGGTACCAGGGCTATCACGCCCTTATTTCACTCTCGATGCCATTGGATGGCGCCTGGGGCATTGGACGGCTCGATGCTGTTGCCATGATTTTCAACCGCTTGACGGGACTGGATCTCGGGGAAAAGCCACCATACATCATCAGAAAGAATATCGAGCGAGCCGAAGCGCCGGTTCGTTATCCCTTCATCTGGAATGCCTGGAAAGAACGTGTGACCCAGTGGACGGGGTTTGCCAAGAACTATGAGCCTTTTCATACGAATACGAGTTCGCCCTGGTTGCGGCACTTACGCAACATTGGGCAGTTTGTTGGCGTCTTCGGCGAATTTCGGCCTGTTCCTGTGGACGGTCTTCCCGGCGCGTTCAACATGCTTCCGCAGAACTCGATCAACATGCGCGGTCTTTTCAGGCTGGAAGACTTGACGACCATGATTGATGCGCCAGACTGGCCTTGGGAAATTGATGAGGCATTGAAAGATATCGGCAGGGGGGTGTTCAAGGACAATTGTAGCAGGTGTCATATCGACTCGACGGAAAAGGCACCATGGAAACCCACAGTAACGGACGTAGACACCGATATCCGTGCGGCCCGATTGCTGGAACGAGAGGCTGATACTGGGGTTTTTGTCTCTGTGCCCAAATTTGGAAAACGGGAGAAAGCCGTAGAAGTCCTGAGGTATGCTGCGGGCAATATTCTAGAGCAATACATAGCCGCAGCGGAAGGAGGAGCTCAATCGAGGAGTAGTCAAGTACCTCTCGAGAAAGCTGTCGTGAACGAACGCGAACTGAAATACAGTTATGTGGCCCGTGTTCTGGATGGCGTATGGGCGGCAGCGCCGTACCTCCACAATGGATCGGTCCCAACACTCGAAGACCTTCTCAAGAAGCCGGTTGACCGACCGGTATCGTTCCGCGTTGGTCCACGGTACGATCCGGAGGCGGTGGGGCTCGCTCTCGAACAGCCAGCCAATGCCACGAAACTCACGACGACTGCGAACTGTGCCAAGCGTGATTCCGGCAATAGCCGATGCGGTCATCCTTATGGTACGGACCTTAAAGACTCCGAGAAACGTGCCTTGCTTGAATACCTGAAATCGCTGTAGTTTTATCTTCAGGGAAACTTGTTGTGGGAGTTGGGCGCGGAACGCGCGCAGTTGTGTGTGGGTAGATGGCAACTCCGGATATCGTCGCTCGACCACGGAAGAACAAACAGCGTCGTCATCTGGCGATTTTGTTTGCCGACCTTACCGGTTCCACGCGCCTTGCCGCTTCCATGGAAGCGGAAGACTATGCCGACCTTCTGGAAGAGCTCCATGCGATTTACTATCGGGTGATCGCCCGGCATGGGGGCACAATCTTTCGCATTGTCGGCGACGGAGTGTTTGCAAGTTTCGGTTACCCTGAACTTCAGGAAAACGAAGGACGTCGTGCGACGGAAGCCGCACTGGAGTTGCACAGCCGTGTGCGGACGCACTGGAAGACGACGACTATTTCTCTCAATGAGCCACTCGCTTTGCACAGTGGTATCCACGCAGGGCTTTCGCTTGTCGGAGACGGGGACGACGTGACTGGCCGCTCACAGCTTTTTGGTCCTGCCGTGAATATTGCAGCTCGACTTTCCGATGAGGCCAGCGCAGACGAAATTCTTGTCAGCATGGATACGCTTGGTGCGGAAAGGCATTTCTTCGAGACGGCACGGGAACGCTCTATCACCCTGAACGACGTTGATGAACCTGTGAACGTGTTCAGCATTGAAGGTCGATCGACAGACATCAATACCAGGTTCGAAGCGTTGCGAGAGCGCGGACTGACACCATTTCTGGGTCGAGGTTCGGAGTTGAAATATCTCTCGGATACTTTTGCATCCACCCTGGAAAACGGGCTGCACTGCGTCGCACTCCAAGGACCAGCCGGTCTTGGAAAAACACGCCTTGCAGAGTGCTTCCTGGATGCAATCGATGAGAATGTCCGTATTTTTCGGAGTTATTGCGAAAGCTATCTGATTGCGGAGCCTGCTCAACCAATCCTGCAGATCTTGCGACAAATCTTTGACCTTCAAACAGGCCAGAAGCGCGAAACTGCGGTACAACTGGTGAGACAAGCGTTGCTCGATATCGATCCGGTTCTTATGCAACACGAACTGTTGTTTCTTCGTATGCTATCGCTTGAGGCACGAAACGATGGCGAACCGCTCCCGAACCAACCTCTTGCAGACGACAGTGTTTCAGCCGTGCGTGATCTTTTCGCTGCGATCACGATTATCCAACCTGTTGTTCTTTTCGTTGACGATTGGCAATGGGCTGACGACCTCACACGGCATGTCATATCCGGGGTTCGGGAGTTGCGTGACAGTGCGCTGTTTGTGCTTTTTGCGACGCGTGACCCCCTGAAGGGTGAGATTGGAATTCGGAAAGCTGAAACGCTTTCGCTGCTCCCGCTTGATGAGGCCGAAACGCAAGCCGCTATAGCCGAACTATCGCCAAATGCAGATGTGTTTCTTGTTGAGGAAATTCTAAAGGCAGCAGGAGGAAATCCCCTGTTCATCGAGGAGCTCTGTCACTCTTCGTCGTACGAGCGCCCAGAAAGGAACAGCCAGGCATTTTCGGGGAGTGCGTGGCTTGATATTCTGATTGAAGCACGTGTCGAGCGACTTCCGCTTGATCAGCGTGATCTTGTGCAGACGGCTGCCGTGATCGGGAACGTGATCTCTGCAGAGATGCTCGAAGTGATTACCGGCTGTGCTCCAGATCATCCACTGATCGAGGCACTGTCCGAACAAGATTTGATCTTTCCTGGCGTGCAGGAAGGGACACTGCGCTTCAAGCACGGGATTGCAAGGGATGTGATCTACAATTCCATTGGCTTGCGTCGTAAACGCACGATGCACCTGGAAATTGCGACCCGTCTCAAGAAATCTGTTGCAGGGCAGGATGCAAATGATGTCATCGAAGCGCTTGCGTATCACTTTAGTGCCGGCGGCAGGCCTGAAGAAGCGGCGCAATATGCGGAGAAGGCGGGCGACAAGGCCATGGCTGCTTCGGCGCTCGACCGCGCACAGGCGCAGTATATGGCTGCACTCAAAAACCTCGATCAACTGGAAAATACAGATGAACGTTATAAGCTCTGGCTCTCAATTGCCCAGCGACTTGGTCAGATCTGTGTTTTCGATCCAGCACGAACACAACTTGCATTTCTCCTTCGTGCCATAGACGTTACGATTGAACGGCAAGACGATCATTCGCGAGCCTATGCTGAATTCTGGGCTGGTTACGTTTATTATGCTCTCGGTGATACATCGCTCGCAGAGAAATATCTGATTGATGCTCTTGGGCGTGCCAGGCAACTTGAGAATGTTGGACTGGTCGCCTGGTGCAACGCGACGCTTGGGCAGTCCTGTGCAGCGTCAGGTTCCTATGACGCTTCGATTCGGCATTTCCAACAGGCCTTCGATGGGCGACCATCGAGTCAGAAGGGAAAATTATCCCCCGGCTATGCATATTCTCTTGCATGCAAGGCGTCTGTACTCGGCGACCGGGGGCAATTCGATGATGCCTATGCTTGCTTCGATGAGGCGCTTGCGGTGATCGATGGTGCCGGGCATGAGGTTGAAGGATCTGTACGTTGTTGGCGCAGTTGTGTTCTGATCTGGCAAGGGCGTTGGCATGAGGCCAACATCTGTGCCGAGGAGGCACTGCAGGTGTCTGAGCGCGTCAAAAGCCTTTATCTCTATTCGATGAGCCTTTCGCTGAGCACGTATGCGAAGTCCAAGCTGCACGGGCCGACGACATCTTTGCAACCGATCCTTGATGCGACCACGTGGCTCGAGTCTTACGGCAAGCGGCTGTTTCTTTCTCTCAACTACGGATGGATGGCCAACGAACTGGCGCTTCGTCAGCAATGGCATGATTTGCGGTACCATGTCGCTGGTGCTCTGCGGAATGCGAGGCGACGTGACAGGCTGGGGGAAGCGATGGCGTGTCGTTCCATGGCACGTGCAGCAGCAGTCGGGCAAACGCGCAAGCCAGTCACGTACTATCTGGGGCTCGCTATGGAATGTGCAGAAGCCAAAGCCTCACCGCGGGAGCTTGCGCTAAACCGTTATTGTGATGCTGAAACCCGGATTGCATCAGGCCAGACTGAAGGTGTGCTCGATCTCATCGGCCAGGCGCACGATGCATTTGCCGACATGGATATGAACTATCATAGAGCGAACATCTCCGTTCTCAGGGCGAAGTTCATTCAAGATCTTGGCTGAGCTAACCTTGTGCACTTGTTGAGCTGTTTTCCGAGCGCACCTTGTCCACGATGGCGAGTGAATTATTCTTCCTTACGCCTCGAGTAATGAAAAATGATATGCGAGCATAATTCCCATGGAGGCTTCGTATCCCGGGCAAGCGTGGGTTGGATGCGGCGTCTTTGAACGGTCACCACCGAAGACTGTGAACACATCTGTTTTTCCGGCTGCAAGATCAGCGTTTGTGGCTGCTTTGATGTGAACGCGAACCGTATCGCCCGGGTTAATTTCCTTTCCCGCGATGGTGTGCGCCTTGCGCGCTGTGCGCCAGACTTCCGGTGGCATTGGATCGCGCTGCATGGCATGCATCATCGGTATGCTCAATACGTCGCTTGCTCTTGCAAACGTGTCTGTATCGCTATGCTCTTTGATTGCGGCCCTTAGCTTACGGAAGATTTCATTATCGTTGGCAATCCATAACTTGTGCGTATTCTGCAAGTTTGAAGAGACTGTTGGCAGAAGGCCGATCATCACGCCGACAATTGTGCGGGAAAGCAGGTCATCTTCCGATGTGTCGAAAGAATCAAAAATAGCTCTGGAGAGACGGCCTTTCGGTCGCGTATTGCTTTCGCGATATTCGGCTACGGCTGTTTTTGTTGCTGCGCGCAATTCGCGTCCGATCGCTGCCGACAGGGTCGGTTCGCGCGGTTCGTACAGAAAAATGAGGTTCGATGGGAGCGCATAATCGCCCGGACATCGTACAGGACGTTCGGCGCTTAATCGTATCGGTCCGGTGATGACATTCCGTTCGTCTGGAAGATCGAACCATTCCTTGCAGATTGCAGCAAGCACTTTGACACGCACAAGATCAGGTGTTGCGCGCGGATCGTCTGCAAAGACTTTGCGTGCTTCGCGCAACGTCAGTTCAAATGCGTCCTTGCGAGAAATGGCGGATATTGCCGCGTTCGCTGCAGTAGACTGGCGGGTGTAGTCGTCACCGGCGTCGAGGCCGAGGTAGATTTCCCCGAATGCGGTTGCGCCTCTCTCGTTATAGCCACAAACTGAATAGTTTTCATCCCGATCCAGAAGAACAGCTGCAGCGTCATCTGGAGTGGAAACAACCATCGCCGCAGGTGGAACATCCAACTGGTCAATGGGCGCTGTTGCGCGCTCCTGTTCCACCACATGACCATCAAGTTGACAGTCCTCAAGCATCCGGCGATGGGGTTCAGCGGCAATGTCTTCAACTGATATTTCTGTGTCACTCATCTCGAACGTTCCAAATCAAATAAATCCTGCAACATGTTCCGCCTTCACCATCCCGCATGACAATCTTGTGCTGCACCTGGAAAACCTGCTTCAAGTTACCCAATAAAACAATGCTTCCAGAACCACACGAATGCCAAAGCAGGTTGCACCAGGGTGTGTCCGGCTTTAACGGAGACACCGCGATGCCAGTGGAACGACTTTGACCATCGCGTCATGGCTCCATTTGAAATAGACGCGGTAGGACCTTTCTGCTGTTCCATACCTCTTCATGCCTAGCAAATGTTTGTGAAACAGGATGTGACAGTTCTCACACCTGCCAGTTTGTGCAGGACATGTTGAAGGGGAGAGTGCGAGCCTTCACGTTATGAGTGCGATTGATCGGGGGGCTGTGATTTTCAGAGATGGCAGAGATGTGGTTTCGCTCAGGCTTGTGTCTCGCTCTGATCTGAAATCCATTGCGCGTAAACGTGTTGCACACTTGGTCGGATCATGACTGCATCCGCTATGCGTTTCACGTTCGGGAATTCACTGATATGGGGGTGGCCTCGTGAGGGATCGAGCCATGTTGTGAGCATGAACAGGTAGATGTCGGTTGCGCTGAACCGGTCGCCGAGTACCCAGATGTTGTCACCGATCTGGTCGTCGATGATACTCCACGTTTCGCGCAATCTTCGATTGCCCCGTTGTTGGGCGCTCGGCTCACTGGCAGGTGTGTCGGCGAAACGGTCGGGATAATAGTTCAATTGGAACGCGTTCTGCACAGAGTTCGAGAAATATACCAGCGTTTGAAGGAACAGACCGCGTTCATGTGTTGTGACTTCAGGCGCCAACCCGGCCTCGGGATGACGGTCACAAAGAAAGATCGTAATTGCGGCACATTCGTACATCGCGCGATTGTCCCATAACAACACTGGCACCCAACCGTTCGGGTTGAGCATCATCTGCTCCCGTGGACGATCCTCCGTCCTGTTGATTGTTGTCTGGATCAACTCGTACGGGGTTCCGATCTCTTCCAGTAATACACGAACGCCCATGGATGCGCTTCCCAACGCGTAGTACAGCTTGTAAACCATTTTTTCTCTTTCGTTCGCGGGTTATTTTTGTGTTTGTCTCTTGAATGGTGCCACCAACAAAGACTGCGATGTCGATCAATGCCAACCTGTCGCGTGTTGCGAAGAGGGGGGAATAACCCGCGTTGGTCGGTTACAAGGCAAGCAGCAGGCTGGCACGTGTGAGGCAGATTACCTTGCGATGGTGATGGTGCACGGCTGCAGTCAATAAAGTCTTCTCTCACAGGTTCTCAAGCTATCATATCCGGAGCGTTGAAATGGTACCGGGCGTGGATCGGTGCAAGTTGGTCCTGGCCGAGGATGAAATCGGCGGCGCGTGCTGCAATCATCTGGGTTGGTGCATTCAGGTTTGCGCTAATGACTTGTGGCATGACTGAAGCATCGACGATGCGTAGCCCTTCGATCCCATGCACACGCATTTCCTCATCAACGACCGCCATTGCATCGCCACCCATACGACATGTTCCGCATGGATGATAATCTGTCTCGGTCATTGTTCGAATGGCGGCGAGAATGTCGTCATCGGTTTCAACACTGTGCATGGCATCAATGGGTTCGCCCCGATAGGCATCAAAGGCTGGCTGGTTTACAAGGTCGCGCGCGGTCCGCACGGCCTCAACCATTTCGCGACGATCATGTTCGGTTGCCATGTAATTGAAGTTGAGAGCTGGCTTGTCTGTTGGGCTTGCGGACTTCAATGTGATGGAGCCGACACTGGTTGGCCGCAACTGGTCGATGCAAACGGTGAAGGCCTGTTCGAGTTGCATCTTTGCGCCTTGGTAACTGACCCCGATTGGTCCGAAGTGATATTGCATGTTCGGATATTTTACATCCGCGTTGCTGCGCACGAGCCCGCCAGCTTCCCAGATGCTGGATGCCGCTACGCCCGAGCGTGTGAGCCCCCAGCGTACACCTGCCGCCACCTTTTGCAGTGGTTGTCCGACTTTGTGGATCGAGACGGGTTCCCGACAGGCATACTGGATATGCACCGTTGGGTGATCCTGCAGGTTCTGCCCGACACCAGGCAGATCGAGCGCAACGTGTATGTCGTGCTTGCGAAGGTGGTCGGCCGGGCCGATACCCGATACCATCATCAACTGTGGTGAATTGATTGCCCCTCCTGAGAGAATAACCTCCTTTGAGGCGCGAACGTCATGGCGCTGACCACGGTGTGTGTAGGCGATGCCGCTGGCACGGTTACCTTCGATCAGGATGCGCTCAACCACTGCATCCGTAATGAGCGTCAGGTTGGGGCGGCGGAGCGCGGGGCGCAGATGTGCGACGGCCGCGCTGCACCTACGGCCATTCTTCTTGGTGGTGTCGAGACGTGCCACACCTTCAGGCTTGTAACCGTTGAGATCATCCGACTGGCCTTGGCCGGCTTGTGCGCCCGCTTCCAGAAATGCGTCATACAGTGGATTTTCGAAACTGCCACGCGTCACACCAAGCGGTCCGCAATCACCGCGCCATTCATCGGCGCCGCGGTCGCTGTTCTCGCCAGCCTTGAAATAGGGCAGGCATTGCGCGTAGGTCCATTTGGGGAGATTGAATTCCTCCGCCCAGCGATCATAATCGATTGGATGGCCGCGCATGTAGACCATCGAGTTGATGGATGAGGATCCGCCGACAACACGACCGCGCGGGATGTCGACGTTGCGATCGTTGAGCTGCGCTTCGTCCTCGGTCTTGTAGTTCCAGTTGAGTTTCGGGTCGTTGTAGACGCTGTAGACACCTGCTGGAATGTGGATCATCAGGTTACGATCCATCGGTCCGGCTTCGAGAACAAGCACGTTGTGCGTGCCGTCTGCGGTCAAACGGTTTGCAAGAACGCAGCCAGCCGATCCGGCACCGACGATGATATAGTCGTATGTGTCCCGTTGCGTCATGCGACTGATCCCTGGGTCAATGGTCTTCAGAACGACAGCCGAATCCGACCGCAACAAAAGACACACGCACACTTCGGTTCGTGTGGCAGTGCTGATTCATCAATCGTTGAGCATCGTTCCGAGACTGTCAATCAATTGAACCGTGTGTCGAGAAAGATTGGTTGAGGGCTTTTCCGTGTTCCTTCCCCTTCCATCATGGGCTTTGCTGGCGCTACAGTGCGCAAACCGACAGCGCAGATTGAGGAGACGTCTGAATGGCATTGGTCGCTGACAACATAGAGGCGCCTTCAAGCTCAATGGTCTCCCGCGGTGCGCTAGTGTGGTTTGCGATTCTCGCCACCACGCTCTTCCTGCTCTCGATCCGTACCTCTGCTCCCTGGCTGATCACATTTCCCGAGGGCTGGGTGCTGCCGGTGACTTCGCAAATGAATGACGCCATGGGCTGGGTCGTTACACATACCGGTGCATTTTTTCGCTCTGTTTCTGACGCTCTCAATGCGCCCATGTCTAACGTTCGCGACCTGCTGAACTGGCTTCCCTGGTCCGTGACTGTGTTTGTTTTGGCCGTCACGGCATACGCAGCATCGGGGTGGAAGTTGGCGGTCTTCACCGTTTTGGCCGTCGCGTACATGCTCCTGGTAGGTCTATGGACCGAATCGATGAACTCACTCACCCTGGTTGCGATGTCGGTGCCGATGGCAGTGATGATAGGGTTTGGATTCGGAACTCTGGGTTTTTATTATCCGCGCGCGGAACGCGCGATCATGTTCATGCTCGATGTCCTCCAGACCGTGCCAGCCTTCGCATACCTTCTCCCAATTCTTCTTCTGTTCGGGTTTGGCGCCGTCGTTGGCCTGATTGCAAGTATCCTCTTTGCGTTCCCACCGATGGTGCGCAACACGCTGGTTGGACTGCGCGGTGTTTCACCAGAAGTTATTGAATCCGGCCTGATGTCCGGGGCAACGGCGGCTCAGTTGTTTTTCCAGGTTCGCGTTCCGAGCGCACTGAAGCAAATTCTGCTCGGTATCAATCAGACGACGATGGCAGCCTTTTCCATGGTGATCATCGCCTCCATTATTGGTGGCTCGTCTGACGTGGGATGGGAGGTGCTTTCGGCAATTCGCAAAGCCAGGTTTGGCGAAAGCCTTGTGGCGGGCATTGTTATCGCGCTCATGGCGATGGTGATGGATCGTATCACGTCAGGCTTTGCCAAAAAGGACGCCGACGATATTGATGACCACGATGCGCTCTTCGCTCAACGCTACCGCTATCTCCTGATCGCAATTGCGGGAGCGATGGTCCTGTATGTGCTTTCCCTGCTTTTTCCGGTTTTGCAGTCCTATCCGGAGGCTTGGGAGTTTGATCCGTCAGGGCCGCTCAATGACGCAATTGATTATGTCATCGTCGAATACGCAGCATGGATCGCGCTCATCAAGACGTGGGCCTTTTTCTTCCTCATGTTGCCGCTGAAGATTGGCCTTGAGCAGGCGATCTCACCATATTCCTGGGGTTTTGAATTCACATTCGAACGCAAGTTGATGTACGGCATTCTTGCAATTGGTGCCGTTGGACTGGCTTGGGCCCGCAGTGGCGTAGAAGCGGCCATTGCTGCTGCATTACTTGCGATTACGCTCTTTGTTGGAATCACAAAGCTACCGTGGCCCACAGTGTTCGCTGTCGTTGCATTTCTGTCCTGGCAACTCGCCGGGATGCGTCTGGCGCTGGCCGTACTTGTCGGTCTTGGGTTCCTGCTTCTGTCTGGTGTCTGGCCACAAACGATGTTGAGCATTTATCTCTGCGGCATTGGTGTCATCCTGTCGTTTATACTGGGCTCGACGATTGGCATTCTTGCGGCAGAGTTCCAGCCAATCTCCTATTTCGTTCGCCCCATCAACGACACCTTGCAGACGATGCCACTGTTTGTGCTGCTGATTCCTTTTGTCATGATCTTCAAGATCGGAGAATTCACGGCGCTACTGGCCATCATGGCCTATGCCACGGTTCCTGCGATCCGTTATTCAGAGCATGGTCTCAGAAGTGTGTCTGCGGAGGTGATCGAGGCTGCGGAGTGTATGGGGTGCACACGCTGGCAAATGCTTTGGCAGGTCAAGATTCCACTCGCAATGCCAGTGATGATGCTCGGGCTCAACCAGACGATCATGTACGGCATTTCGATGCTGGTGATTACGGCACTCGTTGGCACCAGTGGCCTCGGTCAACAGGTGTACATCGGGTTGGGCGATGGCGATTTTGGTGTTGGCATGACGGCAGGGATTGGCATGGCGATCATTGCGATCGTGGCAGACCGACTGACACAGGCATGGAGCCGAAAAAAGCAGGAGGAGCTCGGTATCCGTGCTGAGCTCTGAGATCCGTAGATCATGAGGCATCGTGATCGTTCATTCAGTTGACGACACATTCGTTCGACCTGGAAAGTCTACAATCTCGCTTGGCTGTTCTGCCGGTGCAGTGCCTGCCAGCGTCTCGCGAATCTGATCGAGCCCCTTGATGTTGATATCCCGCTGAGGGAATGGAATTTCGATATTTTGCTCTGCAAACGCATGCGTGATTGCAAAATGGAGGTCGCTACTGACGCGCAGGCGCATCTCCACATCACGCAGATACGCGCGTAAATTGAAATTCAACGCGCTGTCTCCGAAGCTTGTGAAGATGACCGATGGAGCAGGATGATTTAAAACCTCGGAATGATCTTTCGCAACCCCAAGCAGGATGTCCCTGACCTTTTCGACGTCTGATCCATACGCGACCCCAACGGGTATGTTCAGGCGACCAACCCGATCATCATACATCCAGTTTGTAATCGCTCCGCTGATAAACTCCGAGTTTGGCACAAGCACGGATTGCTTATCGATCGTTTCGATCTCGGTTGCCCGGACATTGATCTTGCGAACGTATCCCTGTGCAGATCCAACGCTGATCCAGTCACCGAGTTTTATTGGACGTTCCACGAGCATGATGAGGCCAGAGACAAAGTTATTGAAAATGCTCTGCAGGCCAAAGCCAATACCTACTGATAGTGCGCCGGCAACAATTGCGAAATTGGCGAAGCTGAGGCCAAGAAACGAAAACGCCAGAAGGGCAGATACGATGAAGCCCGCGTACCCAAGTCCCATGCGGATGGAGTCGCCAACGCCGTTGCGCAGACGGCCTGTCAATCGCGCACGTCGCGTGAACCAGCGTTGCACAATTCGTGTTGAAACAAGCCCTGCACCGAATAACAGCATTGCAGTCAGAACTGTTTGCAGTGAAATGGTCAACCCGCCGACCCGGAAACCGAAGAACGCTGCTTTCAGCCACCCCTGGACTTCGGTCCAATCGAAACCCCACTGGAGAAGCAGCAACGGCACCCCGACAGCCAGAATAGCCATATCGAGGACGAGCCCGGTGAGAACCCGCAGTACACCGACTGGCGATCCTGCGGACTGGGCTTCCTCCGCGGCAGTCCGTTCACTCGAGATATTGGCCGCAGACACATGTTCAGCTGACAGGTGGAGCAGGAGCATGGTGAACAGCACGCCGCCAGTTGCCACGACCTGCGCACCGATAAATCGTGCGAGTGTGACGTAACCTGCCATCGTGGCGATGACGATTGCCATGACGACGATTGCCAGCACAAAAAACAGCCAACGTGGCCACCCTCGATATCGCGTCGTGGTTTCGGTCGTTACGTTTGCGAGAGGAACCAGGAGAAGGAGGAAAAGAAGAGCGGCATAAAGAATCGCAACAATAACCGTACGCAACACGGTCAGCGGATAGGGGGGCGTCAGAAGCAGTTCGGCCTGTGTCAGCAACTGATCAGACAACCACACAAGGATCAGGGCCACAAATATCGCATAGATCCGCTTGGCTCCCGGACCACCGCGACCAATCAGACGCCACTCACGCTCGCGGACCAGACACGCATGTCGGGCAAGTGTGAACAGTATGATCGCGCCTGCGCACGGGATGAGAAATCTGAGTAAAGCGAATTGTGCATCTGCACTGGCGCCAAAAGCAAAACCGGCTACTGGATAGATAACTGCCAACGCGACAAGCCAGGGGAGTGAGGTGCGCACCGATGCCACCAAAGCGCGGTGACCACGAGGTGTCGACGTCAACTCTGTGCCGGGAACGACCGGCAACATATTTGCTCTCCAGAATCCGCGGCGTAGCAAAAGGACAAGTCCAAGCACCAGGAATGGTATCCCGAACAGCATTGCTGTGTTTGCGGGCGATCGTGCCAATGCCCCCTTCAACCACACAGTCAATCTGGTTGCCGTGGCGGAGAACTGATCTGGCAAGATTTGGACAGCACGGGTCCAAAGCGCTTTTGTATAATACAGATGGGCCGGGCTCAGGAGACGTTCTGCAAACCGATCGCGGCGTCGAGTGTTTGATTGCTCGGTCAACTGGTTTGCTCGAACAAGCAGGACATCCCCTTGCTTGATCAATCCATCGTATGCTGCAACCTCCTGCGTTGTTGCACTGCGCTTGTTGGTTACATCATCGAACTCAGGTGCATCGTCCGATTTCGGTTCTGGCCCGAGTTTCTCAAGTCTTTTCCTGGCCGCATCCAGGCTTGATTTCATCGAATCCAGGAATGGTCGAACTTCACTACGAAGCTTGTCCATGGCTGGGGGAATATTGAGCAGGACTGAATCGCTGGCATTCTCGTCCGCAATCGTTTTTGCGGCCGCGTCGACCTGGGCTGACCATGATGTCATTTGAGCGTCGTGTTCCAGCACAACGCTCGCGGCCTTTTCGGATGCTACGACAGTCGCGCCATTCGTGGACGTTACTTGTGCCCGAGGTTTTTGAGGTTCCGTTTCAGGCGATGGTTCATTCGCGTCCAAACGTTGCGGCAGCGGGGTTATAGCGGGGGCCTGTGCCACGAGCCGCCTTCGCTGTGAGGGGTCTGGAGACGGAGGTCCAAATTCGACAAGCTGGTCAGACTTCTCCGACTGCGTGTCCGAAAATGCGGCAAGGGTTGTGCTCGCTGTCGCAACACTCGCAGGTGCTAAAAGATCGCCATTCTGTTTTATGGGAAAGTCATGCCGGGCAGTCGTATTGTCTTCACGTCGACGAAGCGCGAAAGGAGATGCTTTGCGTGGTGCACGCACGGTGGATGTTTCGACCAGCTTCGATATGGTCGAAACTCTGGTGCTGTCTGCGGGATGATCAGGCTGTTCATTTGGGCCTGACAGCGCAGTCTTTTCAGAAATCCTGGGTTTGCGTTCAGGAACGATAATCGCACCAGGCCAGGTGAGAGCAATTTCAAGCACAGATGGCGTGCGCCGAACTTTTGTGGCGCGCCGGGATTTTGATGGACGTGCGCTTGTGTTCGATGGTGCGGCGATGACAGCCGCAGACCACTCGCCCCCCTGCTCCCGAATTATGCTCTGCGCAACTCCCGGGGCCACCCAGATCAGGACCGTTGTCAGAACGACAGCCGTCATGGCAGCGAGACGCTTGGGCACACCTGTCACATTCATATTGATGCCGCTCACTTCGGTTCACCCGCAACAACTGGAAGGACGCGCCTTGCACGCGCAAAGTTTGTCGGTTACGTGGCCGACAAGACCGCCAAACGGCCTACCCATGTACCGCATGATATCCAGTCCACCCCAAGACCATCGACAAGATGATCAAATCTTCTGGGGACAACCACACGTCTCGAAAATGTGTGGCGATTCCAAG
>CALHAX010000091.1 GCA_937931785.1 uncultured Hyphomicrobiaceae bacterium | reverse complement strand
CGCACCGAGGCGGGCCCACTGAAGACCTGGGAGCGCTGGTGCACCAACCTGACGGGCGTTCCCATCGAATCCGGTCATTTTCTTGCCGAAGAAAACCCACAAGCTTGTCTCTCCGCGATTTCAGACTTCCTTGATAAAAATCAGTTACTCCTTACCTGATAGGAAGTTCCATCCGCTCCGAGGTCCGCCGTGTCCGATCCCGTCACGATTACGCAACGCCAATCAAAACTCGAAACAGTGCCCATCGGTCTGGCTCTTGGCGGCGGCGCGGCGCGTGGGATCGCGCACATACCAATGGCTGAAGCCTTCGACGAACTGGGCATTCGCCCGCAGTTCATCGCGGGGACTTCGATGGGGTCAATCATCGGTGCTTGCTATGCAGGCGGCATGTCGGGCGTGGAAATGCGGGAATTTGCCCAGGAAATTCTTGATCGCCGCAGGCAGTTTATTCGCCGTATCTACTCGAACTGGAGTGGCAAGCTCAGCGATCTGCTTAATCCGTTGACACCCGCCCTCGTGAATGCCGAACAGTTACTCGAAATCATGATGCCAAACGAAGTGCCGCGCGACTTCGCAGACCTCGAAATTCCATTCGCCGCCATAACGACAGATTTTTATACCCAGCAGGAATACGTGATTGAGAGCGGCAGTCTGATTTCTGCAATTGCAGCCAGCTCAACGTTGCCCGCGCTGATGAAACCCGTGGAACGCGACGGTCGCGTGCTCATCGACGGTGGTTTCGTGAACCCAACCCCCTATGACATCGTCATGGAGCGAACACCGTTTACCGTGGCAGTCGATGTATTGGGCGTGCCCGGTGGCGACAGCAACGGCGTGCCGGGATCCATCGACACCCTGGTCGGCGCAACGTTGATCATGTTGCAGACCGTCATGCGCGAAAAGCTGAAGAACCAACGCCCGAACGTTTTGATCCAACCGAATGTCGGCCACTATCGCGCCATGCAATTCTTCAAGTGCGACGAAATTCTCACCGCCTCGGAACCGGCGAAGGACGAGTTGAAGCGCGCACTCGAAGCACGACTCAAGCAAGCCGCGTAGCTTTTTCTCATGTCCGCCGTTGCGCAAAGAAATCGCGCAACAATGCCGCCGCACGCGCCTCGTCAATACCGGAATAAACATCTGGTGCATGATGGCAGGTCGGCTGATTGAAAAACCGCGTTCCACTCTCGACCGCTCCGCCCTTCGGATCGCTCGCCGCGAAATAAAGTCGGCGAATGCGCGCAAACGAGATTGCAGCCGCACACATCGCACACGGTTCCAGCGTAACATAGAGATCACAATCCGGTAGACGCTCGCTGCCACGCGCCGCACAAACCTCACGAATTGCCAGAATTTCGGCATGCCCCGTAGGATCGTGCAACGCCCGCATGCAGTTCTCAGCCCGCGCCAACACGTCACCATCCGCCGATACGATCACGGCACCAACAGGTACCTCGCCCGCAGCCCCCGCCGCCTCTGCCGCCGCAAGCGCCAAAGCCATGTAGCCGTCACCCGTTGCAAGTGTCATAAGCGGCCTCAATGCTAAGCACGGCTCCCTGAGGGCCGATCAACCGGAACCATGTGATGGCCCCGACACCACCGCGTCAAGATGATGACACGCCCCAAACTGCTGCCGACACTCCGAAAGGGGAGCGTGTTGCCAAGGTAATGGCCCGCGCTGGGCTTTGCTCACGCCGCGATGCCGAGCGCTGGATCGAGGAAGGGCGCGTTACACTCAACGGCAAACGCCTGAACTCCCCAGCACAAAACGTGACGAACGCCGATGTCCTCGTTGTCGACGGCCAGACGGTTGGCGAAGTCGCCACACCGCAGCTCTGGCGCTACCACAAGCCTGCCGGACGGATCACGACGCACAAGGATCCCGAGGGCCGCCCCACGGTGTTCGAGGCTCTGCCCGCAGAACTGCCCCGCGTCATTTCCGTCGGTCGTCTGGATTTCAACACGGAAGGCCTGCTGCTGCTCACCACGAGCGGCGAACTCGCCCGCTACCTTGAGCTGCCAGACACCGGCTGGTTACGGCGGTATCGCGTCCGCTTGCATGGTCGCCCAACCGACGAGGATTTTGCCAAGCTCGCCAAGGGGATCACGGTCGACGGTATGCGTTACGGGGCCATCGAAGCCGCTCTGGAGCGCACGCAAGGCTCCAACGCCTGGATCACGATGGCATTGCGCGAAGGCAAGAACCGCGAAATTCGCCGTGTGCTCGGCGCGCTCGGCTATGAAGTTTCACGGCTCATTCGTGTATCCTACGGCCCGTTCCAGCTTGGTGATCTGAAACCAGGAATCGTGGAAGAAATTAAACCCCATGTGATCCGCCAGCAATTGGGAGAGGATCGCGCCGCCAGCTTCGGCTTTGCCGGCAAACGAAAGACCTCGGCTCAAATGACACGGGATGCGGCAAACAACTCCAGGAAAGCACCCAGGAAAAAGTGGTCGCCGACATGATCCGCATCGTTGCCGGGCGCCACAAGGGACGCAAACTCGCAGTGCCGGAAGGAGTGGGGACACGCCCGACGAGTGATCGCGTGCGCGAGTCTCTCTTCAACATCCTCGCCCACGGATATTTCAACGACGGTTTCAATGGCCTGCGCGTACTTGATGTCTTCGCCGGAACCGGCGCACTTGGCCTCGAAGCCTTGTCACGTGGCGCCGACTACGCGGTTTTCATGGAACTTGATCCCGACGCTCGCGGCCTCATCCGCCAGAACGTCGAGGCGCTGGAGCTGACCGGCCATACCAAGATTTTTCGTCGCGACGCAACCCAACCGGGATCTGCGGGCACCATGAAACCCTTCGATCTCGCTTTCCTCGACCCGCCCTACGCTCAGGGTCTCGGCGAAAAAGCCATCGTTGCCTTGCGCGACGGCAACTGGCTCACAGACAACGCGACGATCATTCTGGAGGAAAAAGTAGGCGCGCCCATCGACCTGCCCCCAAA
>CALHAX010000090.1 GCA_937931785.1 uncultured Hyphomicrobiaceae bacterium | reverse complement strand
CGAGACGATCAAGAACGCAACGTCGATCCTCGACTACATCTTCCGCGAACTGGCTGTGTCGTATCTCGAACGCTCCGACCTCGCACATGTCGAACCGGCAAACGCACTCGGCGCATCAACCGATGGGACGGAAGGCGCTGGCCAAAACGAAGCACCAGGTGTTCAAGCCGACCGCTACATGTCACGTGGGTTCATGCGTGGCACGTTGAACAACACCGTCGTCATGCTGTCCGGCGTCGACGAAGTGAAACGTGAAGCCACAACCGGCAGCATCGTCGGCGAAATGCACCAGGACGTGACCACGGCCTTTGCCACACAGGAAACAGTGACGGAAACAATCGAAATCAAATCCGAGACCGTGACATCGCTCGCCGGTGGCGAAACCATGCTCGCCACCCGCTCCAAGGCGGACCAGATCGCCCAGGCCCGCGTTCAGGGCTACGAAGGCGAAGCCTGCGCCGAATGCCAGAACTTCACGCTGGTTCGCAACGGCACCTGCATGAAGTGCAACACCTGCGGCAGCACGAGCGGCTGTTCTTAAGTAAAAACACACAGCTATCACAGGGGTTCGGTTTTCAACCGGGCCCCTGTTGATCACGGGCAAAACTTTCTAGCCCGACAAAGACCTCACCCGGCGTACAGACCGAATCACCTAAGCTCGGTCAAACAGGGCACGCACCGCGCGCCACAACGGGGGCGTTGAACAGCATGCAGTTTCAAGGGTTCGTTTTCGGTGAAACCTACAGTCGCGATGCGTGTGCGAGTTATCTCGCGGACCATCTCGACGATGCTCTTGAACTGATCGACAAGATCGCCGCTTTCGCACTCGGCCCCAATCAACAAACCATCACCGACGACACCATCGAGCACGACGGCGCATGGATCATGGGTGGCGATGCCATCGTGTCGCGCTTTGCTGAAATCCGCACCTACGTGCACGATCTGAAAACGCTGGAACTCGCCCTCACCACGAAGATTTCTCAAGCCCGTGTCTGGGCCGAACGCGTCCAACGCTATGATCCACGTCTCGATCGCGTGGCAGGCCTGATGCTTGCTGGCACGCACGCTTTCATTGATGCCGGTGCCCGTCAGTCCGATACGACCGAAGACGATTTCAACCAATGCGATCCGGCGCTCGGCTACCTGCAGTCCCGTGGCATGATCGATGGAGGTATCGTCAGCCTCGATCAGGTCGGCGCACTTGTCCCTGGCTACATGTTCCAGGTCTGGGGTGGTGTGTCGCTCTACGATCTCGCCGAGATGATGAACACCTTTCTCGGCGCCGCCGATGTCCATTATTCGCTCTATGTGCCGGATGAAAACACCGTGGCGGACGTCGAAGCTGTTGCGGAGGTGGCCGAGGAAACAGAAGTCGAAGCGATCACCGCTGATGATGCTGAATTATCCTCCGACGAAGACGTAAATGCAGACATCGAAGTCGCCGCCGAGCCCCCGAAAGCAGACGATGTAACATCGGATGAAGATGACAACAGTCTTGCAGGTCCCGTACATGTGATGGGCGCTATCAAGTCGGACACAGACACAGAAACACTCGGCACAAAGTAACCGCCCCCGTCATCCCGGCGAAGGCCGGGATCCACGGCATGTTTCGACATTGGAACACACCAAGGCGGTTCTGGATAAGTGTTCACCGAAGTTACGCAACATCTCCCAACAAAAGCATCAGTAACCTTTGCCTATAGCCGTGGATACCGCCCTTCGGCGGCAAGACGGGGTGGTAGGTAGATAAGTTAGAGTGTGTCCGACTCGAACGGAGACACTCAGAAGCCATCGAACGCGAAGAAAAACTGGCGACGATATAACAAGAAACCCGTGCGCCCGCACGTTGCCCGCAATCCTGTCGCCCTGCGAAAATTGCACGAAACGTAACGTTCCCAAGCGCAATTCTAGGGACACCGCCATTCATCAAACCTGTTAACCGTCGTGGTCCCGATCGGCATCGGGAAGACGGGTGTAGAGAGAATTATCCCTCAAGCCACCCTCGGCTTTCCAACTCACCCTTCACCGCAGTTTCCGCATCGGCCAACCGCGCTTTATCCGTTGCACGTAGCACCAACTGCGTGCCGTACTTGCCATGCTCGAAGAACGGATAACTTCCCATCGACACATCTGGCCAGGTTTCCTGCGCAGCACCCAACAACGCAGAAATCTCGCTTTCCGGCTGATGCAGCGGGATCGTCACTGATAACATTTTTTTCCCTGTCTTCAGGCGCGGCGTCACATCATCCAGCATCATGTGCATGACCTTCGGAATGCCCGCCATGACAATCACATTGTCGAGCATGAACCCCGGCGCGTTCGACACCGCATTCGCGATCAGTTCCGCACCCTCAGGGATTCGCGCCATCCGCTTGCGGGCGTCCGTGAACTCCAGTCCGCGTTCAGCATAGTACGGCGTCATGATCGCCATCGCGCGTGGATCGATGTCAATCGGCACACCAAACGCCGCTGCAATGCTGTCGGCCGTGATATCGTCATGCGTTGGCCCGATGCCGCCCGTGGTGAATACGTACGTGTTTCGCACGCGCAACATGTTCACCGCCTCGACAATCTCGGCCTCAACATCCGCCACAACACGGACCTCCCGCAACTGGATGCCGATCGTCGTGCAATGTTCGGCAATGTAACCAATGTTCTGGTCCTTGGTGCGTCCCGACAAGATTTCATCACCGATGACGATCATGCCGGCCGTTACGATATCCCCGGCTGTTTCATGCGCGCTCATGCAAGTCTCCCGACGCCGTGCTATTGCCTTCACGACCTAACAGATTTTCGAGGACATCCCCATGGATTTCGAAACCCCACTCGTGCGCGGAACGCTGATCAAGCGGTACAAGCGCTTCCTGGCCGATGTCACACTCGACACCGGCGAGGTCGTCACGGCCAGTTGCCCGAACACCGGCTCCATGAAGGGGTTGATCGATCCCGGTAATCCGGTGTGGCTCTCGCTTTCCGATAATCCGAAGCGGAAGTACAAGCACACCTTCGAGATGGTCGAAGTGGATATGGGTAAAGGCCCGACGATCGTCGGTATCAATACCGGACACCCGAACAAACTGGTTGAAGAAGGTATCGTTTCAAAAAAGATCAAGGAGCTGAAAGGTTACCCCGTTCTCAAGCGCGAACAGAAATACGGTAAGAATAGCCGCATCGATATTCTGCTACGCGACGGTGAGGGCGAAGACGCAAAACGCTGCTACGTGGAGGTCAAGAACACGACACTGTCGCGCAAGCATGGCGTGGCCGAATTCCCTGATGCCGTAACATCACGTGGCGCAAAACACCTTGCCGAACTTGCAGACATGGTGCGCGAAGGCCACCGCGCCGTGATGGTCTATCTGATCCAGCGTAACGATGCGAAAAAGTTCGCCTTCGCCGACGACCTCGATCCTGAATATCTCAAAGCCTTCGAAGCCGCCACGAAGGTTGGTGTCGAAGCCCTCGCCTATGCCTGCGACGTGACACCCGATAGGATCACTGTGCAGCGCAAAGTGAAGATCACCTGACGAGGACCGGACAACCTCTTGATATCAAGGGAGCTGCGCCATGGATCAGTTCACCGGCGGATGCCTCTGCGGCAATGTCCACATTGTGGCGTCAGGTCTCCCCTACCGGGTCGGGCTGTGTCATTGCCTCGATTGCCGCAAGCATCACGGGGCACTTTTCTACGCGTCCGCAGTGTTTCCGCAGGATGCAGTCATGATCAAGGGTGAAACACACCACGAAGTGGGACGGCATTTTTGTCCGCGATGCGGCTCGTCCGTGTTCGCGCGCAGCACAGATGAGATCGAGGTGCACCTGGGGTCGCTGGATGCACCCGACCAGTTGGTTCCAACCTACGAAAGCTGGACCATCCGCCGCGAGTCCTGGTTGCCGCCCGTGCCCCATGCAAAGCAATATTCACGCGACCGGGACACGAAAGAACGTCGCGAGGATTAGGCGGATCAACGGAGTTCGCTGAAGAACCGCAATGCCCCGGGTATTCACCCAACCCACAAACCATTGCAGTTCTCCGCGCGACACATTACACATGTCCCAGACAAGAACATTAGCAGAACGTGCGTTGCAATCATGAACCTTGAAATCGCCCGCGCGCGCAAGCGCGACAACCGCATCCCGATCCATGGTCCCGAAGCCTTTGCAGGCATGCACAAGGCTGGAAAGCTGGCCGCCGAAGCCCTCGATCTGCTGGCTCCAAAGGTGCAACCCGGTGTCACCACGCAAGAACTTGATGATCTGGCGTTTGAGTTCGCAATGGACCACGGTGCCTGCCCTGCCCCGCTGAATTATCGCGGATTTCCAAAGTCCATCTGCACGTCGCTGAATCACGTTGTGTGCCACGGCATCCCGAACGACAAGCCGATGCGCGACGGAGACATCATCAACATCGACGTCACATTGATTGTAGATACCTGGCATGGCGACACCAGCCGCATGTTCCCGGTCGGCAACGCGTCCCGCCGCGCTGAACGGTTGATGGACGTGACGTATAAATCCCTGATGCTGGGGATTGACGCTGCAAAACCCGGTAACACGACCGGCGATATCGGAGCCGCGATCCAGCGCTACGCCGAGGGGGAAAGGTGCTCCATCGTTCAGGATTTTTGCGGCCACGGCCTTGGGCAGGTCTTTCACGACCGCCCGAACATCCTGCACTACGGGGCGCCAGGCGAGGGCGTTAAGTTGCAGCCTGGCATGATTTTCACGATCGAACCAATGGTCAATCTGGGCCGCCCCAAGGTGAAAGTGCTGCAGGACGGGTGGACGGCCGTGACACGGGATCGCTCGTTATCGGCTCAGTTCGAACATTCCATAGGCATCACGGAAACGGGTTGTGAAATTTTCACTCTCTCACCCGCCGGCCTCCATTGCCCGCCCTACGTAACGACGTGAGTATTTTTCCCCTGTTTGAATGAGGTCTTCTGTCGTGTGTGCGTTGCGTAAGGACCAGACGAGTTTTGCGTCCGGATTTGAGGCCGGATTTTTCGATTTCACATATCGGGATGATACTGCTGCAGAGCCTGCACCAAACGTCTCGACACATGTCGCCGAACCGTCGCCTAAAGCACTCCCAAAACCACTCAAGAAATCTCCACCAAAACCAAAAGATCATCGTGCCGGCCACCGCGATCGCTTGCGCGCCCGTTTTACAAAGGCCGGAGTAGATGCCCTGGCGGACTATGAACTTCTTGAACTTGTCTTGTTCCGCGCGATGCCACGGCGGGACGTGAAACCAATTGCCAAGGAATTGCTCACCCGCTTCGGATCGTTCTCCGAAGTCATCAACGCACCGTCTGAACTCCTCAAGGAAACAAGGTTTATCGGCGACACCGCCGTCACTGAACTTAAACTCGTGCGCGCCGCCGCCCTCCAATTCATGAAGGACGATGTGATTGAGCGACCGCTCCTCAGCTCATGGGATGCCGTACTTGATTACTGCCATGCCGCCATGGGTTACGAAAACCGCGAACAGTTCCGTGTCTTGTTCCTCGACAAACGCAACCGCATCATCGCCGACGAAGTACAACAGGTCGGCACTGTCGATCATACCCCGGTTTACACCCGCGAAGTCGTAAAACGCGCGCTGGAACTTTCTGCAACCGCCCTCATCCTTCTCCACAACCATCCATCCGGAGATCCCGAACCGTCGCGCGCCGACATCGCCATGACCCGCCAGATTGTAGAGACCACCCGCAATCTCGGCATCGTCATCCACGACCACATCATCATCGGCCGCGAAGGACATGCCAGTTTCAAGGACAAGGGCTTGATGTGAGGAAGTATTGGCATTGCAACGGGGGAGATTGCGATTGCAAGGTCGTCATGAAAGTTGAGGCAGATGACAGTCACACCCGCAACACACCCACCGATATACTCTGACCAATCAGTCTCAGCCAATGTAATCTAAAGCTCACGGAACTTGCCGCCCATGACCACCGTCAATCTCTCCCTCGAAGACGCACACGCCCTTTCTGTTACGTGCCTTCGCACAAACGGTTGCGATGATCCCAATGCGCGAGCTGTCGCAGACCGTATGATCGAAGCAGAACGGGATCGATGCCCGTCGCACGGGCTGTTCCGTCTGCCGTGGTATGCGAAAGGCGTCGCATCGGGTCGTGCGAACGGCCACGCCAAACCCACCGTCGAAAAGCTTGCCCCCGCAGTCATTCGTGTGAATGGCGACAACGGCTTCGCCCCCCTCGGTCAACAGATCGCGCACCAACCACTTGTCGATTGCACCCGCGAAACTGGCATCGCCGCCCTCGCCTTCACCAACATGTTCCACATTGCCGCCATGTGGCCCGAGGTCGAGGCGCTTGCCAACGACGGTCTGTGCGCCTTCGCATTCACTGCATCCTATCCCTACGTGGCACCGGCGGGCGGAACGAAACCGCTCTACGGTACCAACCCGCTGGGCTTCGCCTGGCCACGCAAGGATGGGCCACCACTTGTGTTCGACCAGGCCTCGTCCGCCATGGCACGGGGAGAAATCCAGATCGCGGCACGCGACGGTCACAGCGTTCCCGAAACCGCAGGCATTGGTCCGAATGGTGAGGCAACAACAGACCCGAACGTCGTCCTCGAAGGAGCTCAACTCGGCTTCGGCGGTTATAAAGGCGCATCGCTGGCCTTGATGGTTGAACTACTCGCCGGTCCATTAATCGGCGACATGCTGAGTTTTGAATCCCTCGAAGACGACGGCGGCACAGGCGGTCCCCCAAAAGGCGGCGAACTCATCATCGCCCTCGATCCCGCGCGTTTCGGAAACCCCGACGGTTTCCTCGCACACGGAGAAAAGTTGTTCGAAGCGATACTGGCACAGGAGGGCACGCGCTTGCCGGGAGCGCGACGCTTTACCAGCCGCAAACAGACGCCATCGTCAGGAATAGACATCCCTGAAAGCCTGCATCAGGAAATCCAGGCACTCATGTAAACCCGAAAGAGAGTGCGCCTTACGCGCCTGCTGTCGTGCCTGGACGTTGCGCGCTCTCTACCGCACGCTTCTTGTCGTCTGTGCGCGGGAAGAACGGATGGATGAGGTGATCAATGTAACCGCGTGGAAAATTCGGCTCATCATCGATCCCCATGTCGTCGTGATGGATTGCACGCTTCGGTTGATGCACCAGCGTTCCAAGCATCCAGTCCCAGACCGTAAAGAAGAGGCCGAAATTCACGTCCCCTTCCTTGCCCCAGTTCACATGATGCAGACGGTGTAACGAGCCGATCGACAACCAGCGCTGGAACGGGCCAATGCGAAAATCGACATTGGAATGCTGTACGATCAACTGGATTGAAATGATCGCCCCCATCGCCACGGCGACATTCACCGGCAGCCCGGCCAGCACCAGTGGCAAGGTCCCGATCGCCAGATCAATCGTCTGGTGCAAGGGATGGCGCACAAGCCCGTTAAACCCATAGAGACGCTCCAGACTGTGGTGCACGGAGTGCAACCGCCACAGGAAATCGACCCGGTGGCTCAGCCAGTGCAGCATGGAAAATCCGAAGTCGGCGACAATAATGGCCATCACAACTTGCACCCAGAACGGCCACTGGCTCGGCCAGATCCCGTCCCACGGAATGATCCATGCGATCAAAGGCAAGAGAAGAATGGAGTTCAGACTGGAGATTTCGTATACAATAGCGTGCGCCACGTCCCGGCCCTTGTCGCCATGCGCGTGGTTCCAGTCGTCGTGTACCGGCAAAATACGCTCTGCAGCGAAGGCGGTTCCAATCCCCAGCAGGACCACAAGCGCTGCCAGCCAGTAAGGAAATCCACTGCCAATCAAGACGATGGCCACGCCATTCAGGCCGAGCAGCATGAACGGCACGTAGCCATACCGTGTCAGTGTCTGAATGAATTGCATGCTGGAACTCCGATTGAACGGTGCATCTGCACAAAGACCGTGCATACACCATACCACGCGACCCAGTTTACAGGAGTATAAACATCGTCGCGGCAAAAAGGTAAAGTGTTCAATAACTTCACAATTACGCGACAGAAGAACAGTTAACACAAACTGTACACGAGGTTTCATCTCATGACGGATCAACAAAGTGAAAAATCTCTGGGGTCCAACCTGGATCACGGATGGCAAGGTGCGTTTGGCGACGCCCGACTGGACGCACCGACGTTCCACCGCAACCACGCTCATATCCTCACCGTGATGAACACGCACATGCCTCCCGGGCAAAGTGGTCACGCGCTCGAAATCGGCAGCGGTTCCGGACAACATGTCATCGGATTTGCAGAAGCATATCCAAACCTGACGTGGCACCCCAGCGATCCTGACACACGCAATCGCACAAGTATCGACGCCTGGCGCAACGCCACTGCGGCCAAGAGCGTGACCAAGGCACTGGACATTGACGTGAGCACTACTGACTGGGCGCTCCCGTCGCACGCACAACTTCAGGTAATCGTCTGCATCAATGTGTTGCACATCGCACCGTGGTCCGTGACCGAAGGTCTGCTGGCCGGTGCAGGCCGTCATCTGGCGGCAAACACGCCACTTTTCATCTATGGTCCGTTTATGCGCGATGGCGCTCACACGGCAGAGAGCAACGCACAATTCGATATGTCACTGCAGACACGGAACCCGGAATGGGGCATCCGTGACATTGGGGACATCGAGAGCCTTGCAGATACAAACGCCCTCGATCTGATTGAGGTTGCCCCCATGCCCGCCAACAACTGCACGCTTGTTTTCAAGCGACGCGCATAGCGTCATTTTACAGCACACGCGATTGTCGCTAGAGCAAGCGCATATTCAATGACCGACAGCGGAACACGGACATGGCCAGCACAACCAAACTGAACGTCGGCGTCATCGGCGCATCGGGCTACACCGGCGCCGACCTGATCCGCCTGGCCCTCCCTCATCCGAATATCGCACTCAAGGTTCTGGCCGCCAAAACCCATGCCGGCAAACCGATGGGCGATGTGTTCCCCCACCTCGGCACCTACGATTTGCCGGATCTTGTGGACTCCGACGACGTCAACTGGGGGGCACTCGACGCCGTGTTCTGCGGCCTGCCGCACGGCACAGCGCATCAGATCATCGCGACGCTGCCCGCCGACCTTAAGGTCGTCGACATGTCTGCGGATTTCCGTCTGCGCGATGCGTCAACCTATTCACAGTGGTACGGTCTGGAGCACGGGGCACAGGACCTTATGCCACGATCCACGTACGGATTGACGGAACACTATCGTGACGACATCACATCGTCCGGCCTCGTCGCGTGTCCCGGCTGCTACCCGACGGCCACCTTGATGGCACTCCTCCCGCTTGTGAAAGACGGAATGATCGACCCGGCGGAGTTGATTGTCGATGCAAAGTCGGGCGTCACAGGT
>CALHAX010000089.1 GCA_937931785.1 uncultured Hyphomicrobiaceae bacterium | reverse complement strand
CGCACGGTTCGGCGCGTCATCACCGGGGCTCTGGAAATCGAACGGCGCGAGAAGCGGATCGGCTCCAGCCTCGAAGCCTCACCTGTGGTGTATATCGCGGATGATACGTTGCGCGGTGCGCTCGATGGTCTTGATATGGCTGAAATTGCGATCACAAGCGGCCTTACGCTTGAGGCAAACGCACCACCGGCCGATGCCTTCCAGCTTGAAGATGTTGTGGGGGTCGGCGTCGTGCCAACGAAAGCAGAAGGCAGGCGGTGTGAACGATCGTGGAAAGTGACGCATGATGTGGGGCATGATCCAAAGTACCCGGATCTCAGTGCCCGTGATGCAGCGGCTGTCCGCGAGTTCGATGCCATGAGACTTCAAGCGCAAAAAGGGGCGGCAGAGTAACAACCATGGCGATTGACCAAGACGGTGAAATTGTTGCGAGCCCCAGGAGTTGTGCGGCGCTTGGCTTTGTGATTGCGCTTGTCACGCTCGCGGCAGATCAGGCCCATAAGTTCTGGATGCTCGAAGTGGTCGGTATCGCGCCTTATGATCGGATTCCGGTTCTCCCTTTCATGAACTATGTCTATGCGATCAACAAAGGCATCAGTTACGGCTGGCTCCAGCTCGACAGCACAGCCGGGCAATACGGTCTGACGGCATTTGCTGTGGTTGCAAGTTGCTTCCTCGCGGTCTGGTTAACGCGTGCCACAGGCCGCGTTCTGGGTGTTTCGCTGGGCCTGATTATCGGTGGTGCGCTTGGGAACGGGATTGACCGTATCCGTATAGGTGGTGTTTTTGACTATATACAACTGCATGCGGGTGGATATAGCTGGTACATCTTCAACATTGCGGATGTGGCAATCGTCGCCGGAGTCATTGGCTTGCTGTACGATTCGCTGATACTAAGTCGCAAAAGCGCCTCAAACTCTGCCTAGTTCTGCAGGCTGGGCGATTGATATCGTTTGTTCCCCGGGGGACGCTATGGCTGAATATCTTGTTAGACGAACAGGTTCGATAATGGCTTTCGCTGTTGTCTGCAGTCTTGGTGTTGCGGGTTGTGGTGCGATCGAATTCGAAAGCAAGCTTCTGGATAATATCGGCGTTGGTGGTCTGATCGGCAACGGTCAGCATCAACCGAAACAAAAGCTTGAAACGCGATCTGCGCTTGTCGTGCCGCCGTCTGTCACACAGTTGCCAACGCCCGGAACGTCAACTGCGACTCCGGGAGCCGTTGATCAGAGTTTTCCGCAAAACCCGGAAGAGGTGGCTGCCGCGCAGGCGAAAGCTGCGGAGACAAAGCAAAAAGCCGAGTGCAACGAAAACAACGGCCAGTACGGTTCGCGACAGAGCGGCCAACACAGCGACATTGAAACTCCGTCGAGTGAGCTCAAGAACGATTGTGGATCGGTCCTCAAGGACATCATCGGAAATCCGCTTTAGGTTGTAAAGTTCCTGATGTCGTCGGACAACTGATCAACTTGTACAGCTTTTCCTTGTCTTGACCTCGATCGCTCCGGTTTGTTCGTTACGCCGCCATGAACAACATGTAATTTGACTTTGCTCTGTTGAAACACGACGTTCGATAGAACGAATGGTATGCGGTTGCGCGCGTACTTCCCGATCCTAGCGACAATGGACAGGTGCTCATGACTACCATGCAGACGTCCCTCTCTTATGCCAGTTTTTCGCGACGTGTTTTTCGTCGCATCGGGCGCATTGCAGCCGCTGCTGCAGCCGCCGGGTTTGTTTTTTCCTCTCCCATTGCAGGGCCGCTTTCCATGACAGCCATGACTGCTTCTTCCGCGCTTGCGGCTTCTTCCAAACTCCGTGCCTCACATGCGGTGCTCGACAATGGTATGGAGGTGGTTGTCATTCCGGATCATCGGGCCCCGGTTGTCACGCATATGGTCTGGTACAAAGTCGGAGCTGCTGACGAGCCTGCAGGGTATTCCGGGGTCGCCCATTTCCTCGAACATCTCATGTTCAAGGGAACGGACAAGATCGGGCTTGGTGAATTTTCCAAGATTGTTGCGCGTAATGGGGGGCAGGATAATGCGTTCACGAGTCAAGATGTGACGGCCTACTTTCAGCGCGTGGCCAAGGATCGGCTGCCTCTCGTCATGGAGATGGAGGCGGATCGGATGGTCAACCTCAAGCTGGATGAAAAATCTGTGCTCACCGAACGTGATGTGGTCCTCGAAGAGCGTCGGTCCCGGGTGGAGAACGATCCGTCCAGCATTCTGAACGAACAGGTTATGGCGACGCTGTACCTCAGTCACCCTTATGGTAATCCGGTGATTGGCTGGCAGCATGAAATTGGCGCGCTGAACCAAAAGGATGCTGTAACATTCTACAAGCGGTTCTATGCTCCTAATAATGCCATTCTGGTTGTCTCGGGTGATGTGACGCTGGACGAAGTTCTAGCGTTGGCAAAAGACACCTATTCAAAGGTGCCACGCAACGATCAGGTGGAAGAACGTAAGCGCACGATCGAGCCGCCGCATCGCGCAGCACGCCGGATATCACTTTCCGATCCACGCGCCGGTCGCCCGACCTGGCAGCGGGCCTATCTGGCAAAAAGCTACAATACGGCCAAACCTGGCGAGGCGGAGGCTCTCGATCTTATGATGAAGATCGTCGGATCCGGAGCCACGAGCCGCATCTACAAACGTCTGGTCGTCAAGAACAAGATCGCGACAAGTGCTGGCGGATGGTATTCCGGTAGTGGGTTTGATTCCGGGCGCATCGGCCTCTACGGGGTTGCGGCCAATGGAAAGACGGTCGAGGACGTCGAAGCTGCCATCGATGAGGTGATTGCTGAGGTTGCCGCAAACGGGATCACGGAAGCTGAACTCAAGCGGGCCAAAGCGGCATACGTTTCGGACTATGTTTACGGCAATGACAATCAGGCGGCGCTGGCTCGCCGTTACGGCTGGGCTCTCGCGACCGGTGGGACGATTGAAGATGTCGAGTCGTGGCCTGATCGCCTGAAGGCCGTAACTGTGGACCAGGTCAACGCGGCAGCAGCTTCCGCGTTCAATCTCAAGGCATCGGTCACTTCGACGCTATTGCCAGAGACGACCAAAGCTAAAACGTCGGCCAGTGCCGGCACAGAAAAGAAATCTTGAGGGAGACGGATCGATGATGACTTTAGTCACGAATAATTTCTCTCGTTTGAACCGACGTGGTGTCGGAATGCGGACCTTTCTGGGCCGTGCCGTTGCATCACTTGTCACCGCTGGTGCGATTCTCGCTTCAGCTCCATTCCAAACCACTGCGAGCGCCATGAAAATTCAAGACGTCACAAGTCCGGGCGGCATCAAGGCATGGCTCGTTGAAGAGCATGGGCTACCACTCATGGCCATGCGTTTCGGATTCAAGGGGGGGGCGTCTCAGGATCCTGTCGGAAAAGAAGGTGTTGCCAATCTTTTAACCATCTTGATGGACGAAGGGGCGGGGGACATGAACGCTGCTGCGTATCAGGAGCGCATGGAAGAACTTGCCATGAAGATGGGGTTCGAAGCCGGGCGTGATACTCTCAGCGGAACGTTCCAGACGTTGACTGATAACCGTGATGCAGCCATCGATCTTTTCAAGCTTGCACTGACGCAACCCCGTTTTGATGTCGATGCGATTGCGCGCATGAAGGCGTCTGTCGCAAGCGGTCTTTCCTTCGACGCAAAGGACCCGAACAAGGTTGCGGCACGGGCCTGGAACGAGACAGCTTTTGCAGGGCATCCATACGCACGACCTGTGCGAGGAACGCCTGAGACGCTGGCTGCGATCGGTGCGGAAGATCTTGAAGCTTATCGCAAGCGTATCTTTGCAAAGGATACGCTGCGCGTCACGGTTGTTGGGGATGTGACGGCCGAAGAACTCGGCCCGATGCTCGATAATATTTTTGGTGAGTTGTCTACAAAGTCCGGTGCCCTTGAAATCAAGCCGGTTGCGTTTCCTGAAAAGGGGCAGACGAAGGTCATCGAGATGAACGTGCCGCAATCGGTGGCTCAGTTTGGTCATGCCGCCTTTGCGCGCGATGACAAGGATTTTATTCCATCCTACATTCTGAACTATATCATCGGTGGTGGTGGGTTCAATTCGCGATTGATGGAAGAGGTGCGTGAGAAACGCGGTCTCGCTTATTCGGTCTATAGTTATGTTGCGCCCTATGAGCAGGCGTCGATTTTTCTTGGTGGTGTCGCAACCAAGAATGAAGAAATCAACCAATCGCTTGAGGTCATACGGGGTGTTCTGCAACGCATTGCTGACGAGGGCCCCTCACAGGTGGAGGTCGACAACGCAAAGCAGTATCTGACCGGTTCGTATGCCCTTCGCTTCGATTCCAGTTCTAAAATTGCAAGCCAGTTGTTCTGGGTCCAGATGGAGGAACTCGGCAAGGCTTATATCACGGATCGGAATAGCCTGATTGAGAGTGTAACGCTTGACGACATCAAACGTGTGGCGAAGCGGTTGCTGAAGCCTGACAACCTGATCGTAACGATTGTTGGTCAGCCATCGAAATCCTGATGCTGTCGCTAAAGCTGGCGGTACTGCTGGCTATGAAATTTGCATAAAAGGCTGACGATGAAGTGTGATCGCCTGATTTGCTCCGTGCACGTGCGGCTTGGCACTTTTCGTGCTTGTTGTCGCGCTGAATAACATGGTTGATCCTATCCAAGTGGCCAGCAAGATGAACATACACAACAGCAATCCGGATGTGCATCTCGGGCAACGTCGACGTTCTGAGCGCGTAGGTTCGCCGACTGAGGGTCTCCCCTATAGACAAAGCCTTTTGGGATGTGATTCACAAAATCTCTCGCGTGCTGATCTTGCAGACATTATCGATGATGACATGAAGGCGCGGCTGATTGCAGCTGTCGAGGATATGCGTCGTGCGCACGAGGCTGGTACACACCCCATTCTTGGTGCTGCCTTTATCCAGGACGATCTCCCTGAAGCGCAGGCTGCTTTGGCACAGCTTTCTGAAGGCGCAAGCACCATCGTGTTCTTTGGAACCGGCGGGTCGAGCCTAGGTGGACAGGTGCACGCTCAAGCTGCTGGCTGGAACATTCCCGGCGATCGTGGTGAACGGCGCACCACGGCACTTGTTAACCGTAGCAATCCCAAAGGTGGGCGACGGCCACGCACACGCTTTTACGATAATCTTGATGGCCGCACACTGGGGCGTACTCTCCAGCACCTCGATCTGGAAAAGACCCGGTTTGTCATTACATCGAAATCCGGGAACACGGCCGAGACGTTGATCCAGGCCGTCACAGCAATTCAAGCCGTGATCGATGCCAAGCTGGAGTCGCGTATTTCACAGTTTTTTCTCTGCATCAGCGAGCCCGTTGCCGCCGGAGATATGAGCAACGGTTTGCGCAATCTTTGTGCGCGCTTCGACATACCCTGCCTCGATCATCCAACGGATATCGGCGGGCGCTATTCCGGGCTTTCCATCGTTGGCATGTTGCCGGCGATGGCGCGTGGTCTTGATCCGATGGAGATTCGCGCCGGTGCGCGGGAGGTTGTCGCCGACATGGCGCGTTCCGACATTCTCGAGTGGGCGCCTGCGGCCGGTGCGCTGACCATCGCAGGGTTGCAGGCCAATGGTGGCATCAAGGCATTCGTTATGATGCCTTATGCCGATCGTCTCGGTCGCATGGCTCCGTGGTACGCACAACTGTTTGGCGAAAGTCTTGGCAAGAATGGCAAGGGCGGTATGCCTGTGCCGGCACTGGGCCCGGTCGATCAGCACAGCCAATTGCAGATGTGGATGGATGGCCCGCGCGAGCACATGATCACGTTCATTCGCGAACGCGCGAACGAGGAAGGCCCCATCGTTTCGCAAGATCTCGCAGACACGGCGGGGATCGGATATCTCGGCAACCGTTCGGCCGGGACGTTGGTGATGGCGCAGGGCAAAGCGGTTCCGGAGGCATTACGCCGATCTGGGCGACCGCATCGTACGTTCGATGTCGACGAGGTTGATGGTCGTTCGGTTGGTGCACTCATGATGCACTTCATGATCGAAACGATTCTTGTCGGTGCGCTTATGGGGGTTGATCCCTATGATCAACCGGCGGTGGAAACAGGCAAGAAGCTGGCTCGCGAGCTGCTCAACGAAGACGACTGAAGTCAGGCTCCGCTCAGCGAAGGTGCTGGGGTTTTCCAGAGTTCTTCGCGCGCGCAGGCTGTATTGCAGTTCCCGCTGTAGTACGTTCGTCTTGCGGGATTCCCCCGCTTAGCGGGCAAGTCAGTCATGGCCATTCGACAACTTTCAGCTTCCACGATCAACCGAATCGCAGCGGGGGAAGTGATCGAACGACCGGCGAGCGTCGTGAAGGAACTTGTCGAAAATGCAATCGATGCCGGTGCGCAGCAGATCGATGTGACAACGGTTGACGGTGGTCTGTCACTGATCCGTATCGTTGACGACGGCTGTGGCATGTCAGGAAAAGATATGTCACTGGCAGTCGAGCGACACGCGACATCGAAATTGTCTGATGAGGATCTCCTCAATATTCATACACTCGGATTTCGTGGCGAGGCTCTACCGTCGATCGGTTCGATCGCCAAACTTACGATCCGTAGTGCGCAACAGGCTGGTTCTGGTGCAGAGATTATTGTAGATCGAGGGCGGAAGTCTGCCGTGCATCCGGCAGCACAGAATCCGGGAACGTTGATTGAAGTTGCGGATTTGTTTTCTGCAACGCCCGGTCGGCTCAAGTTTCTCAAGTCGGAGCGAGCGGAAAGTGGTGCGATTTCCGACATGCTGAAACGGATCGCCATGTCACGACCGGACATCGGGTTCACCCTGACATCCGGTGGGCGTACAGCTCTCAAGTTACCTGCGACGGGCCGGACTCCGGAGGCGTTGCTGGAACGGCTTGGCCGGTTGATGGGGGACGATTTCATGGCAAATGCGCTTGCCGTTGATGCAGAACGCGAGGGCGTGCGGTTGTCCGGGTTCATCGGCTTGCCTACGTTGCATCGGGCCAACGCGGCTGGACAATATCTGTTTGTCAACGGGCGACCCGTGAAGGACAAGCTGTTGCTCGGATCGGTGCGCGGCGCTTATGGGGATCTCATTCCGCGTGGACGATACGCGTTGCTTGCCTTGTTCGTCGATCTGCCAGTGACAGAAGTGGACGTGAACGTACACCCGGCCAAGGCCGAAGTGCGGTTCCAGGATGCGGGTAAGGTGCGCGGACTTCTGGTTGGTGGATTGCGCGACGTGCTGGCGGAGGCCGGGCATCGTGCCTCGTCGCATCTTGGTACGGAGATTTTTCAAGCGGGATTTGCTCAACCTGGTGGGGGCGCGCAGCCGAGTGGTGATGCGCCGCAGCACATGTATCATGCATCGCCACAGTCGGGCACGGCACCGGGTATGAGTTACGGTTATGCTGAGGAAATGCAGGCTCCGATCGCGGGCATGTCCGAGCCGTCCGGCAACACGTCTGCGTCCGACATTACGCCCAGCACGGCGCTCATGGAGAAACCTCTGGGAGCCGTGCGGGCGCAGGTTCACGAGAACTATATCATTGCCCAGACGGCGGATTCCATGGTGATCGTCGACCAGCACGCAGCACATGAACGGCTTGTCTACGAACGGATGAAAAAAGCACTCGCAAACGGCGGTGTGCTACGGCAGGGATTACTGATCCCCGAAGTTGTCAATCTGGACGAGCCGTCGGTTGCTCGTCTTGGCGATGCGGCGGAGCAACTTGAAGAACTGGGGCTGGTTCTGGAGCCGTTCGGGCCAACGGCGATTGTTGTGCGTGAGGTTCCGGCGCTGTTGGGCGACGTCGATATTCAGGGGTTGGTGAAAGACCTTGCTGACGATCTGACGGATGCGGGTGAGGCATTGGTTCTGCGGGAACGGCTGGAGTACGTATGTGCAACGATGGCGTGCCACGGCAGCGTGCGCTCCGGGCGGCGGCTCACGGGTGAGGAAATGAACGCCCTCTTGCGCGAGATGGAGGCGACGCCCTATTCCGGGCAGTGCAATCATGGACGCCCAACCTATGTCGAACTGAAACTTGCCGACATAGAGCGGCTGTTCGGGCGGCGTTGACGATGTCCTGAATCCCTGAGAATGGAGCTTTTGTCATGAGCGACGGCCCGATGCTTTTCGACCGCCTGCGTGCGGATTGTGGTCAGGACTGGACGGACTATATCGACCATGCGTTTGTGCGTGGTATGGGCGATGGGTCGCTGCCGCGCGCGTCGTTCGAGCACTACCTCAAGCAGGACTACCTGTTCCTGATCCAGTTTGCGCGCGCTTATGCGCTGGCCGTTTTCAAGAGTCCTGCACTTGCGGAGATGCGGGCTAACCTTCAGGGGCTGAAGGCGATCCTTGATGTCGAGATGGACCTGCATGTCCGCTTGTGCGGTGAGTGGGGGATTGCGGCAGACGAGCTGGAACGACTGCCGGAAGCGCGGGCGACGGTGGCGTACACGCGGTTCGTGCTGGATGCAGGGCAGCGTGGCGATCTGCTGGATCTTGCCGTAACGTTGTCGCCCTGTGTGATCGGGTATGCGGAGATCGGCGCGAAACTGGCGGCATTGCCTGCATCCGGCGACAGCACCTATCGCGTCTGGATCGATGAATACAGTGGGGCCGAATATCAGGAGCTTGCTGAAAGTGCAAAGCGCGAGATCGATCGGCTCGGTGGCTTGTCACTTACAGAGGCGCGCTATCCACGGCTGCTGGATCTGTTCCGGCAGGCAACGAAGCTGGAAGCGGATTTCTGGCAGATGGGGCTGGATCTGGCAGATTGAGACATTGTGAATAGCGCTGGATGTCGCGTAGTCTCACCCGACTTGCTTCAAGGGAGAGATGGAATGGATTGGGCCAACGCTGTCAGTTTCATGTTTGTTGCATCGCTTCTGGTCATGTCGCCAGGGCCGAACGGCGTCCTGATCGCCAAGACCGTGCCGACGTCCGGCCGCGCTGCCGGGTTTGCCAACATTGCCGGCTTTGTTGCGGCGTTCTATCTCCATGGCGCGTTTTCGATCCTCGGGATATCCGTCATTCTGCTTCAGTCGGCGGAAGCCTTTTTCGTCGTGAAGATGCTCGGTGCGGCCTACCTGTGCTGGATTGGGCTCAAGGCGCTTCGGGATGCCTGGCGGGATGGTCAAACGGCGGAGGCGGTTGCACCGGCGAAACGCAAGCGGACGCTGCGATCGGCCTTTCTTGAAGGCGTTCTGACGAATGCTCTGAACCCGAAGGTTTCGATGTTCTATCTGGCAGCGTTTCCGCAGTTCATTCCAATTGGAGACGGTGCGGTTGGCTCTGCGTTTGTGCTCGTGACACTGCATACCCTCATCAATGCTGCGTGGTTCAGCGCCATGGTGCTGTTGTTCTCCCGCCTGACCAAAGTGGCAAGGAACGGTGCATTCCAGCGCTGGCTCAAAGGCGTGACGGGCGTTGTGTTCATTGGGTTTGGTGCCAAGCTGGCAACCTTCAGGCCTTGAGGTATTTGCGGCCATTTCGAACACTGTTCGCCCTGGGGTGCGCGTGCACTGCTGTTTGGGGTTCGACGATGGTGCGCGGACAACCCGTACGTGACGTTTCGATGGAGCTTGTTCTGGCGGTTGATTCCTCGGCCAGTGTGACCAGCGCGGAATACCGTCTTCAGCTACAGGGTATCGCGGATGCTTTGCGACGCCCGGAGATTATTTCGACCATCCTGCAGTACAGCGAAGGTGTAGCGATCAGTGTCATGCACTGGGGTGGTTGGGCCGATTCCGTTCTCGATCCGCCGTGGAGACTGTTGACATCTCGTGCCGAGATCGCCGCACTCGCCGCTGAACTGGAGAACGTTGAGCGCCGCGATGTGGGCCATCTGACGGCACTTGGCCATGCGATTGATGTGGGGGTGGAGTTGCTGGACACCAACGGATTTCATGGTCGGCAACGCAAGATCGATATTTCGGGCGATGGCCGGAACAACTCAGGGCGCTCACCACGGGATGCGCGCGCGAACGCATTGGCGCGTGGTATATCGATCAACGGACTTGTTATCCTGACGGATGATGCCGGATTGTACGACTACTATGATCGCGAAGTTGCAGGCGGGCTGGCACGCTTTGTGATGCAGATCGATTCATATGATGATTATGCCGTTGCGATTGCCCGCAAACTCAAGCGTGAACTGGCACCACCTGTGGCCGAAGGACTGGGCAGGGAGACGGTGGGGCGGGTACGTTCTGCTGCGATTCACACGAGGTAGGTTTGCTCTGGTGGGCTTGCGGTTGGCGATGAGGTGCGGCGCATCCCCTTTGTCTCAACGTATTCACCCGCGATCCTGGTCAGCTTCGTAGCGTGACAAGGCGGGCATTATCTGACAACCAACACGGATACGCCAGTCTGCGAGGCAAGGTATTCGGCCTGGGATGAAAATGTGTACTCCTGAGCTTTGGCTCTTGAGCCTTGCCTGATGTTCCGCATCCGATGGCAGAGTTGATGCCCCCATCGTGCATCGCATTGAACCGCCTTTGATTTAACTGAGGTATTTCACTCTGTTTTTTAGATTTTGACGGATGGTCTCCTGACACGATGCTGTCAGCAGGCGACCTCTACGTTGTAGAGATTACGACCACAATGGCGGCCTTCAAGATGATATTTCTTGAGAAACAGACAGAGGCACGTACGCTTGGTGCAGTTTTGGTCGTGTTCTCGGCTTTGGCATTCAGTCTTGCGGGCGTGTTGACCAAGATCGTCGGGGCAGACGCATGGACCATCTCGACATGGCGCGGTTTGGTCGGCGGTGTGTTGATCACGCTTTATGTTGCATGGCGTGGACGAGGCGAGCCGTTACGGAAAACCTTTCGCCTTGGTTGGCGTGGCTGGTTGCTTGCAGTTGTTGGAAGTGCTGCAAGTCTGGCGTTTATCTTCGCATTCAAAATGACCTACATCGCGAATGTCGCCATCATATACGCCAGTGTTCCTTTCATGGCCGCTGGGCTTGCCTGGTGGTTGCTCAGGGAAAGGATGGAGCGTCGCACGGCGATCGCCGCTGTTCTTTCGGTTGCCGGAATTGCCGTTGTCGTTGGTGGTGGGCTGGGCTCTATGAATTTGTTGGGCGATGGCGTTGCCCTGCTTATGACGGCTGGAAACGCACTCTATATGGTTCTAATTCGCGTCTTTCGAGATAGCCCCGTCGTTTGGGCTGGGGCGGTATCAGCCCTTCAACTTTTCGCTGTCGGCTGGTTTGTTGTGGATCCACTTGCGGTTTCCACGATTGACGTCTGGCTTCTTGTTTTGTTCGGAATGTCGTTTGCGGTCGCTGTCATTCTCTGGACAGAAGGCACGAGGCTTATCCCGGCAGGGGAGGCCGGTCTTCTTGGAACAGCCGAAACCCCTTTCGCAATTTTTCTTGCCTGGTTACTGCTTTCAGAACTCCCGCCACTTGCCAACTTTGTGGGAGGGGGCATCGTTTTGGCGGCAGTATTTGCCCATGCGGCGTTGGATTTGTCATCCAACGAGCGCGGGTGTGATGATCAATAATCACTCAATCAGTAACAATATAACTTGAGCAAAACAGATCCGCTTCCGATGCGACAGCCGATGACCTTAGCCCTCAAACCTGGCGCAACACCAGTACCCGGGTTTCGCCGTAAGTCCGTTCGTCGTCGATTTCGAAATTTGGGGGCAGGTCGATGGGCGCGCCTACTTTTTCCTCCAGAATGATCGTCGCGTTGTCTGTGAGCCAGTTGCCGTCGCGCAAGGCAACGATGGCTTTTTCGCCGAGACCCTGAGCGTAGGGCGGGTCGAGGAAAGCGAGA
>CALHAX010000088.1 GCA_937931785.1 uncultured Hyphomicrobiaceae bacterium | reverse complement strand
GAAATCATAGGAGACCTTCGCCTTCGACGGGCCGTACTGGAGCAGCGCATCCGCCGGAATATCCAGCTTCTCACCAATCTCCGTGATCGGCTTCATCTTCGCTTCGCGGGCAATCTCGATATCGCTTTTGACGCTCATTGCAGGGTCAATTCCTTGTCGTGTGGAATGCTTGCCAAAGGGGGAGTCCCGGATGCCCGATCACAGAATGACCATGACATCCGGCCTCCTCCGGGGGAGGAGGGAATGCGAGGAGCCGGAGGGAGGCCGGTCACCCGCAAATCTTGATCTAGCCTTTGGCTTGACCGATTTCTTCCAGTTTGCGTTCCCATTTCATGTCTTTGGCGAACGCTTCGAGATGCTCGGCAGACATGTTTACGGTCTCTGCCGGTCCTGGATAATCCCGTGTCACGACGTCGCTCATGTAACGTGTGATAACATCTTCCATTATTGGAATAAGATCGGTGTAGATCCGGGAATGTTTCGGGACGTGTTCTTCCCAAAGATGGAAGAGGTCGGATGAAATGATATGGACACCATCGGCGCGATTTCCCGCTCCGAGGCTGATCACTGGAATTGGAAGAATTTCAGCAAGATACTCAGCGACTTCGGATGACGTCACTTCGCAAAGGATCGAAAAACATCCTGCGTCGTAAAACGCCTTGGCGTCATCGACCATGGCTTTGGCACTGGCTGCTGTTTTGCCCTGCGCAACGAATCCACCAAGCTGAGGCATACGCATGGGTGTGATACCGACGTGCCCCTGAACCGGGATGCCAGCATTGACGATCGCTTCAATGTTTGCCGCGTGATGACGGTTGCCCTCACATTTCATGACTTCGGCGTTGGCCTCATGAACGAAGCGCCCTGCATTTTCGATTGCCTGCTCCTTGGAGACGTGAAAACTCCAGTACGGCATGTCGACCATACGCATGCCGTATTGCGATCCGCGGTCAATCGCCTGGGCCATCATCATGACTTCATCGAAACTGACAGAAACCGTACTTTGGTGACCAAACAAGATCATGCCGCCCGTGTCGGAGACGCATAAAATGTCCATGCCCAAGCGATCTGAAACAACAGCAGTTCGGTAGTCGTAGGCTGCGAGCTGGGTTATCGGCTCGCCCTTTTTCTTCTTGGCATTCAGGGTTTTGAACGTAACTTTTTTGCGCTTTGCGGGCTCAGCCATGAGCGGTCCTCCAATAAATTTATCAAGTCTTTTTGTGACGTGGAGGGATGCACCGGCAGCACTGTTGCGCGCGAAACGTTCCCAACCTCGCATCAACAATGGGCAAACGAAGCTGGTGTTTAGTCAAATGCGCACGGCCTATCAGGCATTCGTTCAAGGCTATGACAAGGTCAACGCGGCGACTGAATGGAAAACCAGGATTGGATTCCGAAAGTACATTTCAACGAAGCGCGTCTGGTTGCGGTAACGATTGTCATGCCAACAGTCTCGGGACTTCAAATAAAAGACAAAAAGGATGCAATGATTGGCAGGGGTTCGAAAATTTTGATCCGCAACGACACAAGCATGACACTGCCTATGCGATCATCCGCCTCTCGGGATGAACCATCAACGTTTATTTGGTGACAATGATCTCATTCGGCAGTGCATCATTCACTGGATCAATGCTCGCTCGACATCACTACACGCCATGTCTGCTTGGCCCGATGCAATGTTGCAGCGCAATAATTGGTAAAATCTATCAATAATTAGAAATTGGTGGTATGTACCAATAATGATCTGATCTATTTAATCGCAGGGACAATAAGTCGCGAACTGACGAATTCGACCACCATAGCGTTCTCGTAGGAGGCAAGGCACACAACGTGTTTCTGAGGCAATTCAAATACTTGCTCGCTGTCGTCGATGAAGAGCATTTCGGTCGAGCCGCAGCAACTTGCAATGTCACGCAGCCCAGCCTTTCGAGCGGTATCAAAACGCTCGAACTTGAACTTGGTGTTCCCATATTTCTTCGCGGACGTGGACAACGGTTTCATGGTCTGACGGCAGAAGGCGAACGGGTCGCCAAATGGGCGCGTCTGATCATCTCCCATTGCGATGCAATGCGTGACGAAATATCGACCATGCAAAATGACCTGCATGGTTCGCTTCGCATGGGGGCCATGCCTTCGATGTCGCCTGTTTTGCCAATTATGTTGCAACAGGTTCGCAAACATCACCCCGGGGTGCATGTTGATGTTCACTTCATTGGTAATGAAGCCATGAAGCTCGGGCTTGATAATTTCACTCTCGATTGTGCGATTACCTACGTTGAAAACGCTGACCTTGGTCGACGCAATGTGATGCCGATCTATACCGAGAAACTGAGTTTGCTTGTTCCGGACTCGATCGAGTTCGAAGGTCGGACACAGATAACCTGGAAAGAGGCTGCGGATCTGCCACTGGCCTTGTTGCGCTCCACGATGCACGAGCGCCAATATGTCGATCAGGCGTTTGAAGCCGCCGGATGTAAAGTCACACCGAAGGTCGAATCCGAGTCAATCCTGCATCTGATGTTCCAGGTCCAGTTCACGGAACTCTGCACCGTCATCCCATCTCACTTTACGCGTATGCCCGGATTGCATCCGGGAACCATGGCATTGCAATTGGTTGAACCTGAGGTAAGTCAGGAAGTGGGCTTGTTCTGGGCCGAAGCAGAAACGGTCATGCCAATGGCAAGTGTGATGGTTGATATTGCCACGGCGTTCGACAAAACTGGTGATCTGCGTATTCTTCTTGGAGAGACGCGAGAAGAAATGAAATCCAAAGCGATGCGGGAACAAGCGAAGCAGAAAGTGCTGACCGTGGAACCTGCAGAATAATTCTCTTTATCGCAGCGTGCTTGCAAAGCTTTAAGCACGCTCTTCTATCCTGCAAGACGCTTTCGTTGCGATGCAATGCCGTCCTTCAGGAAATTTATTACGTCATCAGACGTCAAATTTTGCTCCAATATCCGACGGGACGACAGGATGCTGTCCGGGGCGAAATCTCCTGCAATTGTTTGCGCAGGTGTTCCAACAAAAAAGAAGGGTTCCGGCCGCAAGTTGTCTCCGGCCGATATCCCGACACGCAATGTCGGTGCGCCGCTACCGACTGGCAATGGTAGTTCAATGCCGAGCTGGAAGGTTTGTGGCCAAAGGGTCAGCGGATCGTCTTTCACGCCATTTGCGGCTTCATCCCGAAGATCATGACGCAATGCGCTGCAGACCGCAGCGCCGTTGCGCAACCACCCGTCGAGCGATGCCAGTTCCTCAATATAATCGCCGGGTGCGTGCTCTTCACTGTCGCCGAGCATGAGATCCGCCGCTGGATACGGGAGTTCTTTGGTAAAAGATGTCCGCTCAACACCTCGGTGTAGCAGTTCGACAAGAATCCACGCTTCAACGTGTGCCGGCGTGCGCTCTTCAAAGCTCAGGATGTGCGGAACGGGCTGGCCATTCTCACAGAACTGGAGCTGAAGTTGCGCAATTCTCAACTCAACATTGAGATTGTCGGAGAAGGACTGCGTGCGCAATGCACCTGCCTTGTCATCCCAGTTGATCGCGACATGACTGTTGTCGTCTCCTGGTGCGATGTAGCTATTGGCAATCCGTGCAAGCCAGTGCACCGCGTTGTGGGCCTGCCGTCGTGCATCAGCGAGCTGTGCAGACTGCGGTAACTCAATGGTTTGCCAAGTGACGGATTCCATAGGATCAAACTTTCAATTGTCATCGCGGCTGGCGATTGAATGATGCAGATTTTTAATCATCCGTGATTTGAACTGTTTATCACATCTCAGCTGAATTTATCGTAGCGGATGCGATTGGCTGGCAAGCCGGCATTCGCGATCAATACGCGTATGGCGCCATCGACCATTGGAGCGGGGCCAGCGACGAAGCCAATCGTGTTTTCTTGAGAGCCGTCGATCGATTGGGCTGCGACGTCGTGAACGAACCCTTCGGCCAATCTGATGTCTGGGAAATCAGGATGCCTATCCGACGATGGTTTTTCATCTGATAGAGCGAGTGTAACTTGAAGATTCTCTCTGCTCTTCGCGATCATTGCGGCAAGCTCTGGAAGATAGAACCCATCGGCGAGCGTGCGAACGCCAAAGTACAGCTGACCTTGATGTGTCATGAAATAATCGATGGCACTGGCATGGCTCAAAATCGACATGATCCCTGCGATACCAGACCCTCCGGTGATGCACAGCAGGTCAAAACCCTCTTCCGGGCGAAATGTTGCCGCACCTAGTGGTCCAAAAAGGGTGACAAGACTCCCGACAACATCATTGTCAAACAACCAATTGCAAAACCCACCGTCCGGTTTTCGTTTCACAACAAAATTGAGTTGGTCGGTTTCCATGGCGTGGTTGACCATCGAATAAGCTCGACCGCCTTCGAGGCCCGGTGCGCCGACAACCATGAATTGACCGGCATCGAAGGGGATCGGTTGATCGAGAAACAGCTCGACGTGCATGACGTCGCTGGTCAGCATCCGGCACGCTGATATGCGCCCTTGTATAGATGACGGAGACAATGTGTTTGCATCGCGTTGCTGAACATCGGCGGGAACACGGAGCAGGCAATCGCCCGATGCCTTCGCCTGGCACATCAGCATGTCACCCTTGTCGGGATGAAAACGAGCCATTCCCGGCGCTTCAGACCAACCCGGAGAGCAATCACCAGATATTTTGCGTGCGCGACATGTGCCGCAAGTGCCTGTGGCGCACTCGTAAGGCAAGGTCAGGCCAGCGCGCAATCCTGCAAACAAAACGGGCTCGCCCGGTGCTGTCTCGAACTTGAATTCACCGGACTTTGTCTGCAGAGTAACTGTCATGTGGTTTTAAACTCTGGACCAACCAACTCAGGAATTGAAGAAGTCATCATCGTCCATATCGTCTTCGTCGTCGAACTCGTAGACGAGCTCTTCGGAAATAAAGGCCATGACATCTTCACCTTCGATCTTGACGTCGTATGTCTTGAGAGGTTTTTCCGCTTCGCCCTGTAACTCCAGTGTTTCAAGGTTCCATGCCCACAGATGTTTGGTGCACGTCAATACACACCCGGCGACGACACCTGATACGTCCAGTGGTTCTTCCATGTGAGGGCATACCGGTGGCATGGCGCGATAGCCGTTCTTATGGCGCGCAATGACGAGCGGAATTGTTCCGCCACCAGCCCAAAATTTCTTAACTGAGTTTTCCGGAACGTCGTCCGTCTTGCATACTTTGATCCAGCTCATTCGCTCTCAATGATCCTTGAATTGCTTTTGGGTGTCTGAAAACAGCTGCGTCTTGAAACGAGTCAGAAAACGAAAGACCAGGGCTAGATCGGGTAATGTGACCCCTTGTCGAGACGGCGATTGCCCAACCGCGTGTCGCGTTTGGTGAATTTTGCGACGCCATCTTCGATCTTGAATTGATCATGATACTTGCCAACGAGAAACAAACGGCTCTCACCGGAGTCGATATGGGAGTTAATTCCATCCAACATGTTCTGATAGATCACGACCGAGCTGACAGCTTCAGCCGTTTTTCCGTCGGCAGACACATCGACTGTGTAGACAGATGTGTGCCTGTGAAGTGGTGAGTGGTCGGTGTTGTGCTTCGGGAGCATGTCGACCATGAGTTTCATCTCTTTCCAGCTACCCTGGAGATAAATCATGTTCTTGCCGATCTCGGGGCTGAACGATGTGATCATGTAGTGGAACTCATCGGGGGCACACAGGTCCAGCCAGTCCTGCCAGCTGAAATCATCCAACGCCAAAGATGCGCGATAAATTGTGTCCCGTACGGCTTGTGCCGTTTCATACCCGTTTTTCGGCATTAGACATTCCTTCCCTGACGCAAGACTGCACGTCAATTCTCGATCGTCGCACGCGCAACCACGGGGATTAACCCCTAACTCTGCGACGATTGCAGATCATCTTTCAGCGTTCGGCGTCGCGTGATCGCGATATACGATGCGACGGTGCTGATGGAGCGATTGTTCATCCAATGGCTCCACCATTTTTTGTCAACCGATTACTCGGCGGCGGCGACACCCTGGCGAACCGAGTACGCTTGATCTGGTTGACTCGGCGAACGGTCAACCCAGCGGCCCCATTCTTCGTAGTAGTGGCGCATGCCGTTTTCGTCGTGAATGGTCTGGTTTTCCTGGCGACCATGCAGGATGCGACGCTCTTCCGTACCTGGACGCATGGTGGTGCCTTGCCCGGCAACGCCAATCAAATCCTCGTGCAGGTTGCGACCGAAGGGGCCCCAGATCGAATTATGGTGATTGATGCGGGTGATACGTTCTTCTTCCGTATCGCTCTTGAGGCCAAGGCCACGGAATTCGATCATGACCTTGTCAGGCCCGAGTGGCGTCACGGTATCGCAACGCAATGCCGAGCCACGGAGGTTAAAGTTGAAACCCGGAAACAGGTCGATCATGTACCACTGGTTTGGTGGGAGATGTGGGAATGATAATTCTCCGCGACTTTCGAAACCTTCATAGTTTTCATAGTTCACTTCGAATGTTCCGACTACAACGTGACCGTGCGGAAAGGCTTCGTTGTTCCGCGCGAAGTAGGCGTCATTAAAGCCCGTTACGCGGTTATGGTAGTGCATGAAGTCGTGATAGAATTCGCTGTTGGTGTCGTGCCAGAGCTTGTAGTTCGTGTCGATAACCGCCTTGTGGTAGTGGAATATTTCAAGAGGCTCTTCGTCCAAGGTCTTGCGCAAGCATTCGAATGGCGCTCCGGCCCAGTCTTCAAGGGACACGGATGGCTTGTCGTCCAGATTGACCCATACAAATCCGCCGAACTTGACCTCGCAGCGCAAACGGCGAAGGCCTGCCTGCTCCTTGCAGAAACGGTCCTGATACCCTTCCTTTTCACGTGCGACGTAGACGCAGTTGCCCTTCATGTCGAACTGCCATGCGTGAAACATGCACGTGATGCGTTTTGGATTTCCGGAGGGCTGACCTTCAAGAAAACTTCCGGATGGACGCCTTTCAATCAGCATACCCCGGTGTGGACAAACGTTCAGGAAGGCTCTCACCTCGTCATCCGGTCCACGGCAAATGATTACCGGCTCTCCGGCAATGCTTGTTGTCCGGAAATCGTAGGCCTTTGGAAGCTCGGACTCGTGGCAGACAGGAACCCATACGTGTTTGAAAATTTTCTCTTGTTCGTCTTCAAAAATTTCCTGATCTGAATAGATGCGGCTGTCGATCCATTCATCGTCTGCAAGCGGCGGTTTGGCCATCCACTGACTGTGATTGCGTGCGGGCATTTCTCAGCTCCTCGTTGCGTCCACGGGGCGAACAAGCCGCGAACGTGCCAAAACGAAATAATTTGCAGCACTGCGTTGAAGGCGACGTTTGCCAGTCATGGCGGAACACAGAAGACGTCCGCCTCAATTGAGTGACGATCATGCCACCTCCGCCAGGCCCAGAGCCCAATCAGAGTGCGTCTATCCCAAGTAGTAGCAGGTGTGCCGAGCCACCCGCCATAATAGACACAATCAAAAGTTTCTATGAGTTGATTGAATTTGTGTATCTTGCGATGCGGCAGAAATTTGATCGACCGGACGATGAACGTTGACGTCGATCATCGCAACACCGTTGATAGATACAGGGTATAATCAGATCAACAGGAACGATTTTACTTGGACGCCCCTAAGTCGTGCCATTCAAGGTGCGTCCAGATCGCGCATTTGGCAGGAACCAGAATAGTTTTTTGCCAGTTTTAACAGTGATCTAGCTTTCGACGCAGAACGGTTTGAAGGCGTGTGCGTGCCAGACATTCCGAACAGTATCGTGGCCATATCGCACGATACCGTCTGAGGCGGAAGTAACTGCGAAAGGAGTAAAATATCGCAGCAATCCGGGTATTAAATTCCGATGTTGCGGCGCAGCATTAGACGCATTCAATGCCGAATTCAACGAAAAATAATCGGTGAACGTCAACAGAAGTTTCGGGAGGAAGCGCATGGGATCGACATACAGATTTCTAACATCGGCAGCGGCAATGACGGCTGCAGTACTGATCGCACCAACAACCAGTTCTGCGGTTGAATTTGGTAAGAAAGGTGAGCCTGTCCAACTCGTCATCGGGTACCAGCCCTACTACACGGAATCCTGGACGGGCGTTATCAACAACGGCAAGCAATTCTGGAAGAAACATCTTCCGGCTGGTTCGACTGCAGAGTTTCAGGTCGGCCTGCAAGGCTCTGTTATCGTGAATGCGATGACAGGTGAAAAGCAGCACATTGGCTACATGGGTGACATGCCGGCCATTGCGTCGACATTCAAGAATATCGCGAACCGCGGTGGCACTGACATTCGTATTGTTGCTGCGTTGGGTACTTCGAAGCAGCAGTGCAACAACTTCCTTGTTCGCAATGATGCGCCGCAGTTCAAGAACGGTGTTGAAGCTGTCAAATGGATGGACGGCAAAACGACGTCTGCTCCGCATGGCGCCTGTACGGACAGATTTGCACGCCTGGCATTCGAAAAAGCCGGGATCAAGCCAAGGCGCTACCTGAACCAGAATATTGAAGTTATCACGACCAACTTCCGCGCTGGTAAACTGGACGCTGCGGCGATCTGGGAACCAACTGCGACCAAAATCGTGAAGGCAGGACTGGCGCGCCGCGGTGCGTCCGGAGAAGACTTTAATGCGCTGGACGGTGCATTCATGGTCATGCTGAACGACCTGATCCAACAACGTCCGGATGCTGTGACAGCGTGGATGAATGCAGAGCTCGACGCTCAACTGTTCCTTGCTGACTTGAACAACGCTGGTGAAGTGGCAGCCATGGCAGAAGCCCAAACCGAGCAAATTGACAAAGAGGTTCTTTGGGCCTCCATGTACCATGGCCCGGAAGGAACAACGAAATTGACGCTTGATTTCGCGATCACCGATCAGGCCAAAGTACTTCTCAAGAATGCGACGGGCTTCCTTTACAGCCTGCCGCGCAAGCCTGCTGCTGCAGCCGAGATCCGTGGTGATGGCATCATGCCAAACTTTGCTGCTGACGTGCTCAAGGCCCGTGGATTGACAGCGCCTGTTGGTGTGATCAAGTCGCAGCCTATGTCTGCATACAAAAAGTAGTCTAACGACTCACTTGCCTCAGCCGGTCAGTATACCTTCAAAACCTTGATCGGCTGAGACACCACACAAGCAGATTGCTTCAAATTCGCCGGAACATGGGGCGTAAATCTACCTTTTCTTCCCTGGTTCCGCGAACGCGAGGCAAGGTCGGTATTAGTGTTAGGCTTGTACCAAAAGTCTGTATTTGAGCATCGACGTCTGAAATTCAAACGAGCACGTGAGAACATATGGCTACGCAGTATGCAGGTGGAACGACAGGACATCGGATCGAGGCGCCGACCGGACTGGCCCTGCTGATTTATCGCTTGAAGGAGGCCCTCTCGACACCCAAACCGTATCTGATGGGTTTCGGTGTATTTCTGTGGCTGTTCACCTACTGGCTGCTATGCGAAGGACTCAAGCTGGATCGGTTCGACAAGATTCCGGGACCGGTTGCGATCGCGAAAGAGTGGTTCTCCTACGAACCTTTTCAGGGGATTTCGTTTTTTACGGCTGAATACTACGATCATATCCTGGCCAGTTGTCGGCGTATCGCCATCGCGTTTGCCATTGCGACAGGCGTTGGCGTACCGCTTGGATTGTTCATGGGATGGTCAGACAAAATTCGGCAATACATATTTCCAATCCTCGAAACCCTGCGCCCAATCCCGCCACTGGCGTGGGTTCCGCTCGCCATCCTGATGTTTCCCGGCTTTGAAGCACCAGTAATCTTCCTTGCAACGCTGGCTTCGTTGTTCGTGACGACACTGAACACCATGCTTGGTGTTCAGTCGATTGACGAAGAGTACTTCCGCGCTGCCGGTTGCCTCGGTTCGAGCAAGTGGGACATTTTCAAGAATGTCGTTGTGCCTGGGGCGCTTCCCTACATTTTCACGGGACTACAGATTTCGATTGGTGTCGCATGGTTCTCGCTTGTGGCTGCTGAAATGGTTTCGGGAGATCTTGGTCTCGGCTACCTGATCGTTGACGCCTACATGAACAACGTCACCGTACCCATGGTCATCGGCATGATTACGCTTGGATTTGTCGGGTGGTTCACATCCGTTATCGTTCGTGTGATCGGAAACCGCCTCATGCAATGGCAGGTGAAGGAACTTGCACTGCAAGGTCGCTGAGTTCACTGCACATGCCGGATATCAGCAGGTCAAAACACTCATGAACATGACGCCGCCGTTACGCGATGAAAGAGCCACCATGAATACCAGTACGACACAGCGCGGCGCCTTGAGCATACGCAACGTTACAAAAATATACGACCCCGAAGGGGTCAACGTGATGGCCGTCGACAATTGCTCGATGGAGATCGCAGCCGGCGAAGTATGCATGATTGTCGGGCCATCGGGGTGTGGCAAGACAACGTTGCTGAACGCAATTGCTGGTTTTCACTCCATTACGCATGGAGAGATATTTCTGGATGACGCGTTGTTGTGCGGTCCTTCGAAACCCAAGGCCGAACAGGCGGCTGAGCGTATGGTCGTATTTCAGCACGGAGCGCTCTTTCCATGGAAGACCCTGGCTGAGAACGTCGCCTACGGTCCAACCGTTCAGAAGACACTTCGAAAAAAACAGGCACTGGAGAAGGCGCGAGACATGCTTTCCGAGTCAGGTCTTGGCAACGTTGTCGACAAATATCCCGGTGAAGTTTCTTCGGGTATGGCACGACGTGCTGAAATCGTGCGGGCACTGATTAATGATCCTAAAGTTCTTCTGCTTGACGAGCCCTATCGAGCTATGGATGCGCTCACAAAATCCATCATGCACGAGTCACTTCTCGAAACGTATGACCGAACCAAGGTAACGATTTTCTTCATTACGCACGATCTCGAAGAAGCGATCTTTCTTGGCGACAAGGTACACGTGGTCACCACTCGACCATGTCAACTCAAGAAGACCGTGTCGGTCGATATCCCGCGCCCTCGGAGCTATGAAACACAGTCTTCCGAGCAATTTCGATTGCTGATGGACGAAGTCAACGAAGCTGTACACGAAGAAGCGATCAAGGCCTTTCAGGCTGGTGAACGCGAGATGGCATAGGGCGAGGAAGTTTCATCATGGCAGACGTCGCACAATCCAGCCACGCACATGCAGTGCCCCGAAAGCGCACCCGGTTTGAAAAATTTCGTCAAAACGAGTCGCTGCGGCGTGGTGTTACGGCAATCGTCGTGTTCCTCCTGCTGTGGGAGTTGGGATCCCGGTTTGACGAGATCTTTGGCAAAGCCTGGACGTTACCGGGCATCGGACTAATTCCCCCACCGACAGATGTCGCAGTCGCCTGGCTCGGAGTTTTGCCGAAACCAGGTTACTGGTGGAGCTGGGTTGCCAGCTTCAGGCGCGTGATGACAGGCTTCATTGCGGCCATGGTCCTTGGAATTCCGTTTGGTCTCATGCTCGCAGTGAACAAGTATTTTCGGGACATCTTTTTTCCACCGTTCGAGATCCTGCGTCCCATTCCACCCCTCGCCTGGGTGCCAGCATCACTGATTTTCTGGCCAACCAACGAAATGTCGATCGCGTTTGTGACATTCCTTGGCGCGTTCTTCACCATCGTGATCAACGTGCTTGGTGGCGCGCGTACGATCGACGTACGCTATCTCCGTGCCGCTCAATCCATGGGCGCATCGCAATGGGATCTGTTTTCCAAAATCATTCTTCCGGGGACACTGCCATCGATTTTCACCGGCGCGGCCGTCGGGATGGGGATTACATGGGAAGTGGTCCTTGCGGCTGAAATGATCTCCGGTGGCGGCACCCAGGGTGGCGGTGGCCTCGGGTTCTTTATCTGGAACTCCTACATGGGCGGTTCACTTGAGCAGATTGTCGTTGGCATGATCTCGATCGGAATAGCGGGTTATCTGTGTTCCAGTGCCATCCGTTGGCTTGGCCACTACTTCATGCCCTGGCGCCGTCTGTTTTAGAGCCGGGAGAGGAATAAAATGGACGCGGTGTCACCTGAAGGAAGAGTGAACTTGAATATGGATGGTCAGCCGTCAACCGAAGCAGATTGGGCCGTAGGTAAAAGCACCGTGGAGATCAAGAACGTCTCCAAGGCTTACGGCGATGAATGGGATCTCGATCAGGTCATTACGAACCTTGACGTGACTGTCGCTCCGGGTGAGTTGACAGTCATCGTGGGGCCCTCGGGATGTGGGAAGTCGACGCTTGTCAACCTGATCGCCGGTTTTGAACAACCCGACACGGGCGAAGTTCTTCTGGACGGGAAAATAGTCACTGGTCCTGCCAGAGACCGCATGGTGGTGTTTCAGGAAACGGCGCTGATCCCCTGGCAGACGACGTACCAAAACGTTGTTTTTGGTCCAAAACTGCGAGGCGATCTCAAAGGCAAGGCCCTCAAGGCCGAAGCGGAGCGTCTGTTGGTGAAAGTCGGGCTTGGGGAGTTTGTTCACAAGTACCCGATCCAGCTCTCAGGCGGCATGCAACGTCGTGCCGAATTGGCACGAGCCCTGATCAACAATCCCAACATCATGATCATGGACGAACCGTTTCGTGGGCTCGACGCGATGTCACGCGGCCTGATGCAGGAGTTTTTCCTCCGGCTGTTCGAAGAGAACCGGCGAACGAATCTGTTCGTGACGTCAGAGATCGATGAAGCCATCTTCCTGGCTGACAGCTTGGTGATCTTATCGAACAAACCGGCGTCGGTCCGGAAAGTCATCAAGATCGATCTTCCGCGACCGCGCGATTACAAGATGCTCTCCTCACCAGAAGCCTACGAATACAAGCGCGAAGCCATGGAGATCCTTCATGAGGAAGCCATGAAGAACTTTGCGGCTGATGCTGACAGTGGCGATTTCGCGGAAAGTTTCCGCAAGCGCTGATTTAAATCTTCTGGTGGCAGGCACCTGAACGCTGGAGTGGTGTTAAACGTGATTGACACGCTGATCTTCCTTTCGCAACGCCCCATCGTTATTGCATGCGCACTGATCGGCGCTGTACTCGTCGTTGCTGGAAGTCTGACAGGAACGCCTCGGCGCCCCCCTGATTCTGGGGGCGGGATGCCGCAGAGATGGCAACCTGGTCACCCTGTTGAAACAACCGGTCGTAGCCCTGATCGTGAAAACGCATGGTCGAGGCGACTGACAACTGCCGGATATGCTATAACCTTTGTGAGTATCGGACTTTTCATTGTCGCGGGGTTCGTTTCGGACCTGCGTCCCTGATCTTATTGCAACGCATCCGGAAGAAAATCAAACGCATGCTTGTCGAAGCGTTGAATCTGCAAAAATCGTTTGGTGGCATATCTGCAGTTCGCGATGTCGGGTTCTCAATAGCCCCCTCCACAATTGTAGGCTTGCTCGGTGCGAACGGTGCCGGGAAATCGACGACCATGCGGATGATGGCAGGATGCCTGATGCCGGACGCTGGTTCTGTGCGGATCGCCGGCTCGGACATTTGTCATGACCGTATCACCGCGCAGACAAAGCTCGGCTATCTACCGGAAGCGGCGAACGGGTTCGCAACGCTCACCGTTTTTGAATTTCTATCCTTTGTTGGAGAGGCCCGTGGATTGCGAGGAAAAACACTTGCGACAGCCATGGATCAAGTGATCGATCTGACGCGTCTGGAAGAAGCGACACACAAAACCCTTGGCATGCTCTCCAAGGGATGGCGGCAACGTGCGTGGTTGGCGCAAGCCTTGATACACGATCCACCGGTTCTCATTCTCGATGAACCGACAGATGGGCTCGATCCGCGTCAAAAGTCCAGTTTGCGTGTTGTTCTGCGAGACCTTGCCCAAAACCGCGCGATCATCATGTCTACTCACATCCTGGAAGAGGCGGAATGTCTTTGTGATCGGCTGGTTGTGATGAATGCGGGATGTGTGGTTGCAGATTCCATGAAGAACGAACTGACCGATGATGCGGGACGTCTGGCACCGGCCATCCTGCGCTTGATCGCAAACGATCGTCAATTGGAAGAACGAACGTCATGATGTGGTTGTCGACGATGTACGCCGTTGCGCGACAAGAGTGGCGCCAACTCGTTCACACCCGCCTTACCGCATTGTTCCAGATCTGGTTTCTGTTGGCGTTGGCCATCTGTATTTTTCTTATTGCAGATTTCTTCGCGACCGATCACGCGACACTTGACCTGCAATGGACGTTCCTGCCGTGGATCGCACTCGTCATGGCACCGGCGCTTGCCATGCGGAGCTTCGCCGAAAATGCCGGGGATAGCGGGCTGGAACTTTTTTTCTCCCTACCAATTCCCATTTCGGCGCTTGTGTTCGGGAAGTGGGTCTCTGGAACAGCCATCCTGTTGATTACACTGGCCATGACCGCGCCTTTCATTGCGACGGTTGCCTATCTCGGGGATCCTGACTGGGGTGTTGTCGTTGCCGGTTATCTCGGTGCCGTGTTCTTGCTTGCCGCATTCTATGCGGCAGCGCTTCTTGCGGCTTCGCTGACGCGTGATCAAATCAGTGCCTATGTTCTTGGCTTGGGATTTCTTTCTGTATTACTGCTGACAGGATGGGACCTCGGTTCACGGTTCGGAGATGGGCCAACCGGGCAGATCATCACCGTGCTCACCGCCCTCAGCCCGAAACACTGGTTCAGTCGAATGACGTCCGGTGAGGTTCCAGTTGCCGCGATCACCTATTTCATTGCGTTGATAGGCTTGGCGCTGAGTGCGACTGTCTGTGTCGTAGGGCAACGCCGCAGTAGCGGGACCTTTGAAATTACGGATCGTATCAAACGTGCAGGCACTCACATGTTGGCATTGCTTGGTGCAATTATCATTCTGTTTGGGGTGACGCAACTTTCTGGAGTTATCGACGCGACGTCTGAGCAGGAGTTCACGCTCCATCCTGAAACAATCAACGCTGCACAAGATGCTCCCGAAGGAGTGCACATCGATTTCTATTATAGCGCTGACGAAACGGCGATCCCGGCGCGTATTCGGGCGCATGCCCGCCGCACACAATCCACTCTGGAAAATATATCGAGCAAGGCACGCGGTCGCATCTCGCTCGCAGTGCACCGTATTGAAGTCGATAGCAACAGGGAAGAGGCGGCGCTTGCCAGTGGAATCAGGCGCATTCCGATGACCTCTGGCGACACCTTTATGCTTGGTGCTGTTTTTCGCCACGGAAATCGGAACTCTGCCATTTCCTACTTCGACAGCGCACGAGATCGATTACTTGAGTATGATTTGACGCTTGCTATCGACTCGTTGGGAAAGAAGAAAATACCAAGCGTTGGTCTCTTGTCGCCATTGCTCCGTCCAACGCATCTCAATACGCCACGCGAAGGGCTTGCCATTCTGGAAGAAGTCAAACGTCAGTATGACGTCGCGATTATTCCTCATTTTTCAGAGACTCTACCCAAAGCACTGGACACGCTCGTTGTTATTGACGCACCAATTCTCAAACCTGAAATGCTGTGTGCAATCAACCGCCACGTGGTCGGTGGCGGTGGTCTCATCGTCATGATTGATCCGTATCCAAGATTCAATCGCGGGAACGCGGCCGTGTCACCAACCCCTGACGATGATGGCACGATCAATGATATCTCGGATCTCTTGTCACGCTATGGCGCCCACTATCTGGGTCCGCACGTTATAGGCGATGCTCAGTTGGCAGCGCCTGTTGCTGGAAGCGATAATCGCCAACTCAGCTATCCATTCTGGCTTCGAGCATCGCAGTCTGCACTTTCTGATGGTCATAGCGTGACTGCGAGTTTGAATGAATTGCTGTTTGCCGAAGCCGGCGCTTTTCGCGGAGAAAAACGGAAAGATGGTGTGGACGCACTTGTCAGAACGGGGCGGGGTTCTGGTGCGCTTTCGCGAGAAAAGTTCAAGGATGCTTCCGCCGAAGTTCTGGCTGGTGCTTTCAAGCCAGATGAAATCGGTGGGCGGATCATTGCTGTTTCACTCAAGGGGCCGTTTCGAAATGTCATGGCGGGATGCACGGCACCCGATCGCGGCAGTGACAAGCGTCCGGGACAGATTTTTGCCGTTGCCGACGCCGATTGGCTATTTGATCCCATGTCGCTACAGAACGTTACGGCGAATGGGAGAACCGTCGCGCGGCCATTGAACGACAATGTGACGTTCTTGCTCAACATGCTCGAATTTGCATCTGGCTCCCCCCGATTGATCGGCATCCGCTCACGTGGGCGGCTTCAACGATCCTTCACACGTATCGCGGACATGCTGCGCGTTGGTCAGGAAAAGTACCGGGATCAGGAGGCGAAACATGTTACACGGATTTCCGAGGTCGACAGTCGCATTGCTCAGGTCATGAAAGCCACAGGTGCATCGCGAGTTGAACAATTGCCAGACGAAATTCGTAATCAGGTCACGGAGCTTCGCGCAAAGTTACTCCCGTTTCGCAGGGAATTGCGTGAAATCCGCAGAAGGATGCGTGAGGATGTGGAGCGACTTGGACGCTGGCTCACAATGATCAATCTTTTTGGCGGCCCTCTTCTGGTCATTGCATTTGCAGCGTTCATGCAATGGTTCAGAGCAAGGCGCACCTAACCGCAAGCTCGCGTTTTGTCCGGGGTAATAAAATGGAATTGAGGAGAGCGCTTCTGTCGAACTCCATGTCAGTTATTTCGGTTGGAAATCCATTCAGCGCAATGCATGATCCTGCCCAACGCAACCTTTTCGATGTGGTTAGATTGATAACAACATGACGAAACGATTTGAAAAATCATTCACGCAGCAGGAATCGATTCCTGATGTTGCAATTGAACGTGCATGCGAAATTTTGAAGTCGGGTCGACTGCATCGCTACAACGTGGTGCCGGGTGAAACATCCGAAGCCTCGTTGCTCGAAACGGAGTATGCCGCATGGCAGGACGCAGCGTTTTGTCTGGCGACAACCTCAGGTGGTCAGGCACTTCAGATTGCGCTGCGTGCTGCGGGGGTTACCCCAGGAACCAAGGTGCTTGCGAACGCTTACACGCTCGCGCCTGTTCCTGGTTCGATCCACGCGGCAGGCGGAAAACCGGTCCTTGTCGAGATTGATGAAAATTGGCACACCGACCCTGAAGACCTGCGGGCAAAAGCAGAAGCCAGCGGCGCGAAGTTTTTCATGTTGTCCCACATGCGTGGGCACATTGCGGATATGGATGCCATTGTCGCAATTTGCGAAGAACTCGATATCACGCTCATCGAAGATTGCGCTCACACGATGGGGGCGCGGTGGAAAGGCATACGATCCGGAAATTTCGGCCGCGTCGCGTGTTTTTCCACTCAAACGTACAAACATATCAACTCTGGTGAGGGGGGATTGCTCACAACCAATGATGCCGAGCTGGCCTCGCGGGCTGTTGTGATTTCCGGCTCCTATATGAATTACGCAGCGCATGGTGCGATACCCGAGGAGTCTGTGTTTCAGACAACGCGGTTGGAAAGTCCCAATTGTTCGGCCAGGCTGGACAACCTGCGAGCTGCGCTCATTCGTGCGCAACTCCCAATTCTGCAAGACAACGTTCGCCGCTGGAATGAACGTTATTCCATCTTGCAAAACGGACTGGCGGAAATACCTGGCATGAGAGTCCCTGAACGGCATCAGCACGAAGAGTTCGTAGGTTCTTCCATTCAGTTTCAGGCAACAGAACTGGGTCCTGAATGCATCCCGGATTTTGTTTCCTCATGCGGTAAACGTGGCGTGGTCATCAAATGGTTTGGTGCAGAAGAACCTGATGCATTTACGAGCCGATACGACTCCTGGGCCTATCTGGATGATATCCCCAAACTGCCCTCGACGCTCGCAACGCTGGCAACCACATGTGACCTTCGCATCCCTCTGACATTCAGTGAGCAAGATTGCAAGGAACTGACAGGGATCATTGCCGAAGAATATATTCGTCACTGTGAGGTCAAGAGGGCCATTGCAAGTTAGGAATCTGTCTTCATATTCTGGAACACTAAATGTTCTGACGGAGCGTGGTTGCGCCGTTTCGGCAGAGGATCAATATCCGCTATTTGATGCGTCAATAAATTTCGTATAAAAGTTGATATCGAGAGTCAGCATTCCGCCTGAACTCCGTGTGTGACGATGCGCAAGTACCACGCGTCGATAGCGTGAAGTGCAAAATTTGGGGTGACGTGAAGCGTTTTAGGTCTGAAATCTGATCAGGGTGACACGATCAATAGTCGGATTTCAATGTTCAGAAGAAAAGCGCCAACCTGAACGCCTGATGGATGTCGTAGGCCAGCATTTATGAAACACTTCGTCGTCGCGACTGTTATCCCTTCAATCATGTTGTTCGGCTGGCTACACAATACGTGGGCCGAGGACAACGCGGCAATGGTTGATGAAATACAAGCTGCAAGAAATCTCCCTGGTGGTTTTGCGACGTCCAGGCAATCTCGCGTCGATTCTGGAACCTTCTCACAACCGTCAGGGAATCTGGATTTTAATGAGAGGTTCACGTTCAATCTGGGGCGTGCGGTCTTTCGAAAACTATGGGTTTCATCTCCCTCGACCACACGGAGTTCCGATGGTCTTGGTCCACTATATAATGCGAGGTCGTGCGCACGGTGCCATAAAAAGAATGGTAGAGGCCATCCCCCTGATGTTGGTGATAACGCAATCTCCATGGTGATGCGCCTTTCGGTTCCCCGCACCAGTTCGCCGACGGCCTTACTGACCAATACAGCGCACCTTGGTGATGTTCCGGAGCCGATATATGGTCGTCAACTGCAGGATTTTGCGATCCAGGGACACGACGCCGAGGGGGAGTTCAAAGTCGCATACATCGAATCCCATGTAACGTTAGCTGACGGAACAGTGGTGAGTCTCAGAACACCCAGGTACCGTTTCCAGAACCTCAAGTACGGACCAATGCGAAAGGATGTGCAATTCTCCCCCCGTATCGCCAACCAGATGATCGGATTAGGTTTACTTGAAGCTGTGTCACCGGAAGATATTCTCTCATTTGAAGACCCTGAAGACAAAGATGCAGATGGGATTTCTGGTAGGGCCAATCGCGTATGGTCTTTGAGCCACAAACGATTGATGCTTGGTCGATTTGGTTGGAAAGCTGGTCAACCCACACTGATGCAACAAATTGCTGATGCATTCTCTGGAGATCTAGGGCTTTCGACACCCATATTCCGCGCGACAGCGGGGGATTGCACACCAACGCAAGACTTTTGCCGAAATGCGCCTCATGGTGCTGAAGACAAAGACGAGGTGAATAAAGAGCTTCTGGATCTGGTGACTTTCTACGTTCGCACTATTGCGGTTCCGCAACGTCGAAATGCAAAATCCCCAGCAGTCAGAGCAGGGCACCGACTGTTTCGACATGCGGGTTGCGCGCAGTGTCATCGCCCACGCATGACAACCGGCATGAAAGTTCCGATAAAAAGTCTGCAAGGACAGATCATCTGGCCTTATACAGATCTTCTCTTGCATGACATGGGGGAGGGCCTTGCAGACAACAGACCTGAGGCGGCAGCCTCGGGGCGGGAGTGGAGGACTCCTCCTTTGTGGGGAATAGGTCTAACGAAAACTGTGACGGGGCGTGCATTTTTCCTTCACGACGGGCGCGCGAGAAGTGTTGAGGAAGCGATCTTGTGGCACGGTGGCGAAGCCGAACGTGCGCGTAACTTCTATGCGCAACTCAGCGTTGACGAACGTACAGCGCTCGTTGCATTCGTGAATTCGCTTTGATGTAATCTAGAGTGTCCGACTTAAATGGAGACACCGGGATGTCTATGGAGCTACCTGGGGCGTCGCGTCATGATTCCATTTGCATCAGACGCGCTATAAACTTGTCGTGTCGCTCAAGACACGCGAATGAAGCCAGCCAGTCCTGTTTTTTGATGCTCAATCACATGGCAGTGGAATGCCCAGTCGCCCGGATTGCTGGCGACAAGAGCGATGTCGATCGTCTCATTCTTCAGGAGAAGTGCCGTATCGGTCCAATTCGATGGCAGGTTGCGCTGGTTTGATCTGATCGGCCTGAATGTAAGTCCATGCAAGTGAATCGGGTGTGCATTGGGACTCTCGTTTCGGAGGCGGAGAATATAACTGCGCCCCAGTTTCAACTCAGCAAGAGGTTTTGTCCCGTCTGCGGCATCACCGGGCCACGGCTTCCGGTCAATTGACCAGAACGTATAACCCAGCGAGCCACAATATCCATTGTTCGGTTTCATCGACTGCGGCGTCCAACCAAATACGAACTCGACAACTTCTGCGCTTTTGAGATCCGGTTCTGGGACTGGATTGGCTGGAAGAGTGTGGAGGTCTTTGAGATTGCGTTTCAATGGGGCACCGACCGAGCGGAGTGTTACCAGAGGTCGTGGCGCCTGTCCCGATTGATGGGTGATAACAACCTCTGCACCTTCACGGTCCGGCATCTTGATTGCCAATTCGATGCGCTGACCAGGACCCATTATATGGGGCGCAACATCCGTCGGCCAGGCTACAGTATCACGCACCGGATGTCCGTCTATGGCGATGACTTTTCCATGCTCGCCTGTTGCAAACAGCTTGTAGATGCGTGTCACGTCTGTTGCGACCAGCCGTAAACGAACAAGTGCTCCCGTCTGATGCTCGTAGACAGGGTTTTGTTTCCAGTTTGCGGTCATGACCGTTCCGAGCGTTCCCGACCGGGCAGCCATGCGTGGAGAGAAGAACTTTATAAACTGGCTATCTTCTCCCAATCTGAAATCGCGGAGATTGACGATGGTTTCGGTATCGAAGCCGACAGATTCGCGTTCCTCAACGATCAGCACCCCCGTAAGTCCGCGTGCCATCTGCTCCATTGTCATGCAATGGGGATGATACCAGTACGTGCCTGCGTCCTCGGGTGTGAATGCGTATCGCCATGTCTCCTTCCGGGCGATCGGCCATTGCGTCAGATATGGAACGCCGTCCATCTTGTTTGGCACGCGAATGCCGTGCCAATGCATGGCTGTGTAGTCTTCCAGATCATTGGTCACATGGACCACAAATGGTTCATGCTGCTTCATGCGCAAAACGGGTGGGGGTTGGTCTTGCGACAGGCTCACCATGTCTTGCGTCACTGCGCCGTTAATCGTGTAACGCGCCTTCTGGATGCGTAATCTTAGGGGTTCGGCGGCTGCCGTCGTGGCGATTGAGACGCCTGTCAAAGACAACACCGCGCCAGCGCTGCCGCCGGCGCAAAATCTTAAAAACTCTCGACGTTGCATCTGATTTTTCATTCACCTGATCATCGCAGAAGTTTCACGGACCAGCAAAACGAACCGTTCCTGGATTCGTAAACACCTTCTTTCCGGAAAATGAGGAAAGGAGGTGGAAACTGGCAACGTAATACACAACCGTGAACACAGCTGAGAAGCGATCAGTCCTGTTGCAATTCAAGCACAAGGTGATGTCTGCACTTTGTCATGCACACAGAGAATGTAATCGACTTGAGAGGGCATGTCTCAGATTGCGAGGTACTCGTGGCGGAGGGCTTCATTGGCGAGCACTTCGTCGGCTGTTCCCTGGAACGCGACTTCGCCGGTATCCAGAATGATTGCCTTGTCAGCAAGTTTCAGAGCGGCGATGGCGTTCTGTTCCACGATGATCGTTGTGATGCCGGCGTTGCGCACTTCGATGAGCGCTTTTTCGATATCGTGGCGCACAACCGGGGCCAGGCCCTCGTACGGCTCGTCAAGGAGCAGCAACTTGAGGTCTCTTGCGAGTGCGCGACCGATGGCCAGCATTTGCTGTTCGCCACCGGAGAGGGTCGTGCCCTCCTGCTTGCGGCGCTCCTTGAGGCGGGGGAACAGGCTGTAGATGCGTTCGTATTCCCAGCCGGGAGCGCCGTTAATTGTTGCGAGATCCAGGTTCTCCTCGACGGTCAGACCTTGAATAATACAGCGGTCTTCCTGAACGAGCTGGATGCCAGCCATGGCTGCTTCGTGGGACTTCGCATCGTGGAGCGGTTGCCCTTGAAGCCAGACCTCGCCGGATCGTAGTTCGGGTTCCGTCGCGCGGGCGATTGCGCGGAGCGTTGATGTTTTTCCGGCCCCGTTGCGACCGAGCATCGCGAGGATTTCCCCTTCGTTGATATCGAAGGAAATATTCTGCACCACGTAACTGTCGCCGTAGAACGCGTCGATGTTGCGTACTGCGAAATAGCTCTCAGCTGGGTTCGTCGAAGGGGCCGTCGGTGCAGCAGCGGTCGCAGCCGCAACGTCGGCTGGAGCTTCGGTCATCGCGTTCATACCTCTTCATCCCCGAGATAGGCTTCTTTGACTTTTGGATTGTTCTTGATCTCTTCTGGCGTGCCTTGCGCAATAATACGGCCACCGGCCAGAACACTGATCCGATCAGCTAGCGAAAAGACGACGTGCATGTCGTGTTCGATGATGACCTTGGTCATGCCGCCTTCCTTGATCTGTTTGAGAAGATCAATGGTTGCGTTGGTGTCGTGCCTGGCCATGCCTGCAGTTGGTTCGTCGAGCAGCAACAGGCGCGGATGCTGGATCAACCCCATTGCAAGCTCAAGGCGGCGCTTGTCACCACGCGACATGCTGGATGCGAGTGCTGTGAGCTGGCCTTGCAGACCGACGCTCTTGAGCGTTGCCTCGGCCTCATCGCGCAGGCGGGTTTCTGCACCAAAGCGCTTGAACGGATTCAATGTGAAGTGGCCGTCACGCTTTGAGAGCGCTGGCACCATTACGTTTTCGAGTACGGTCAGGTCGGGGAAAACTTCCGGTGTTTGGAATACGCGTGCCACGCCGAGCTGGTTGATCTCATGCGGTTCCTTGCCGGTGAGGATCTCGCCATCGAACGTGACGGAGCCACGATCAGGTTTCAGGCGGCCGACGCAGACGTTCAGCAGCGTTGACTTGCCTGCTCCGTTCGGACCGATGATCGCGTGGGTCTCGCCCTCACGGACAGCAAGGTCCACGTCGCTCAGGGCGTGGAGTCCAGCAAAGCTCTTGTGGACGTCGTTGATGTGGAGAACGGAATTTGCAACACCGCTCTGGAATTCCCGTGGCGCCTCGGTTGCGCTGGTTTCTGTGACAGCCATGACGCTTCCCTATTCCGCAGGTTGTGCTGTTGCGCTGTTCGAGACGGTATCGTTGTCGTTCGGCCGCTTGAACAGGCCTACGATACGGCGGAACCCTTCCATCATGCCCCCCGGCAAGAAGATCACGATGACCATGAACAGCAAGCCCAGAGTCAGGTGCCAGCCTTCGCCCACGAACAATGATACGAAGCTTGCCGTGAAGTCCTGTAATCCCGCTGGAAGGAATGAGAAGAAGTCACTGATAATGCCTTCGTTCCAGGATGACACCTTCTGCTCGGCGTATTTGATAATCCCCGCGCCCAGTACTGGACCGACGAGGGTGCCAACACCGCCTAGAATGGTCATGAGAACCACTTCGCCTGACGCCGTCCATTGCATACGTTCGGCTCCGGCGATCGGGTCAGTCACGGCCATCAAGGAGCCTGCAAGCCCTGCATACATCCCGGAAATGACAAAAGCTGCAAGCAGGTACGGACGCGCGTGGATGCCTGTGTAGTTGAGGCGGTTCTGATTGGACTTGATCGCCTTCAGCATCATGCCGAAGTTCGAATTCGTGATCTTCTGGGCTATGAAGAAACCAACGATCAGAATGACAGCGCAGAAGTAAAACCCCTCGTATCCGCTTGTCTGCAGCCCGAAAAAGTTCGGTGTCGGAACGCTGGTTTCCTGAATGCCGAGTGCTTGGTCGAGTACACGGATGTCTGCGTCCAGCAGGCCGAGATCCGGATTTGTTCGTAGTGCGCGCAGTTGCAATCCGGTTTCGCCATTCGTAATCGGCGTCAACACGGAATAAGCGAGGCTGTAGCACATCTGGGCAAAGGCCAGTGTCAGGATGGAGAAATAAATTCCTGAGCGGCGGAGCGAAACATACCCGATGAGGAATGCGAACACACCTGCGATGATGACAGAGAACAAAACCGCAGGTATGGCGTTCATTGTCAGCAGCTTGAAGCTCCAGATTGAGACGTAGGAGCCGACGCCAATGAACGCGGCGTGCCCAAACGACAGGTATCCGGTCAATCCGAAGAGGATATTAAATCCAATTGCGAAGAGGCCAAAGATTGCAAGCTTCTGCAAGAGGTCCGGGTAGTTTCCGCCGAACGGTTCCATGAGAATTGGTGCGCACAAGACGGCTATCGAAAAGCCGATGAACAACAACCAGTCGTTGCGTGATTGTGAAAACATGGTCCTAGTCCTCCATCACGCCCTTGCGGCCCATGAGGCCACGCGGCAGCGTGAGTAGAATGATCACAGCGACCAGATAGATGATGATCTGGTCGATGCCCGGAAAGATGGCTTTCACCTGGTTCATGGATGCAAAGCTCTGCAGAATCCCGAGCATGAAGCCGGCGAGCACGGCGCCCCCCAGAGAGCCCATTCCGCCAACGACGACGACGACGAAAGACAGAACCAGGAAGTCCATTCCCCAATGGTAATCGGGTGGCAGGATCGGCGTGTACATGACGCCTGCGAGACCAGCGACGATGGCCGCCAGAGCGAAGACGATCGTGAAGCGGCGCTCGATGTTGATGCCGAGCAGACCGACAGTTTCACGATCCTGCATGCCTGCACGAACGACCATTCCGAATGTGGTGAATTGCAGGAAGGCGAAGACGCTGAAGATGATGGTTGCGGAGAAGGCGAAATAGACGAGGCGCCAGACGGGGTAGACGACGTTGTCGCCGAGCCCGATCCAGGCACCAATGTTTGCGGCTCCACCGACAATGTCCGGTGCGTTTTGCGGGATCGGGTTCGCGCCGAAATAGTGCTTCACGATCTCCTGCATGACGATGGCGAGCCCGAAGGTCACGAGAATCTGGTCCGCGTGCGGGCGATTATAGAAGTGCTTGATCAGGCCGCGTTCCATGATGACGCCAACGAGGCCCATCACGACGATTGCCAGCAAGATGGATATCGGAACGTTGTAGTCGAACACGAAGGCCGAGAAGTCCGCACCGAACCAGTCCTGGACATAAGGAATATCTTCCTTCAGCGGATTGCCGAGGAAGTCGGTCTTGTCCGGATTGACGCGTTGGTATGAGGTTGTCAGCATCCGGTTCAATGCAACGGTGCAGAATGCCCCGAGCATGAACAACGTGCCGTGTGCAAAGTTCACAACGCCAAGTGTGCCAAACACGAGCGTGAGCCCCAATGCGATCAATGCGTAGGCGCCGCCCTTGTCGAGGCCGTTCAGAACTTGAAGAAAAATTTCATCCATTGCGGTGCTTCCCCCCGGAGCCCCGGCTGGCTTTACGTCTTCAGCGCCAAGGCATCTGCGCGGCTGCGTGAGAGTGCCCTTGCGGGCAAATTGCGCTTCGGCTCCACGGGCGTCCCCGCTTCATTGCCGGACTTCACTTCAGAACTCATGGTGGACTGGCCGACCGATATGGTCGGCCAGTCCGGTATTCTGTCAGTCGATCAGACTGGACCGTCGTTGTACGGGCCGAGTTCACCGCCAAGAAGTTCCGGCTTGTACTCGACTTTCGCGCGTGGCGTGACTTCCACAACTTCCAGAACGTCGAACTTGGAGGATGGGTTTTCCTTACCCTTCACAACAAGAACGTCCTTGAAGCACTGGTGGTCTTCCGCGCGGTATTCCGTCGGGCCGTTGCCCAATCCGTCGAACTTGAAGCCTTCCAGCGCCTTGCCGACCTGGCTTGGCTTGAACGTTCCTGCGCGTTGGCACGCATCCGCATAAAGGATGGCCTGGCAGTACGTGGTGTGGGCTGCCTGTGATGGCGGGAAGCCATACTTTTCGCCGAACGACTTGACGAATGCCTTTGAGCCTTCGTCGCTGAGCGACCAGTGCCAGTTTGTCGAGCCGAAGATGCCCTTGACGTTTTCACCGGCACCCTGAGCCATGAGGCGTGAGTACAGTGGAACGACGATCGCAAAGTCCTTGCCATTCACTTGCTTGTCGCGAAGACCGAACTTCACGGCGTTCGTCAGCGAGTTGACCATGTCCTTGCCGTAGTGGTTCAGAACCAGCACGTCAGCACCGGAGTTCAGAACTGGCGTGATGTAGGACGAGAAGTCACCAGCGCCGAGTGGTGTGCGCACAGCAGCAGCCGTTTTCCAGCCGAGACCTTCCGTGTACTTCTTGATCGAACCTTCCTGTGACCAGCCCCATGTGTAGTCGGCTGTGAGGTGGTAGGCTGTCCGTTCGCCGCCGAATGCGTTTTTCAGCACGGGAGCAAGCGCTGCGCCTGTCATTTCCGTGTTGAAGAAGTGACGGAAACCGTTGGCGCGTTTGTCCTTACCCGTCGTGTCGTTCGAGTGGGTCAGGCCAGCCATGAAGATAACACCAGCTTCCTGGCAGAGACCTTGAACGGCGATCGCAACACCGGACGAAGAACCGCCCGTGATCATGATCGCGCCGTCGCTCTCGATCATCCGCTTGGCGGATGCGCGCGCTGCGTCTGACTTGGTTTGCGTGTCACCGGTAACAAACTTGACAGTCTTGCCGTTGACGCCGCCCTTGAGGGCTTTCGAGGAGAATGTGTCCAGCATGCCGCCGCCGCCGGCGTTGATGTGTTCAACAGCCAGTTCGTAGGCGCGAAGCTCATCTTTGCCTTCCTCGGAGTACGCGCCGGTTTGTGGCACGTTGAAGCCGAACGTAACATCCTTGCCTTTTGGCTCGTTACGGTAGCTGTGGCCGCCAGCGAGTGACGTGCCTGTAAAGAAGTATGGTGTTGAAAGCGCAGCACCTGCGGCTGCACCTGTCTTGATCACCCCGCGACGGGTGGGGTTCTTGCGATCGCTCATTCGTGATCCTCCCAGGATTCTTTTCATGATTCGCACAATCGGCATGTCGAACGTAGACCGCCGGAGACTGCACACTAGGCACAGACATGCCGACCGGCAATCATGCTTTGGGCGTATGCGGGAAAAATGGCTTTTTGTCGCGATTGAGGATTTTGGTGCCTATTTCACGATAGGACTCGCCTGTTTTCTGGCTTTTTGATTGACATTTGCTGCATTTGACATCGAGAGCTGATTTTTCAAATCCAGAGTGAGGGATCTGACATGGCCGATTACAAAAAACCGGAACGATGGTCTGATCCGAAGAACAAGATTTTTGCGCATCAGGTCGGGTTCACGGCGCCACCTCATGATTTTGATGCCGCACCGACGGATTTCCTGAGCATTGCGCCTGAAGGTGTTGGTGCACATGGTCGGATGCTGCATCTGCGCGGGTATGAGCACGAGTTGAAACAGCGCAAGGACAACTTTGGGCTGCTCGAAGAATTCGTGGAATGCATGGCAAACAACGGCGCTGACGCCTGCGGGCAGGTTGGGACCAACTGGGTGCATGCCTCCGGGACGACTCCCGATCAGATTCGCGACATATGCAACAGGATCAGTGACACCTATGAAACACCGTTCCACATGGCGGGTTACTGCCTGGTTGAAGGATTGCGGGAACTGGGGGCTGAGAAAATCGCCCTGAATTCCGTCTACTACTGGCCGGACTGGCGCGACGGCATCGCCAGGTTTCTGAAGGAAGCCGGATTTGATCTTGTCTATTTCGGAAACTTCGTCGACCTCGGGCTTTATAAAACTCAGGACGAGGTCAACGATCTGACATGGATTTTTCCAGAGGATGCTGCAACGCGGTCATTTGAGCGAATCGCTGAACTTGCACCAGATGTTGACGCCTACGTGGTGAACGGAATGCCGAACTTCCGGCGGGCGGATGGGATCACGGAGCGGATGGTGTCGCGCGAAGTCGAACTGGAAACGCTGGTCGGCAAACCAATCGTGTCATCTGACTCGGCGCTGTATTGGCGGATATTCAAGACACTCGGGATTACGCCAATACGGAAACTCGGTGCGCTTCATTCAACCTTGCAGGGGGCGTAAACATGCATCCAATTCTGGTGCTGTGGGCCACGCCAAGGTCCACGTCGACGGCGTTTGAATGGATGATGCGTCAACGCGGGGACATGACGTGCTTTCACGAACCATTCGGTGAGTGGTGGTATGAGGGCGATGGTGCGTTGTGGCCGCGTTTGAAGCCTGACAGCCCGCGCAGGCCGGGCGTGACGTTTGAGACCGTATGGCAGAAAATTCGTGATGAAGCGGTGAAGGGGCCCGTCTTCTCGAAGGATTTTCCGCATTACATCGAAAACCATTGGACAGATGAATTTCTCAGTCACTTCAATCATTCGTTTCTAATCCGCGATGCGGCGAAGGTCGTAACAAGCGTGCAGAAGAAGTGGCCGGATGTGCATCTCAAGGAACTGGCGTTCGCAGAGCAGCGCGAACTCTTTGATCGTATCGCGGATCGAGATGGCAAAGCGCCACCGGTGGTGGATTCAGATGATTTGTTGGAGAATCCGGAAGGCATCGTGTCTGCATATTGTGACGCGGTTGGCATTCCGTTCATCAAGAAGGCTCTGACCTGGGAACCGGGTGCTGAAACATCGGGATATAGCTGGTACGATGGTGGCTCCTGGCACGACAAACTGAAGAATTCCACGGGCCTTGCACCGCAACCGCGTGGATATGTGGATATTGCGCATGCGCCGGACCGGGCAAAAGAACTTTACGAGTTGGTCCACGAGCACTACGAGCACCTCTACAAATTTCGTCTCAAAGCCGTGCCCTGAAACATGCCCTGGTATACAGAAAAACCGTTTGTCGACCGGCTTGCTGGACTGGATCTGCGTACGGCCGATCTGCCAGCCAGTGAAACCCGTGAGGACACGGATCAATTCGCCGGATATCTCATCTGGGCTGATACGGAACCCATGCTACCTGAGCGGCGATACTGTGTGCGGTTCGCATCTGGCAAAGCGTCCGTACAGGTCACTGATCTCGTACATGTTCTTGATGACGCAAGCGGGGATAAGCTGGCGGGTAAAATACTAGAGAACAATCAGATCGGCTATTGCAAGTTCGCGCTTGCAGGCGCGGTGACATTCAACAGTTTTGCAAACGATCCCGAGGCTGGCAGTTTCGTCGTCACGAATGAAGAGGATCAGATCATCGGACGTGGGGTGATCGACTTCGCGCTACGCCGCGCGAGCAACATCACCTGGCATGCAACGAAGATCGACAAGTCGTTACGCGCAAAGGCCAACGCGCAAAAACCTCGTGTGCTTTGGTTTACCGGTTTCTCGGGATCTGGAAAATCCAGTGTCGCGGACCGGCTTGAGCAGAAGCTTCATGCTCTCGGCAAGCGCACCTATCTTCTTGATGGTGACAACATCCGGCACGGGTTGAACAAGGATCTCGGCTTTACGGATCAAGACCGGGTGGAGAACATTCGTCGTGTTGCCGAGGTGGCTAATCTGATGATGGACGCCGGACTGATTGTCGTAACATCGTTTATTTCTCCTTTTCGTTCCGAACGACAGATGGCCCGTTCGATGATGGCGGAGGGCGAGTTTGTCGAAGTGTTCGTCGATACGCCGCTCGAGGTTTGCGAACAGCGCGATCCCAAGGGGCTTTACAAGAAGGCGCGAGCTGGAGAGCTCAAGAACTTTACGGGGATCGACTCCGATTATGAACCGCCCGAGAACGCCGAGATCGTTCTCAAGGCTGGTGATCTGGATCCGGATACGCTGGCCGACCAGATCATTGCCTACCTTGATGCACATTCCTGACGGCACTGGATACAATTATGGACTTTGAACATCTGCAGGAGCAGCTGACGCCGATCGTCCGTGAAGCTGGTACGGCAATCATGGAGGTTTACAAGCAGCCGCCTGAAGCAACCTATAAGGGTGATGGTTCGCCTGTGACGGTAGCGGACGAAGCGGCTGAGGCGATTATTCTTCCGGCATTGGCGAAGATTGCGCCTGGGGTTGTTGTTATCTCGGAAGAAAATGCAGAGAGCCATGCGCTGGCGGCTCCTGACATGTTTTTCCTTGTCGACCCACTGGATGGGACGAAGGAATTTCTGCGTCGTGACGGCCTTGGATCGTTCACGGTCAATATCGGCCTGATCCGTGATGGAGTGCCAATATTCGGCATTGTCTATGCTCCGGCACTCGACCGCATGTTCTGCGGTTCTGAGGAACTTGGAGCGCAGGAGACGACTGATGGTTCGAGCCGCTCCATTTCGATTCGTCCCTGTCCAGCCGAGGGCGCTGTTGCCGTTGCCAGTCGGTCGCACCGCGATGACGCGACAAATGCATGGCTTGAGGCACATGGGATCACCCAGACAATCTCCACTGGATCGTCTCTGAAATTCTGTCTTGTTGCTGCAGGCGAAGCCGATGTGTATCCGCGCTTCGGGCCGACGATGGAGTGGGATACGGCTGCAGGGGACGCCGTGTTGCGGGCGGCTGGCGGTCGAGTGGTGATGCCGGACGATAAACCATTCCTCTATGGCAAGACAGAGTATCGCAACGGGCCGTTCATTGCGCGAGGAAATGCGTAAAGGTAGACTCCGGCATGTCCTTGTCTCCTCACGTCAAGCTCTACGGATATCAGTTCAGCGTCTATTCCTGGATCGTTCGTCTCGTCCTGGTTGAAAAAGGCGTCGCGTACGAGTGGATTGAGGTCGATCCGTTTGCCAGCGACGTGTCGCCGGATTATCTGGCGCTCAACCCGTTTCGGCGGGTTCCGGCGTTGCGTCTAGGTGATTTTTCTCTCTATGAAACGAGCGCCATCACGCGGTTCATCGGCGATCATTTCGATGGTCCATTGTTCCGTTCGGCCTCGACATTCGAAGGCGCGTGCGTTGATCAGATCATCTCCATTGTGGATCAGTATGGCTATTGGCCAATGGTGCGTCAGGTGTTCTCGCACGGTTGTTTCATGCCGTTGAGTGGAGAAGCCGCGGACGAAAATGAAATCCGCGATGGTTTGAAAAAATCTGAAGTTGTTCTTGGTGCAATCGAAGCGCTTGCTGGCGACGATGGCTTTCTCGTGGGGAATGCATTGTCGCGCGCAGACCTGCATCTGGCTCCGATGGTGAGTTACTTTACTGAAGTGCCCGCGGGCGCTGCGATGCTCGCGGAACATGCGCGTTTATCGAGATGGTGGGACAGTATCCAATCACGTCCGCATTTTGTCGCGACAAAGCCTGATCTTGATTTGCTTGGCTAGATCGCCTCGGTGTCCACGATCTTCAATCGCGCCCGAAGCTTGTGCGCATGACCGAACGGGCCATCACCGGAGTTGAGATCAAGCTGGCCCCTAAGTACGGCGCACCCCTGTGCTCCGAAGTCTGCTGCGATCACGCCGCGCAGCCAGTCGGCAGCCTGTTTGCTCCGGTTTCCTGTCCGTTCCTCGGGAGAACTGGCGTGAAGGTGTGCGTCGCAGGCCGTCATGAGGTTTGCGATTCCTTCGCCGGTCTGGGAGGAAACTGCATGTTGCGGGATTGTGCTGCTGGTGGATGCGGAGAGGGACAATGCGCCCTTGAGGTCCGACAAGGCCTGACGTGCTGCTTGCCCCATATCGGCCTTGGTCACAACAGCGATGTCCGGGATTTCCATGATCCCGGCTTTCATGAATTGCAGACTGTCTCCTGAGCCGGGCTGGACGCAGAGTACGATGGTTTCTGCCACGCCCGAGACATCCGCTTCC
>CALHAX010000087.1 GCA_937931785.1 uncultured Hyphomicrobiaceae bacterium | reverse complement strand
CTGCCGCGTTTTTCTTTCTTGCCACCGTCCCCATGCTTCCACGCTTGGTGTCGGTTTCAGTGCTGCTGTCGCTGGCAATTGCCCGAGCCTCGTTGCGTAACCGCATGCTGGTGTGCAGAATCCGAGGCACACGCAGACTGTCCAGGCCGGGTTCAAAAAACGACTTGTGGCCTCGTGCCGTAGATCGTGAAAATAAAGAGTTTTAATTTCGAATTTTTGGAATGCCCGTGTGTTTACGTTGCGCCGGAACGATTTGCTGGTGGAAGACCCCTTGCGTCGAACGATGGCTTGCCAAGTGCCCGAGCGGTTTTTCTGAAAGGTGGCCATTTTTGCGTACACTTTGCGTACACTGGGGTTGCGTAGGGCTACGTAGGAATGCGAACAAAAGTGTACGCAAGCCCCAATTTGTACGCAGAATTTACGGGAAAATCGGTGCAATATCAATCACATAGGTTCTCTGTCGCTCCGATGATGGATTGGACGGACCGGCATTGTCGAGCGTTTCATCGCGTGCTGACACGACGCGCGTTGCTGTACACCGAGATGGTGACGGCAGCAGCGGTGGTGCACGGGAACCGGGAACGGCTGATCGGGTTTGACGCGGCGGAGCATCCCGTTGCGCTGCAACTTGGTGGATCTGATCCGGCATTGCTTTCGGAGGCGGCGCGGATCGGAGCAGATTTCGGTTACGATGAGATCAACCTGAACGTCGGGTGCCCGTCGGACCGGGTGCAATCCGGCTGTTTCGGTGCGGCCTTGATGGCCGACCCCGATCTGGTTGCGTGCTGTGTTTCAGCAATGAAGACTGCGGTTGATGTTCCCGTCACGGTTAAATGCCGGATCGGTATTGATGATCAGGACAGTGAGGCGGATCTGGAGCGCTTTGTATCCACGGTTGCGGCTGCGGGCTGCTCGACATTTATCGTGCATGCGCGCAAAGCGTGGCTCAACGGGCTCAGCCCCAAGGAAAACCGAGATGTTCCTCCGCTCAATCATGATCGTGTTCATCGTCTGAAGGCTGCGCATCCGGAGTTGACGATCGTGATCAATGGAGGTTTGTCTGCACTTGATAGGGCGTTACCTCAACTGAAAATTCTGGATGGTGTCATGTTTGGTCGTGCAGCCTATCAAACACCCTGGATTCTTGCTGAGGTCGATGCATGCGTATTTGGTGATACGCTTGAAGATCGATCACGTCGTGACGTGGTGACAGACTATATTCCCTATGTTGAACGCCAGTTATGCGATGGTGTGCGGCTTCACAGTATAACGCGACACATCCTCGGACTGTTCCATGGACAGCCGGGTGCGCGGCTGTTCCGACGTATTTTGAGTGAAGATGCACCGCGTGATGGAGCCGGCGTCGATGTTCTGAAACGCGCGCTTGATGCTGTATCCAAGGTGCCAAATGCGGCAGGCCGTATGCTCGAAAACGCCGGAGCATAGGAGGCGTTGGATGCGGCCTCATTCTTCGATTTGGCAATCCTTGCGGGTGCTCTTGCCGTGGCAGGGCTTGCGATGGGATTTCTCTCCGGCTTGTTTGGGATCGGTGGCGGTGGTGTGCTTGTACCCGTTCTATTCGAGGTTTTTGGAGCCATCGGTGTGGATGAAACGGTGCGGATGCACCTTTCGATTGGAACATCCCTTGCGGTGATCATTCCGACCTCGTTCCGGTCTTTTCTCTCCCATCGATCCAGTGGTCAGGTTGATGAGAGTGTGGTTCGAAAAATGGTTGTTCCGGTTGTCGCCGGGGTTGTCGTCGGGTCAGTGATAGCACGCTATGCAGATGGCGCCTTGCTCAAGATGATCTGGGCTTTTGTTGGGGGATTGTTGTCCGTAAAATTCCTGTTCGGCCGTGAGAGCTGGCGCTTAGGGGCTGATCTGCCGCGTACGCTGTGGTTGCGAGGGTACGGGCATATTGTTGGAATTGTTTCCGCGCTGATGAGTATTGGTGGTGGTGCATTCATTACAATGATGATGACTCTCTATGGGCGCACCATTCATCAAGGTGTTGCCACGGCCTCTGCCTTTGGCCCGCTTATTGCCATTCCGGGTGTTCTCGGTTTCATATGGGCGGGCTGGGGTGTTTCTGGCTTGCCGGTTGGTACGGTGGGATATGTCAGTCTTCTTGGTGCGGCGTTGATCATTCCGAGCAGCGTTCTTGCAGCGCCAATTGGCGCACGGGTTGGTCATCGATGGTCGCGGCGATCGCTGGAAGTTGCATTCGGCATTTTTGTCGGTCTGGTGTCGCTGCGGTTTCTTGTCAGCCTGATCGTGACGGGATAGCGGAGGAATAAAATGACGACGATTTATGGTATTTCCAACTGCGACACCGTAAAGAAAGCGCTGAAGTGGCTTGATGCGGCTGGATTGGATTATCGGTTCCATGACTTTCGCAAGGATGGATTGGACGAAGCTCGGGTTCGAGTCTGGGTCGATGAGCTCGGTTGGGAAAAGATCCTGAATCGGCGAAGCACGACATGGCGCGCGCTCGTCGAGTCCGTGCGAAATGAGATGGACAACGCGCGGGCTGTGTCTGAAATCATGAACGCACCGACGCTCATCAAACGACCGCTGCTCGACACGGGCGACGCGCGCTATGTCGGGTTCAGTGCGAAGATGTATGAGGATGTGTTTGGCTGAAGTCATCTGGGGCTGCGAAACACTTTGATCAGCTGTTTCAAAATCGATATGTGCCTCTCATGACGCTCTGAATAACGTCTGGCGTTTGAGCTGTTCGCGCGTTAGCACTGACACAGTTATTTCCTCCGACCTCCGGCGGCTTAATATGCGCCTCCTGATTTCGTTTGCCGCCTTGTTCCTGTCCGTAATACTGCTGCAACTCAGTTCGGGGGGCGTTGGACCGCTTGATGCCATATCCGGCTTGTCGCAAGGCTTTTCGCGCGCTGAGGTTGGATTACTCGGGTCGTCGCACTTTCTTGGCTTTTTCATTGGCTGCTGGTGGGCACCACGGCTCATGGGCTCTGTTGGTCACTCTCGTACATTCGCAGCACTGACAGCCCTGGGCGCAATCGGATTGCTGGCTCACATGATGGTCGTCAATCCATATGCCTGGGCTGTGATGCGCATCGGAAGCGGGATATGCGTCGCCGGGTGCTACACCGTTATCGAAGCATGGTTGCATGCGAAGGTGACGAACGAAACGCGTGGCCGGGCGACTGGAACTTATCGTATTGTTGACATTTGCGGATCACTTGCAGCGCAACTGATGATTGGTGTGCTGCCGCCGGCGACCTATGTGTCCTACAATATTCTCGCGATCCTTTGCTGTGCCTCGTTGATCCCGCTGACTGTGACACGACTAAAGCAACCGGACACTCCGCCAGCTCCTCGTTTGAGGCCGGGGATTGCATTCCGTATGTCACCATTGGCTGCGTTTGCCGTGATGATTGCTGGCATGACGAGTGCGGCCTTCCGAATGGTTGGTCCGATCTACGGACAGGAAGTTGGACTGCGTCCGGATCAGATCGGATATTTTCTGGCGGCCTTTGTACTTGGTGGAGCATTGGCGCAGTATCCGGCTGGCTGGCTCGCAGACAAGTTTGACCGTCGCTGGATCATGATCTGGTTGTCGGTCGCTGCGATTGGTTCGTGCGCCATAACGGTTGTGGTGACGAGTGGAAGTTTGATGACTGTGATGCTGGCGGCGGGGCTGTTCGGCTTTACGACGTTCCCGATTTTCTCGGTCGCAGCGGCTCACGCACATGATTTTGCGTCAAGTGAGGAACGCGTGGAGCTATCTGCCGCGCTGATGTTTTGCTTCGCTGTTGGTGCGATCGCAAGCCCGCTCATAACGTCGTCGTTGATCGAGTTTTATGGTCCGGTTGCGCTGTTCCTGTTTATCTCTGTCTGGCATGTGCTTCTGGTCGGGCTTGGGCTCGTGCGGATGCTTGCTCGTCCAACAATGGATGAAAAAACGCCATATGTGTACGCACCGCGTACGTCGTTCCTCATCGGGCGGCTCCTGCGGCGCCAGCGCGATGGACGATAGGCAAATAACGTTCTTGAAGCTCTCTGCTCAGTCGTGGAGTGTTGCGACCCGTCTGAGATGGATCAGATTTTCTGATTGTATTCGCCGACGTCCGGTTCGGTTGAAAGGTAGTCGTCGATCTCCTTGAAGATTGCGTTGCGCGCTTCCAGGGAGGTCGGACTTTCAACGACAACGACCAGTTCTGGCTTGTTTGAGGACGCGCGTACGAGACCCCATGTCCCATCAGCCAGTGTGATGCGGATGCCGTTGACTGTGTTCACGTCGCGAATGGCTTGCCCTGCGAGTTGTTCACCAGCATCGGCCTTGGTCTGGAAGTGTGCAATGGCGCGATCCACAACAGCGTATTTCTTTTCGTCATCGCAGTGCGGTGACATGGTCGGGGATTGCCAGGTTTGCTGCAGTTCGCCCTGCAGGTCGGCCATGGTCTTGTCGGGGTTGCGATCGAGCATGTCGCATACGGCGAGTGCTGCGATCAGGCCATCGTCGTACCCGCGGCCCAGCGGTGGCGAGAAGAAGAAGTGACCTGATTTTTCGAAACCCACCAGCGTGCCATTCTCATGGTTGTAACGCTTGATGTAGGAATGGCCCGTTTTCCAGTAGGCGGTTTCCGATCCGTTTGCCTTCAGTACCGGATCGGTCATGAACAGGCCTGTTGACTTCACGTCGACGACGAATTTGGCGCCTGGATATTGCGTGGAAATATCGCGGGCCAGCATGACGCCTACCTTGTCTGCGAAAATTTCTCCGCCTTTGTTGTCAATCACGCCGCACCGATCGCCGTCGCCGTCGAACGCCAGGCCAACATCGGCTTTATGTTCCAGAACGGCGTCGCGCACCGCGTGAAGCATTTTCATGTCTTCCGGGTTTGGATTGTGGTTTGGGAATGAATGATCGAGATCACAGTTGAGCGGAATGACTTCGCAACCTGCTGCCTCAAGCACCCTGGGCGCTATGAAACCGGCGGTGCCGTTGCCGCATGCAGCGATGACCTTGAGTTTGCGCTTCAGCTTTGGTCGGTCCGTGAGGCTCGCCATGTAACGGGCGGCATAGTCGGGAACGAAGATATAGCGTCCACCTCCATCGGTTGGTTGCGCCGCACCGGACAGAACAATTTCTTTCAGCTCTGACATATCATCGGGACCAAACGTGACGGGCCGCTGCATGCCCATCTTGATGCCGGTCCAACCGTTGTCGTTATGACTGGCCGTGACCATGGCAACGCCTTCGACATCGAGGTCGAACTGGGCGAAATAGGCCATTGGTGAAAGAGCCAGTCCTATGTCGTGCACTTCCATGCCGCCGGCCAGCATTCCAGAGATCACCGAGTTCTTGATTGAGGATGAGTAAGAGCGGAAATCATGTCCGACGATAATGCGAAGCGGCACCCCACGTCGACGAAACAGCTCAGCCACGCCCATACCGATTGCTTGCAGCCCCATCAGGTTGATTTCCTGCGGGAACAACCAGCGTGCGTCATACTCGCGAAAGCCGGTCGGTTTAACCTGCGGTAGGCACTCGAAATCAGCGGTGTTTTCAACCAGATCAGCGCGTGGGGTTGGAAACATGTTGGCTCCTTTATGTGCGACAGACGTTCGCATACTCCCGGTCAGGCCAGGTTCGTTGCAGGAATCGTCTCGATGCTCAGTTTATCACAATGGTTGGGGCAGGCTGTTATTGTACGAGTTCGAGCTGGCGACCGCGGATGTTCATGCGGCTCAGCTTGCGCAGGAACGTCATGCCAAGCAGGGTTGGAAATTCGATACCCTCTTCGCCAACGAACCCATCGACATCGCGGACCTGAACTTCACCGATGCGGACCCGGTCGATGCGGATCGGTGCAACGCGTGACGTTCCGTTGGCCGTGCGTGCGGAATGTGTGAAATCGCGATCTGTGAGGTAGAAGCCAAGGGCACGCGCATCTTCGTAGTTGAGGGAGACATGTGAAGCGCCGGTATCCACCAGAACGTTGATCCTGCGACCGTTGACGTAGGCGTCTGCATAGAATTGGTTGTAACGATCAGCCTTGAGAAAGACCGAACGCTCAAAACTTTCGCTCTGTTTCGTCGTGGCGACAACTTTTGTTTCTTCGACTACCGGATCGGGTTTTTGCCATTCGGCAACGGTTGTCTTGTACTGCTCAACCACGGTGGCCGTAATTTGTTCGTAGTAGAACACCCCAAGAAAAATGCCGATGCAACCGCTGATGAGTAGTAACAGATCTGCGCCGCGTCCGGTTTCGCTGGTCTGGTTGTCCATCGTATAAACTTCCACTTCCGTCGCGACTGTCATGCGCGAACCAGAAGTTTGGTCGCGGACTGACGTGCCAGCTCAGCCTTCCAGCGTGAGATGGTTCCCTTTGATCTCATATGACCGCAAGCGCTTTAAGAAACTCATACCCAAAAGACTGAATTCCAGTCGGCCGGGCTTTGCGATCAGCGCTGCCACGTCTGCCGCACCAAGTGGTCCAACAAAAACGCGCTCCAGTTGGGCTGGTGCTGCATACACCGTGCCGTTTGCGGTCTGAACGGGTACGGTAAATGACAGATTGGCAATATTGAACCCGGCGCGGCGCGCATCTTCGGCGCTCAGAACGATCGTTGCTGCGCCCGTGTCGATCGTGAGTTCGGTTGCGCTACCGTTCACGCGCGCCCGTGCAGAAAACAACCCGTTGGCCTGCCGTTTCAGGCTGAGTGCGACGCGCCCATTTGGCTTTGGGGCTGTGATCTTATTTGCCATGGGTTTCAATTCAACGGTGGATCCTGATAGCAGACCGGCGATCTGGTTTGAAAACGTGTAGCTGGCAAAAATGAACAGACCGAGCGTTGCTGTGATCATGGGGGCACGCCATGCGTTTGATGGCTGTGCGGGATCCTCAGGCGTTGCATCGCTTCGCCCGGAGAACATCAGCAAGCCTGCGATGGCAACAGCTGCGGATGCGAGCCCGAGATCGAATCCAACAACAGGCAGAAGATCATGTCTCAAGACCAAACCAAGTCCGGCGAGGACCATGAGAATGAGTGATATCCAGGGTGCCATAGGTGTTTCCCTCCCGATCGACGCTAATACGGGGCTTCGGGTGCAACGAGTTGCATCCGGCGTATCGGGTGGTTGCCAGTGGATTTATTTTCTTCTGTGTCTGATCGTGTCTGACTTGCAACGGCTTGTGCTGCGACAGTGGTCGAACCGTTCGATGGTGAAACTGTATTGGCAAGGAGTTCACGCACATCATAGGCGCGGTGCACGTTCGCACTGGTGACCGGTTGAGGGTTGTCCTGCGTGACATGAGGAAGGGTGTTTATGTCAGGCGTTGGGGGCACCTGCAAAGGTGGTGTTATATCGATATCAAACTCTGTTTTCCGTCGCTGTTCGGCGCGTGCGGCCAAGGAGGTGTTAGTCTGAATTGTGCGGCTATGCGGGATCGTGGCATGGGCAACCGTGCCAACCCGCAACTCGCTTTCGAGTGAGAATTGACCGCCGTGAAGTTCAATCAAACTTCGCACGATGGGCAGCCCCAGCCCGGTGCCGCCTTCGGCGTTGGTGTGCGCAAGTGAACCTTGACCAAACGCTTGGAGCACCTTGGGGATTTCTTCTGCTGGAATGCCGGGGCCTGTGTCAGTAACGCGGATGAATTGGTCTCCATTGCGATGGCGTCCAATAGTCAGCGTTACCGTTCCTCCGCTTGGGGTGAATTTAATGGCATTTGAAAGTAAGTTCAAAATGACCTGACGGATTGCTCGTTCATCAATCCAAACTTGTGGCAAATCAGGAATGAAATCTTCAACAAGCTGAATTTTCTTTGCTTCAGCGCGCAGGCGAAGAAGGACGTGACAATCATTTGCTACATCAAGCAAAAAGACAGGTTCTTCGACAAGTTCGTGCTTGCCTGCTTCGATGCGTGACAGGTCCAGTATTTCATTGATCAGGTGCAGCAGGTGTGTCCCACTTGAGTGGATGTTGTCTGCGTATCCCTTGTAGGTCTCGTTATGAAGTGGGCCCATCAATTCTGACTTCATGACTTCCGAAAAACCGAGAATGGCGTTCAGAGGTGTGCGTAATTCATGGCTCATGGTCGCAAGGAACTGCGATTTCGCAACGTTGGCTTCCTCGGCGCGACGGCGTGCTTCATCAGAGATCGAGGAGGCTTTTTCGAGTTCTGCGACCAGAAGATCTTTCTCCCCCCGGTACTCCAGCATGGCGGACACGGTTGCGTGCAAGCCTTTAGCAAGAAAGAGAAAGTAGGTGTGAATGCCCAGAGCCATCAGCGCCATGGCCCAGTAGAAGGGATCGTTCTGGAGCACGAAGCGGATCACGAGCGCGATCGTCATCGGAATTGTGCCCGCGTTCACGATCGGGAGCACGGTGGACGCGAACAACAGGCGAATGGTCAGGACGACGATAAGGGTCGCGAAGACGAACACGTGAACAGACTGGTTTGGTGAATTGAATGCAACCAGTGCGACGCATGCCCATGTCGTGCCGTACAGTGCTTCAGCCCGGATCAACCTGTTGCGCCACGCCGCAATGTCCATGTTGTGGATGGGTGCGCGTGCGAACTGGGTGCAGGCTCGCATCAACATATAGCGGCCGCCCATCACCACGCACCACCAAAGCGCGACTTCCTCAATGGGAGCCCAGAAGGCCATTGCAAGTGCGATGATCGTGGTCAGTAGCGGGATCGTGATCTGGGCGCTGATCTCGTTGTTTGCGAATTTCAATAGCAACTCGTGCTGAAACTCGGGTTTTGCGCCATAGCCGTTCGCCAGTCGCTCCCGCGCTTCCTGGACGCGTAGACGAGTCGCCTCACGCTGGATTATGCGTGGAGCAGCGTTCGTATCGCCGGTGCTTGTCTCACTCAAAACCATATGACTTAGAACTCGGGGAACTTGGGTGTCTGAACGATCAGGGATGCGATATATTGTGTGCGCAACTCGCCATTGCATCGCAAGAACACAATGAGTCTGAAGAATACGCCGCATGCTGTTGCGAAAGTATTAATCACCAGTTTACGGAGTGATAGGTCTTGGAGGGAAAATCTTGACGAATTCTTCAGGTCGGAGGCGTCGACGCGGACCAAGGCGTATGTGGCGCTACCTTACCATCTTGGTGGTTTCGATTGTTATTGCACTTTTCCGTTACTGGCCGAGCGATATTCCGGAACGCGTTGTTGGCAAGGCCCGTATCATCGATGGTGACAGCTTGCGTGTGAATGGAGAGGAAATTCGTCTTGTTGGGATTGATGCACCTGAAAGTCGGCAAACGTGCACGCGTCACGGCAAGGCGTGGGCCTGTGGCACGTCGGCAACGCGTGCGCTGAAAGAGGGCGTTGGGCGACAAACCGTCGAGTGCGCAATCGAGGGACTGGACAAGTACGACCGTCTGCTCGCGGTCTGTTCGCGGGGGGAACGTGATCTCAATGCCTGGATGGTCGAGCAGGGGTGGGCCGTGTCCTACGGAGATTATCGGGCGGAAGAACAACGTGCGCGCGAAGCGCAGCGCGGTGTCTGGAGTGGTTCGTTCGATCAACCGAAGGAGTGGCGCGATGAACATCTGACCGGTTCGGTTGCTGCTGCAGCGAGTTGAGAAGGAGGCCGGCTTATGTCCGATAGAACACAGACAAGGGGACTTGATGCACTCGTCAAGGACGTTCGGGCGTGTCGGCTCTGCCGTGATGCCCCAACGGGTAAACCGCTTCCACATGAGCCGCGTCCTGTGTTGGTTGCGTCATCGACGGCTCGCATCTGCATATGCGGGCAGGCTCCTGGAACGCGTGTACACGCTTCAGGGCGTCCGTTCACCGACCCGTCTGGCGATCGCTTGCGTCGCTGGATGGGGATTGGTGAGGATGTGTTCTACGATGCGGAGTATGTCGCGATCGTCCCCATGGGGTTTTGTTTCCCTGGTCTTGATGACAAGGGTGGAGATTTACCCCCGCGCAAGGAGTGTGCTGCCGCGTGGAGGACACAGGTCATGGGAGCCATGCCTCAGGTTGAGTTGATCCTGCTTGTGGGCCTTTATGCCCAGAAGTGGCACCTGCGTGAGCGTGCCGGACGCAACCTGACGGAAACTGTCGCCAACTGGCGTGCGGTCTACGATCCGGTCAGTGTGCCGCGTTATCTGCCAATGCCGCACCCGTCATGGCGGAACAACACGTGGCTCAAGCGCAATCCGTGGTTTGATGCGGATTTACTTCCTGTTCTTCGGAAGGATGTTGCCACGCTTACCCAGCCATGATCGCCTGAGCTGCGCGCAGCAGGTTAACAACGGCGAGCGTCAGCAACGGCAGGAAGGTCATGATCATTCCGATTTGGCGGAATTTAAGATTTTCCGGGTCGCTTGTCATGCCAACGGCGTGGATCAGTCTTCCGACTACAAGTGTCGCCCCGGCTGCATGAAGGAAGACCGTGCTTGTGTTACTGGCTTCCGCAGTCGCCATCAAAATGAGGGTGATCGGTACATATTCTGTGAAGTTGCTGTGCGCATTGCGGCGACGATTCAACTGATCGTCACCGCCTGTGCCATGCGCAATTTTCAATGCCTTGCGTTTTGCGATAACGCGGAAACTGAGCCAGAGCAGCATCAGTCCGAGAAGTGCGGTGTAAAAACCTGTGATGGCAAGCATGGGCATCGTCCTCAATTCAGTTGTTCGGGTTTGTCCTGCCCGGGGGGAGGGACGACAGGACCTCCCAGGATGCGACCGCGGACCCTTACAAGAGCCGCCGTTTCACCATCTGCGTTGCGGACATGAACGTCATACACGGCGCTGCGAGAACCTCGCCAGGTTTCCGTGGCGGTCGCGGTCATATCCTTCCCGACATTGCCGGGAAGGATATACTGGATTTCGGCTGATGCGGTGACGCAGCGTTCGTTATACGAGTTTGCTGCAAGACCGAAGCACATATCAGCCAGCGAAAAGACGATACCTCCATGACAGACGCCATAGGTATTGCCGAATTCCGGACCGATGTGCATCGCCAGTTCGGCGTAGCCCTCGCGGGTATCAATGATCCGCATGCCGGAACTCAGCATGACCGGATTGACGCTCGCCATGTATTTGGCAACGTCCCATGGTGTCGGCTTGTCTGTCACGGATTGTCCCTGGTGATGTTTATTTGTCTGCGTTGTTCAGGCGAGCGACCAGACTGGATGTGTCCCAGCGGCGACCGCCCATCTTCTGAACTTCCCCATAGAATTGATCGACGAGCGCTGTGACAGGCAGACTGGCACCGTTGTTGGCTGCCTCGTTGAGGCAAATAGAGAGGTCCTTGCGCATCCAGTCCACAGCAAAACCGTGTTCGAATTCCCCGTTCATCATCGTTTCCCAGCGGTTTTCCATCTGCCAGGACTGGGCTGCGCCCTTGGAAATCACATCCATCAGGGCCGGGATGTCGAGGCCGGCCTTCTGTGCGAAATGAACGCCTTCGGACAAGCCCTGAACCAGCCCGGCAATGCAAATCTGGTTGACCATTTTCACCAGTTGTCCGCTGCCGGAAGGCCCGAGCAGGCGGGCAGACTTCGCGTAGTGCATGATCGTGGGTTCGGCCCTGGCATAAACATCCGCGTCGCCGCCGACCATCACCGTGAGCGCACCATTTTCGGCACCGGCCTGACCGCCAGATACGGGAGCGTCTAGGAAATCAGCTCCCTTGTCTTTTGCCGCCGCATAAAGCTCCCGTGCGATATCAGCAGATGCCGTGGTGTTATCGATGAAGATTGCACCGTTCTTCAGTGTTTCGAAGGCGCCGCCGGGACCTGTTGTGACTGAGCGCAGATCATTGTCGTTACCAACACAACAAAAAACGAGATCTGCGCCATCGGCCGCTTCAGCGGGCGTTGCAGCCGCGGTGCCGCCGTGTTTGGCAACCCATTCGTCTGCCTTTGCTGCGGTTCGGTTGTAAACGACAAGGTCATCGCCGCCCTTGTCGCGGATGTGTCCCGCCATCGGGAAACCCATGACCCCCAGTCCGATCCACGCAATCTTGCTCATTTTGTCGTTGCTCCGCCATTACTTGTTTGAGGTTTTGCCCTGTGTAGCGGATGCGACGCGTGGTTCAAACGGGAAATGATGAGCGATGGAGGGCCGGCCTGAAAAGAGACCGGCGCTCGGTCACAAAGTGAGCCGGCGCCGGTCATACAGGACGAACTTGCTGTGGGCTGGGATCCGTCCCGTAACTTACCTTTCAGCGTGCAGGACAGGGGGCGTCCGGTGCAGGCTGGAAGTCTGGGTGTCAGAATAGTGTTCCGAGAGCGGTTCCTTTGCAGGGTCTGGCTTCTGCAACGCAATGCAAAGAGCCAAGGGAGGCATCACACTGGATCTCGCGATCTCTGGCGATGCGCCATTTCATGTAAGAGCGCCCGTGTCGGGATTCGACTTTTGCGCGCCAATCGGACATTGCGCGCACCTTGGCGATCTGGCGTTTGATGATGTCGGGTGCATATCCACCAGCCTTGCCATAGGCACTGATGGTTGGATGACAGCGATCGGTGACGGCAATCACATGTTCTTTGGGAGCCGTCATCGCGGTCTCCAAGGCTGGCACGCCGGGGGAAGCGTGGGCCAGGGAGACCGTGATGTTGGCTGCAACGAGATACGCAAGTGTTGCACCAGAGAACTTTGAGACGACGGACATGGATTTCCGATCACTGTGTTTGGTCCCGGTTCGGTCCGGCACTTCCCCGGGGGACGAGGGAGGCCGAACGCTTGACTTGGATGCACCTTAGTCACAGCCGCGTGTTTGCAGCCTGAATGCATTGTTCATGTGCGATTCATGTTCGTGACATGTTGGGGGCAGTATGCGTGCGAGGGACCCGGACGCGCGTCGAGGCGTCATCAGGTGGCGGCAAGCAACGCCTTGTCGGCTTCAAGTGCCTCGGCGAGGCGACGACGGGCCTCTTCGGCTTCCCGCTGACGGTTCCACATGCTGGCATAAAGACCGTCTGCTTCCATCAATTCGGCATGCGTGCCTTGCTCGGCAATGCGTCCAGTTTCCAGCACAATGATATTGTCGGCATTGACGATTGTTGAAAGTCTGTGCGCGATGACAAGTGTGGTGCGATCCTTAGAGATCAGATCAAGCGCGTCCTGGATTTCCTTTTCCGTGTGACTGTCGAGCGCGGAAGTTGCTTCGTCCAGCATCAGGATCGGCGGGTCCTTGAGGATGGTGCGGGCAATAGCAACACGCTGTTTTTCTCCGCCAGACAGCTTTAAGCCACGTTCGCCAACCATGGTTTCATAACCTTGAGGCAACGCCTTGATCAGATCGTCGATCTGGGCAAGGGATGCGGCGCGATGCACTTCGTCTTCCGTTGCATCTGGACGGCCATAGCGAATGTTGTAGGCGATGGTATCGTTGAACAGGACGGTATCTTGTGGAACCACACCGATTGCAGCCCGCAAGCTTTCCTGGGTCACATCCTTGAGCGATTGTCCATCAATGGTTACCGCACCCTTCAGTGTGTCGTAAAAGCGGAACAGAATGCGCGAAATGGTTGACTTTCCAGCACCGGATGGCCCGACAATGGCGATCATGCTGCCTGCCGGGACATCGAAGCTGACGTTGTTCAGAATCGTACGGTCCGGCTCATAGGCGAAGGTAACGTTTTCGAATGCGATGTGCGCCTTGTCGACCCTGAGGGCCGGAGCACCGGGGCTATCCTTGATTTCCGGATACTGATCCAGAAGACCGAACATCGTCTCCAGATCGACGAGCGCCTGTTTGATCTCCCGATAAACCATGCCCATGAAATTCAGAGGCATGTAGAGCTGGATCAACATGGCGTTGAGCATGACGAAGTCGCCGACTGTCGCGGTTCCCTGAACAACGCCGCGGGCTGCAAGATACATGCAGAGGGTCAGACCAAGAGTGAAAATCACGGCTTGACCGAAGTTCAGCCATCCGAGCGAGTAATACGTCTTGATCGCCGCGATCTCGTATTTTGCCATGGACTCGTCGAAGCGTCGGGCTTCCAGATCCTCGTTGCCGAAATATTTGACAGTCTCGTAGTTCAGCAGGCTGTCGATGGCCTTGGAATTGGCTTCCGTATCAGAGTCGTTCAACTCTCGACGGATTTTTATCCGCCACTTGCTGGCTTCGACTGTGTACCAGAGATAGAGAGCAACAGTGATCAGGACGATGGCGACGTAACGCCAGTCGAAATAAACCGACAGCAGTATAGCAATGAACCCCAATTCCAGGATTGTCGGGATCGTATTCAAGACACCCATACGGATGATCAGTTCGATGGCGCGCAGGGCCCGTTCTATGACACGACTGAGCCCGCCCGTGCGACGTTCCAGATGAAACCGCAGCGAGAGCACATGGAGATGGCGAAACGTCTTGTTAGTCAGTTGGCGGACGGCGTTCTGGCCGACCTTCGTGAACAGCACGTCGCGAACCTGCGTAAAGCCGATCATGGCCATACGACCGGTACCATAGGCGAGAATGGATCCGACGACGAGCCAGGGCAGGACAGCGTCGAGGCTGGCACCGCCTGCTTCTCCAGGGTTCACAGTCAGCCAGTCCACGGCCCATTTGTATGTGATCGGGACACAGACGGTAATCAGTTTGGCGATAACGAGTGCAATTGAGGCGTAGACGACACGCATCCGTAAATCGGGGCGTCCTTCAGGCCAGATATAGGGCAGCAGATCGCGCACGACAGTCCAGTGATCAGTTCGCGAAGATGGGATGCTGTCCTCACGGGCGGACGCTTCATCGTCGTCTGGTATTATGCGTGGAGGGGACAAGCGCGGCTCTTTATTGCCGATGCTGATGCATCGCGGGCAACTGTGAACACTAAAATAGCTGCGTCATGGCCATTCAGCTAGTGGCGAATGCGCTCAGGTCGATTGATGAGGTGCGATCAGGTCTATTGATTGAGCGTGCGAACGTGGCGTTGGCGTTTGGACACGGGTCTTGCGGACTTCGATGACTGTGGACGGAGGGCGTGGCGGCGTTCTCGTGTTCCACGGTTCAGGCGCGTGACGCGGACGCCGGACCACGGACCGTTTCGACGGTTGCGGATATAAGGAGACGTTTGCTGGTGGAGTGACGCGAGCGCTTTCTTGCGCTTTTTGCGCCGTTGAGCTCTTGCGAGTCTGCTACGTCTGCGCTGTTTCGCTTTTTTGCGCTTGAGTGCGCGGGCGCGTTGCGCTGCCTGATGACGGGTTTTGGTGCTTGCCGCACTTTGAGCTGCGTCATCCGTTTGCTCAGATGTTTTGGCATTGCTCGTTTCGGCTGAAACGATGGACGATGTGGGGCTGCTTTTGTTGGAGTGATCCTTTTGCGTTGTATCGCTCTGACTTGCTTCCCCGGCTGTCGTGTCTTCTGCTTTGGCTACTTCCACGGATGATTCTTGTGTCGTTGGGGGCGCAGAAGCAATTTCTGTGGTGTTCCTGGTTTCTGGATCTGACGTAGCAGCAGTCGTGACGTTCTCTTCTGAGGTTCCAGGATCGATTTTCGTTTCATCCGGCTTCGTGGTGGATCCAGTGCCAAGCACATCTGAAAATTTCTCAGTGGCTGCTTCCGCCATCTTGCTGGCCTGATCGAGAAGCCCGTCCAGGATGCCTGTCTCTGAAGTGTCGGGTTCAGCTTTCGTAGCAGACTCTGATGCTGTGGTGTTCTGGGATGCTGTGGTGTTCTGAGCTGTACTCTTAACTGTCCGGATAGTCTGGTCCGGCTTGGCTTTGCCGGGCGCAGGCGCCTTGGTCTCTGATGTCTTTGTGCTGGCCGCTTCGGTTTTTGCTGTTTCCGTTTTTTGTTTTTCAGTCGGTGACCGCTTCATCTCCGCAGCTTGTTCCGAAGTGGATCCGCTGGGCGTTGCCCGAGATGCGTCGGTCGACTGTGCGGTGACGTCGTCTTTGTTTGGCTGGGATGGGCTTGTGCTACTCTCAGTCGTGGTGAGCTTCTCTGACTGCGCCACATCGACTTCGGTCCCGTCATCTTTTGAATTTTCAGATTTCGGTACGTCGTCGTTTTCGTTCTGTGCAGTACCAGACTGCGTTGGATTCATAGCTTTCCCAGATGCTTCCGACGGCTCAGGTGTTTTCGCTGCTGTATCTTGCTCCGATTCATCTGGAGTGACTTCGGCAATTCTTGTGTCTGTTGCGGGTTCGGTTTTCGCCAGATCAGGCTCGCCCGTTACAGGCGTCTTTGCAATCGAGGTGGACTGAACCGGGGCGGGTTTGATCGTGATCTTTGCCCGGCCATCAGCGTCGACGATGACGTCTGCGCTCTGGCCGAATATCGCGGCTGTACTCGTGCCATCTGCTGCCTGAGACTGCAGTGTGAGACTGTATTTTTTATCCGTAATAGATGCTGTGAGCGGCAATTTCCAGATGCCGAGTTTGGACGCGACGGTCTTGCCGATAGAGGTTCCGTTCTTAAACGCTTCGACCATTGCTCCTTTTGGTGCGCGACCGGAGAGGAACTGAGGTGCGTCCGCATTCAGTTTCAATTCGACAAAACGGGCGCTTTCTTGCGCGTCTTTCTTTTTGGCGACAGCAGTATCTGTCTTGAGAGAAGATGCGGTCTTCGTGACGATGGATTTGGTGGACTTTGCTGTATCGATCGTCGTGCTGGTCGCAGAGGTCGCGGTGTAATTCGCCGGCTGCAGCAGGGCCCCGTCCGACTTTGCCGCGTTTTGGGCAACCTTGATTACACCTTTGGTTGCGCTTGTGGTTCGGCGTTCGGCGTCATTTGACCATTGCATCAAAGTGCCCGCCCCGATGAACGCTGTGAGAAGTATCCCTAACGCCCCAAATACCCGCTTCCCACTCATATCAAACTCGCTGCTTGTACGTGCCGCAACTGTGTGCGGTAATTTCGATTAATAATCATGATGTTAGAGGCAAAGAACAGCGAGAATTCGACAACACCAGGACTTGGCATCGGATGACGCTGTCATGTTCCTGTTTGGTTCGTGCCGTAATTTGGCCCCGCATTCCCTTAACCATCATGGTTCATTCGCTCACTTCAGATTAACCCAATATGGGCATAAACGGATTGCAGGAGTTCCATGATCGTTAACGGCCACACCATGAACAGTTTGACATCCAACCATCCTCCGCTCAAACGAATTTGCGTTTATTGTGGGTCCGGCTCAGGGCAGAATCCGAAATTTGCAACCGCTGCGAAGACACTCGGCGCACAGATCGCGCAGGCCGGGCTTGGCCTTGTGTACGGCGGCGGCAGTCTTGGGCTCATGGGCGAGACGGCGCGTAGCGTTCTTGAAAACGGCGGTCACGTGACAGGAATTATTCCTGATTTTCTCTCAGACCGCGAGAAAATGCTTGAGGATGTGCAGGAACTCATTGTCACGCAGGACATGCACGAGCGCAAACGACTCATGTTCGAGCGCTCCGACGCGATTGTCGCGTTGCCTGGTGGTATTGGAACACTGGAAGAACTGGTCGAACAGCTGACATGGTCGCAACTCGGCCAACATGTGAAGCCGATCTGCCTCGCCAACATTGACGGATTCTGGCAGCCTCTGCTTGGATTGCTGGATCACATGCGTGGCGAACAATTCATTCGCAACGGGTTGGAGGTGGATTTTCTGGTCGCTGAAGCCGCCGAAGACATTGTTCCGACGCTTCTTGATGCAACCAAACACATGCCTGCGCGTCACGACGCTGGCATCATTGAGCCGGAAGAGGTTGGCGTCAAACTCTAGCCGAGCGCGCCATCGCTGCGGCCCGGGAATTCGATTGCATGACCAACGCTTACATTACAAGGCTCGACGCAGAACGTCGGGCTGCACACAGTTCTCAGAATCTTCTGCAATCCGTTGTGCTGATGGGCGCGATGGTGCTCTTGATGTGCGTTGCGGCAGGACTGCTGTGGGGGTGGAGCGGAGCTGGCATGACTTTGGTCCTGGCTGGCCTTATGCTCGCATTGGCACCTCGTATCCCCGGGAGCGCTGTTATGCGGCTCTACCGCGGACAAGAGCCTGATGAACGCCATGCGGGCCAACTGTTCCATATCGTGGAAGCGCTTGCGAACCGTGCGGAATTGCCTGCAGTACCGCGATTGTTTGTTATTCCAAGCAAGACACTGAACGCGTTTGCCACGGGGCATCCCGAAGATGCTGCCATCGGTCTGACGGAGGGTTTGTTACGTGCACTTGACGTTCGCGAGGTCGCGGCAGTTATTGCTCACGAGATGAGCCACATCCGCAATTACGACCTGCGCGTTATGGCGATGGCAGACGTTGCGAGTCGTCTCATGCAGTTCATGTCGCTGCTGGCGATTATCTTGTTTGTCATGCTCATCCCCTCGATGATCGCCGGGAATGTCCGCATTCCGTGGCTCGCGCTTGGTCTGCTGTTTGTGGCACCAACGATTGCCAACCTGCTTCAGCTCGCGCTCTCCCGGGTTCGGGAATATGATGCTGACCTGGAAGCTGTATATCTGACTGGTGATCCGGACGGGCTTGCATCCGCGTTGACCAAACTGGAGCGTTACACTGGTGGTGCGTGGGAGGATCTCTTGCCGACCGGACGTCGCATTCCGTATCCGTCACTGCTGCGCAGTCATCCGAAGACGGTGGACCGACTTGCCCGCCTGCGTGATCTTCTGACCATCGAAGCTTATCCGTTACTGCGCCGGTTGCCGCGTGTTGCTTTGCGCGATACGCCCATGGTGACATCCATCGGGCTTGGACCCATCGAAATGCGACCTCGTTATCGGCTACCTGGGTTGTGGTACTGACAGAGCGAAATGATTGCGTTTGCCAGTTCATGTTTCTGTCAAAGACCTGTAACATCTGGAGCAACGGATTTCGTTTCAGGCTTGGAGGCCTTATCCTGATGAAACGCTTTTTTCTTGTGATGTTCGGTCTTGCTTTGGTTGCTGTTTGCGCAGGCTGGTTTCTTGGTGCGCTGGATGGTGTTGTGCAAAGCGTCACTGGCGTTGAACCGCCAGCGAATGAACTTGGAACAAGCTCTTCGCGAAGTGCAAGACGGGCCAACCGTGTTTTGGGCGGGCTTGATCTCAATACGGTTCTGAACGTGGCCAATGCGTTGATTGGCTTTGCTGGTTTGCTGGTGACCTACAAGGCGAGCCGCGGTGGCAAATCGGACACGTCGTCTGCATAAGGTGCCGTTGTGTCAGGCGGCCACGGTTCCGGCAGTCGCGCCATCCTTCATCAGCTTGTAGTTGATTGAATCAATCAGCGCTTCGAAGCTTGCGTCCACGATGTTCGGCGATACACCAACCGTAAACCAGCGTTCGCGAGTGGCCGTGTCGCGCGTTTCGACCAGCACACGTGTGACAGCTTCGGTGCCACCGGTAAGGATACGCACTTTGTAGTCGACCAACTCAATGTCACGGATGTGGTCTTGATAACGTCCGAGGTCCTTTCGCAACGCGCCATCAAGAGCGTTGACCGGGCCATTACCTTCCGCGACGGACCAGAATTGCTCGTCTGCACCGTCGAGAGAGACCTTTACAGTGGCTTCCGAGATTGTCTTCAAATCGCCATTGGCATCGTAGCGCCGCTCAACGAGGACGCGATAAGAATCGACGGAGAAATATTGTGGTACGTCTCCCATCAGGCGACGCGCCAATAGTTCAAAGGAGGCTTCGGCTGCTTCGTAGGCATAACCCGCTGCTTCGCGTGCCTTGACCTCCTCAAGGATCCTGTCGAGGCGAGGATCTCCCTTTTCGATCGTGATGCCGATATCGGTCAATGCAGACAGGATGTTTGATTTACCAGCCTGATCGCCAACAAGCAGACGCCGTTTGTTGCCAACGGCCGCCGGATCGACATGCTCGTAAGTTTCCGGGTTCTTGATGATGGCTGAAGCATGAATGCCCGCTTTTGTCGCGAACGCGGATTCACCGACATAGGGCGCCTGGCGCAGGGGCGCACGGTTCAAGATTTCGTCCAGCACGCGCGACGCGTGCGATATTTTTGTCAATCGCTCTGGTGTGACGCCAATTGAAAACCGGTCTGCATATTCTGACTTGAGCATCAGGGTCGGGATGATCGAGATCAGGTTTGCGTTCCCGCAGCGTTCGCCAATGCCATTGATCGTTCCTTGAATCTGCCGCACGCCAGCGCGGACTGCGGCAAACGTGTTGGCGACCGCATTTTCAGTGTCGTTATGTGTGTGGATGCCGAGGTTTGCGCCAGGTACGTCGCGCGTCAGTGCCGTGACGATATCAGTAATCTCGTCTGGCAGCGTTCCACCGTTGGTGTCGCAGAGCACGGCCCAGCGTGCGCCGGCTTCGAGTGCTGTCTTGACGCACCGCACGGCATACTCCGGATTGGCCTTGTAACCGTCGAAGAAATGCTCGCAATCAATCATTGCTTCGCGTTCGCTTGCAACGACAGCTTTTACGGAATCACGGATCGATTCGATGTTTTCCTCATTTTCGATTCCGAGTGCCACACGGACGTGAAAATCCCAGGATTTTGCGACGAGGCAAACCGCATCGCAATGTGCTTGAAGGACGCCTTGAAGGCCCGGATCGTTCGATGCGGATCTGCCTGCGCGCTTGGTCATGCCAAACGCTGTGAACCTTGCGTTCTGGTATGTCCGTTCTTTGGAGAAAAACTTTGTGTCGGTCGCGTTAGCGCCGGGGAAACCACCTTCGATATAATCAAGGCCGAGTTCATCCAGCGTACGGGCAATGAGAATTTTGTCTTCAACCGAGAAATCGACGCCATTGGTCTGGGCCCCGTCACGGAGTGTCGTATCGAAGAGGTAGAGGCGTTCACGAGTCATCGTGCGATCTCCCACGTTGTGCCATCCGGGCTGTCCTTCAGGATGATACCCTGCTCTGCGAGGTTGTCGCGGATCGTGTCGGCAGCGACGAAATCCTTTGCGGCCTTTGCTGCAGCGCGATCTTCAATCTGTTTCCGGATCGCCTTTTCATCGATCTGGGTGCCCTCTGGCCGCCATGCAGTCCATGCCTTGGTCGAAAGCTGGAGGAGGCCAATGAACTGTGCAGACCCTTTGAGCGTGCGGGCGGCTTCGCCGTTGCCACTGCTGGCCTCGCGGCGCAGCTCGTGCAGAATGCTGATTGCTTTCGGGGTATTCATGTCGTCACGAAGCGCAGCAATGAAATCCGGGTCAGGGGTGCCAGATTTCACTCCGTCTGTGAGTGTAAACCAGTTGTCGAGCGTGCGGCGGGCTTGCGAGGCGGCCTTCGCCGTCCAGTCAATTGGCTGGCGATAATGTGTGTTGAGCATGGCAAGGCGTATGGCTTCTCCGGGTGTGGTTTTCAACAGATCATTGATGGTGATGAAGTTGCCATCACTCTTGGACATTTTTTCTCCTTCAACCTGAAGAAATCCATTGTGCATCCACACCTTCGCCATTGTATCCGTGCCGTGAGCGCAGCATGATTGTGCAAGTTCGTTTTCATGATGTGGGAATGTGAGATCTATTCCCCCGCCGTGAATGTCGAACACCTCGCCAAGATGTTCTTTTGCCATGGCTGAGCACTCGATGTGCCAGCCTGGGCGCCCTCGACCCCAGGGGCTGTCCCATCCCGGCTGTTCATCCGTTGATGGCTTCCAGAGCACAGAGTCGGACGGGTTCTTCTTGTACGGTGCCACTTCAACACGTGCACCCGCAATCATTTCGTCAAGCGAACGACCGGATAAACGACCGTATCCTTCGACGGACGATGTATCCAGCAGGGCATGGCCTTCGGCTTCGTACGCGAAGCCTTTTTCGATCAGAACCTCGATCATGGCGATCATCTGCGGGATATGACTGGTGCAGGTTGGTTCGACCGTGGGTGGCAGGACGCCAAGTTCGGCGATGTCTGCGTGGAACTGCTTTATTGTATGACTGGTGACCTGCGCAATTGCTTCATTGAGCGGCAGGTTCGGGTATTCCTCTGCGGCGCGCGCGTTGATCTTGTCATCCACGTCGGTGATGTTGCGTGCATAGGTGACGTGTTTTTCGCCGTAGATGCTTCGGAGCAGGCGGAAAAGTACATCGAACACGATGATAGGCCGGGCATTGCCGATATGAGCAAAGTCGTAGACCGTCGGTCCGCACGCATACATCCGCACGTTCGAAGGATCGATTGGTTCGAACGGTGCCTTTTCACGGGACAACGTGTTGTAGAATGTGAGTTCGGTGTCGGACATGGGGTCGCCCGCTTCCTTAGACTAGTTGAAAATGGTTTCGACCGTTCCAAGCGTGCCGAAGTCGGCGACACAAGTTTTGCCAGCTTCGACAAATTGCACGCCGGTGCAGGTGCCCGTTGTGACAAGATCTCCAGCGTGGAGTGATTTTCCGAGGCTGGCGAGTTTGCGGGCTGTCCATTGCAACGCGTTGATTGGATCGCCCATCACGAGGCCACCGGTCCCTTCTGCGATCATTTTGCCGCCGACGGTCAGTGTTACGGGATGTGATATCAGATCGAGGTTGTCGAGTCCCTTGTGCGGCTTGCCGAGGATTATGCCGGCTCCGATGCCACAATCCGCTGTTGCTGCCGGACCGTTGCCTTTCGGAATGCCACTGAATCGCGGTGAAATAAGTTCGAATGCGGGGATGACTTCGGCGACTGCCGCGCGCAATTCGTCATGGCTGTAGTCGCTGTCTCTGGCGGGCAGGTCTGTGCCGAGGCGAAAGGCGAACTCTGATTCTACGCAGTAGTGTTGAAAGTTTGCGGATGCGAGTTGGGACGGAGACTCATGAACTGTGCCATCGAAAATTGGACCCAGGAACGGTTCATCGATACCAAACAAGTCGAGGGCGGCCTGATTGGTGGCTCCCACCTTCCAGCCAACGACGTTCTTGCCCCAGGCCTGAATGCAGGCCTCCTGAATCGCGTATCCGTCCGCCATCGTTTGCGGTGCGGCACTGTCCGGTAAAGCCTCAATCGTGGATGTGCTTGTGCGTGCCGCTTGAAAGGCCGTCACTGCTGTCTGGATGGATGCCTGATCCATTGTGTTTGTCCTGCTGATGAAAGGAATGGCCCCGTTGGCACGTCGTGCGGGCATGGCTAACCCGATCGGTGTTTGGTCGCAATAGCGTGCGCACCCGTCGAGGCGGGGGCATGGTCAAAGGGGGATGGTTTCAGCTAGTCTGTGTGCGGGCGAGTCGATGTTGCAGCACGGTGTCATGCTGCTGGTTCTGACGGCGTGACTTGCGAGAGCAGAACCGGGGCGTAACCTGATGTATTCTCACATGTTTTTATGTGTTTAATGCCGATTGCTGCCGTATTGCGTCTGTAGATGCCACTTCTGATAGTGTGTGTATTCAACTCGAACTGCTATGGGACTGGTTTCACCAAATGACCGCCAGACTGAAGCCCAATTCCAAGGTTTCGCACATGCCAGTCGTGTGTTCGGTTCTTTGCGCGCTCCTTGTCAGCGTTGTGATGCAGCTTGCGGATTTCAGACATGCCAATGCCCAGAGCCAGCAACGGTGTTTTGCGCTTGAGCAGCAGTTGCAGCGGCTTGGCAGCTCACGCAGACAGCAGTCGTCCTCTCGCATTCGCGCCCAACTCAGTCGGGTCAATCGGCAATATCGGCAGGCGCGTGCACGACTTGAACGCGCCAGTTGTTATTCGACCTTCTTTTTTACGACAACGCTGAAAAACTCGGCGCGCTGCAGACGACTTGATCGGTCCTCACGACGGCTTGATGGCCAGCGACAACGGTTGCGCGCGCAACTCAATGGGTCGTCGCGCCCATCCAACACGCAAGCGAAACGTGCTCAAATCATTCGTGCACTCGCGCGCAACAACTGTGGTGGCATTTATCAACGTGAAGCGCGTCGTATCAAACGCAAGCAAGGATGGAACCCTTTTGCCTCGGTGTTTGGTGAGGGGTTCGGAACACGCGATTTCTTTGACAATGCGCCGAGAGAGTTGCCGCCTGAAGACGGCATTCGCGTTGGGTCAACGTATCGCACGATGTGCGTGCGGCAATGTGACGGGTACTATTTCCCGGTCAGCTTTTCGACATTGCCACGTCGGTTCCAGCGGGATGCAGCGCAGTGCGCGTCAAGCTGTGCGGCACCGTCAGAATTGTTCGTGTACCGCAATCCCGGGGCCGAGGTTGAACAGATGGTGTCGCTTGACGGGCGGCCCTACAAGAAGCTTGAAAATGCATTTCGCTATCGCAAGGAATACATTCAGGGGTGCTCGTGCCGCACGGCGGATTACAACCCGCTTGCCGGAACGGAACAGGCAGCCACGCAACAATCGAGTTCATCACCTGCCACCATTCTGGGAGATGGTTCAACGCCTCCTGGCACGACAGGTGGCAATGAAAAACCTGCTCCACCGGTGATCTTGCAAGAGGGTGCAAAACCGGTTCCAGAGAAACCTGCTGCGGCACTGCCGGTACCGCCGAAACCGTCTGACGTGGCGGCTGGTGCGGCTGCAGCTTCTCCAACCGTGCAATAGAGATTGTGCCATAACTGCGCACGAAGTGACGCGGATCAGTGCATTGTTTTGCAGTGGTACTGCAGTGCCGGAGTGAAATTTCTCCCACCTGCTTCTCGTGCTTCCATTTTTGACAAGACGGGACTATTCGTACGTGTAATGTGGTTTGCTGCTGACCTGTCTGATGATGCGTAATGCGGCCTGCCAAGTAGTGGATATTTGGGCGGCGGTCATGACGGAAAGAGCAGTATGGCTTGAGAGTTGGCGTGCTTCTCTCGTTAAACTCGCCGAGATTCGTCCGATCGGTCTGGATGACCTGTCTGATATTCGTCATCTACACGCGTCGGCGTTTCGAATTCAAGGTGGCGGGCTTTACAGCGACCAGGAAGTGGATGCTTTCACGCGGCAGGTTTACAGCAACGACTATGCTGATCGTATTTTTCGATCGAAGTGTTACGGGGCATGGATTGAAGGCCATTTGACCGGGACATGTGGCTGGTGCCCGGCCGGAGATGACCAGATTGCAGCCCGCATCTCTGATGTCTTTGTCAGCCCGTTGTTTGCGCGGGTGGGGTTGGGCCGGATGCTCGTTGGTCATGCAGAGCAGCGCGCACAGGAAGCCGGATTTAAATCGTTCACGCTACGTGTTGGTTTTCATGCCATCAGCTTGTTTGAAGACCTTGGGTACAGGATGACATCTCAAGGTGTTTACAACCTTGCCGATGACGTGCCGTTGCCTGTGGCATTCATGCGCAAAGTCGCTGTGGATGCTCAATCTGGTTCTCTGGATCCGCGCGGGGCCTGAAGTCTCAGGACATCGGTTCCCTGAAACGGTTGGTGATCGGGTAACGGCGATCACGGCCAAAATTCCGCTCCGAAACTTTCACGCCAGGGGCAGCTTGCCGTCTTTTATATTCCGCAAGGTAGAGGAGCCGTTGAATCTTTGCGACCGTCTCCGCGGTGTGTCCTTTTGCAACGATGTCGGGCAGGGACAATTCCTGCTCCACGAAGCCGCGCAATATATCATCCAACGCATCGTAGGGCGGAAGCGAATCCTGATCGGTCTGACCTTCGCGTAACTCTGCGGTTGGTGGCTTGTCGATAATGTTTGCCGGGATCACAACACCTTCCGGGCCATGGCACCCTTCAGGGCGCACTATGTTGCGGAGGCGGGACAGCGCATAAACTTCGGTCTTGTAGAGATCCTTGATCGGATTGAACCCACCGTTCATGTCGCCATAGAGCGTCGCGTATCCGACCGACACTTCCGACTTGTTGCCTGTCGTGACAACCATGGCTCCAAACTTGTTGGAGATGGCCATGAGGATTGTGCCGCGTGTGCGGGACTGGAGGTTTTCTTCCGTTGTATCCTCTTTCGTTCCGGCCAGGGCAGGGGCGAGCGTTTCGAGGAAACCGGCGACAGGCGGCTCAATCGGGATGCTGTCGTAACGCACGCCAAGGGCTTCCGCGCACTGTGCGGCATCGCCGAGACTTTCGTCCGATGTGTAACGATAGGGCATCATAATGCAGTGGACGCGATCCGCGCCAAGGGCATCGACGCTCATGGCGGCGCAGATTGCGGAGTCGATACCACCCGAAAGCCCCAGCACAACGCCGGGGAAGCCGTTCTTTTCAACATAGTCACGCAGACCCAGCACACAGGCCTGATAGGTTGCAACATCGCCTTCGTCGAGCACGGCTTTGTTCGTATCCTCGATCTCAAACGCATCGTTGTTTCGCGTGAGTTCTATGGTGACGATCTCTTCACGCCAGGCCGGGAGTTGCGCAGCGAGTTTTCCTCCTGCGTTCAGTGCGAATGACGCGCCATCGAACACAAGTTCGTCCTGGCCGCCAACCTGGTTCACGTAGATGAGCGGCATGCTGGTTTCGGCAACGCGTGACACCGCGACGTTCATGCGAACGTCATGCTTGTCGATGCACCAGGGGGACCCGTTCGGCACGATGAGGAATTCCGCACCGGTCTCTTCCAGACATTCGCAAACATCTTCCTGCCAGATGTCCTCGCAGATGGGGACACCGATCCGGACGCCCCGGAAGTTGATAGGGCCTGGCATCGGGCCGGGGGCAAATATCCGTTTTTCGTCGAACACGCCATAGTTTGGAAGATCGACTTTGTGGCGGATCGCCTCGACCTTGCCGCCATCAAGCAGCGCAACAGAGTTATGGAGTTTTTCATTCTCGCGCCAGGGGGTGCCGATCAGAATGCCGGGTCCGCTGTCGGCTGTGTCTTTGGCAAAGGTCTCGACGATGGCGTGTGCGGCATCCTGCAAAGCCGGTTTCAGAACCAGGTCCTCCGGCGGATATCCCGTGACGAACAATTCCGGAAAGACAATAAGATGCGCGCCGTCGGCCGCAGCTTTTTTCCGTGCTGTGCGTGCCTTCTCAAGATTGCCGTCGAGGTCGCCCAACACGGGATTGAGTTGGGCGAGCGCGATACGTAGACGCTCCAGAGGCGGCTCAGGTGTTGGGGATGCCATGCGTCAGGTTCACTGCTCTCGCTTGCCGATCAGCCAGTCGCCGATAGTGGCGCGGCTTCTTCGGATCGGGCTACGCGAATATGCTCCGCAATCAGAAACGCAAGTTCCAGAGACTGATCGCAATTCAGACGCGGGTCGCAATGGGTGTGATAACGATCGGACAAATCTGTTTCGCCGATGGCCGCTGTGCCGCCGATGCATTCCGTCACGTCCTGTCCCGTCATCTCGATGTGCACGCCACCGGGGTAAGTGCCCTCAGCCTGATGTATATCGAAGAACTGATGGACTTCCTTGAGGATACGCTCGAATGGTCGCGTTTTGTAGTTCGATGCTGCCTTGATTGTGTTGCCGTGCATTGGATCGCACGACCAGACAACGGACTTGCCTTCCTTTTCAACGGCGCGAATGAGAGCCGGGAGATGCTTTTCAACCTCGTCGGAGCCGAAGCGTGCAATGAGAGTTAGTCGACCGGGCTCATTCTGCGGGTTCAGGATGTCGATCAGTTTTATCAGGTCGTCCGGCTTCGTGGATGGCCCGCATTTGACGCCGAGCGGGTTCTTGATGCCGCGGCAGTATTCGACGTGGGCATGATCGAGTTGACGTGTGCGATCGCCGATCCAGACCATATGCCCGGACGTGGCGTACCAGTCCCCCGAGGTTGTGTCCTTGCGGGTCAACGCTTGCTCGTAGCCGAGAAGAAGTGCTTCGTGACTGGTGTAGAAACTCGTGGACCGTAATGACGCCGTATTCTCAGGCGTCACGCCGCATGCGCGCATGAAGCTGATGGCCTCGCCGATACGGTCGGTCATCTCGCGATACTTTTCACCAGCCGTGCTTTTCTGGAACGTGCCAAGGGTCCAGTTGTGAACGTGTTCCAGATTCGAATAGCCGCCCTGAGCAAACGCGCGGATCAGGTTTAGTGTCGCCGCGGCCTGATTGTAGGCCATGATCTGGCGTTCAGGATCTGGAATGCGCTCTTCAGCCGTGAATTCCGAACCATTGATGATGTCGCCACGGTAGCTCGGTAACTCGACATCGCCGACCTTTTCCATATCCGCCGAACGAGGTTTGGCGAACTGTCCGGCGATGCGACCAACTTTCACAACAGGCGAGCCACCGGCGAATGTCAGTGCGACGGACATTTGCAGAAAGACACGGAAATAGTCGCGAATGTTGTCGGCTGCGTGTTCCTTGAAGCTTTCTGCGCAGTCACCGCCCTGGAGCAGAAATGCCTTCCCGGCAGCGACATCGGCCAGCTTGGCCTTCAGGTCGCGGGACTCACCAGCAAAAACCAGAGGTGGGACTTTGGAAAGGCGTGCCTCAACATCGGTAAGCATCGCAGCATCCGGATAGTTCGGGATCTGCACCACTGGTTTATTGCGCCAGCTATCGGGTGACCAGGACGCGGCCATGACAACATTCTCCTTGTAGATTCAACGCGGTGCCCACGCATATAACGGCAACGGGCGGCGCTGACTTGGCTTTGGAGCCTTATAGGCATGCCATTGTGGTCTTGGCTAGATCACCCGTGATGCTTATGGCTGTCTGACGGTTTGGGTTCAGTCTAAAATTCAGAGGCGTGCGCGATGGATAACCCATGGTCTGACGTTCCCAGACTGATGCACCTGGCCGAAACATATCGCGCGGCAGGAAATGTGCGATCGGCCCTGTCGACGCTGCGGGACGCCCTGCAGCAGGCTCCGGATGATTGTGATCTTCTGATTGTCTATGCCCGCACGTTGATCGACAATGATGAACTTGATGCGGCGGAGCAAGCGTTGACTGCGGCACGGGCGATCATCCCCACTGATCCTGACGGATTTGTCGTCTCTGCCTTGTTGCATCTCAACCGCGGCCATTTGGGAGATGCGCAGACGGCCTGTGATCGTGCGCTTGCCGAAGATCCTGAACGTGCAGATGCGCACTACATTCGTGGCCTGATCCTGAGTGGATTTTATCAAACCGGCGAGGCAGAAGCGGCATTTATGAAAGCGCAGGAGCTGGCCCCTGCGGATGCGTCCATCGCGGTTGCTCTTGCGCAGTTGAAGCTGGATCGCGGTGATGCGAACGGTGCGCATGAAATTCTGTCACAGGTGGATGAGATCGGGCAGAGCGATCCGTCCTATGTGCTTTTGATGGGAGAGCTTGCCCTTAAAGTGCGTCGGGTTGATGAAGCGCATGACCGCGCGCTCTGGGTTCTGGAGAATAATCCGGATGATCCCGAAGCGATTGCCTTGCTGGCGAACGTTAAGTTTTCACAGTCACGCGTTTCAGGGCTGCCGTTCCGGCTTGCGCTTGGATGGGACCGGATGCCAACGTGGTTGCGCGTTGTACTTGGCGCTGTTGGTGTTCTTGTTTTCGCATTCTGTGCATCGCGTTGGCAGAATGGCGCGCGGGACTGGGGAACCCTGGCCGGGATCATCTGTTTGTTGGCTGTTGTCGTGTTCGCCGCGACGCGCGGAATACTGCTGGACTGGCTGGTCAGTCGTGAGTTGAGAAATGTGCGGTTGAAAGATTTCTAGCGTCTATAGTCCGATCGACATGCCGCCATCGACCGTCAATGTTTCGCCGGTGATGAAGGTTGCGTGATCGGATGCAAGGAACATGGCCGCGTTGGCGATGTCCTCGGTTGTGCCGAGACGGCGCAGCGGCGTCTGGTCGACGAGCGCTTTGTTCATGGCCGGGTTGCGGAGGATGCGATCCGTGAGTGCTGTTTCAACAAAGCCTGGGGCGAGAGCGTTCACGCGAATGCCGAATGCGGCGTATTCCACGGCCATGCCACGGGTCAGCGACACCACAGCGCCTTTCGTGGCGGAGTAGGCCACGAGTTGCCGCAGACCGCGTTTGGCCATGATCGATGCGAGGTTGATGATCGAGGCGTGTTCAGATGCCTTGAGGAGAGAAAAAGCGTCACGCGAAATCCGGATGAGACTGTCAAGATTGGTTTCACGGATTGTTTGCCAATCATCGTCGCTCAGGTGACGGAAGTCGGCGCGGACGTTTAAACCTGCGTTGTTGATCAAGGTGTCGATGCGGCCATCGACCCGTTCAATTTCGGCAAGCAAAGTGGCAACGTCCTGCGGATTGGTGACGTCCAGCGTATGTGCTGTGCAGTTGCCGCCACTTGCAGTCAGGTCCTGCGTGACGGCTTCTGCCGTCTCGCGCTTGAGATCTGTAACCCAGACGTGAGCACCTTCTGCGGCAAAGGCGGTTGCCATACCGCGACCGATGCCATTGCCGGCTCCGGTGATCAGAACGTTTCGTCCTTCAAAACGTGCTGTCATTCTGCAGCCTCGGCTGGCGGGGTCCATTTTTCCCGCATCGTGACGAATTCTTCCGCGGCCGAGGGATGCAGCGCGCGGGTGGCATCGAAGTCGGCTTTGGTTGCTCCCATGCGCATGGCGATGGCGGTCATCTGAACCATCTCGGCGGCGTCCGGTCCCATCACGTGGCACCCGAGAACGCGGTCGCTGTCGGCGTCCACGATGAGTTTCATCAACATGCGCTCGTTGCGGCCGGATAGCGTGTGCTTCATCGCGCGGAAGCGGGATTTGTAGATATCGATGTTCTTGTAGGCCGCGCGGGCATCGGCTTCGGGCATGCCGACGGTACCGAGTTCGGGTTCGGAAAACACAGCGGTTGCGATCATGTCGTGATCAACAGGTGTCGGGTTGTCGTTGAAAAGGGTTTCAACAAGAACCATGGCTTCGTGGATGGCAACTGGCGTGAGGGCCACGCGGTCCGTGACGTCGCCGATGGCGAAGATGTGGTCGACCGAGGTGCGGGAATAAGCATCCACGACGATCCTGCTGCGCTCGCCGAGTGTAACACCGACCGCTTCCAGACCGAGATTCGATGTGTTTGGAACACGACCCGTGGCAAACATGATAAGATCTGCCTCGTGACTCTGGCCGTCTTTGGTCTGCATGGTGAGTGTGTCGCCCGACTTCGTGATTTCGCGCGGGTCGGAGTTTGTGACGATTGTGACGCCACGTGCGGACATCTCTTCGGTCAGGCCATCGCGGAGGTCTTCGTCAAAACCGCGAAGAATTTTTGGTCCGCGATAGTGGAGTTGTGTTTCAACACCGAGGCCATTGAATATTCCAGCGAACTCTGCGGCGATGTAGCCGCCGCCCACGACAATCGCGCGTTTGGGCAGAGCATCAAGGTGGAAAGCTTCGTTCGATGTGATGGCAAGATCCGCGCCGGGGATGTCCGGTTTGAAAGGCCAGCCCCCGGTTGCGATCAGGATATGTTTTGCCGAGAACGTTTCACCGGATTTTTCGATCCGAACCGTGTGGGCGTCGGCGAGGGTCGCGCGGCTTTCGTAGAGCGTGACGCCTGCGGATTCAACATTACGATGGTAAATGCCCTCAAGTCGGTCGATTTCGGTGTCCTTGTTTCTCAGGAGTGTTTGCCAATCAAAACGAACGTTGTCAGCCGACCAGCCAAACCCTTTTGCATCTTCGAACTCGTCGCCGAAGCGGCTGGCGTAGGCGAACAGCTTCTTTGGCACGCAGCCGCGTATGACGCATGTGCCGCCGACACGGTATTCTTCCGCCAACCCCACCTTTGCGCCGCGACCAGCAGCCATGCGCGCTGCGCGCACACCGCCTGATCCGGCACCAATGACAAAAAGGTCGTAGTCGTATTCGGACATGGGGATGTGCCTTCCTGATCGATTGCCGTTTTAGAGGGGGTGGCCGCGTTTTTTCATTTCGGCGCGCACGGCCGTGTCAATCTCGCGGCCAAGTTGTTCACTGAACGCGCGACCGACCCGTGCGCTGGACTTTTGCAGTTCGCGTTCCGTCTTGAAGAATTTTTTCCCGGCGGCGCTGCTGTGAAACGCGGCAATGGTTTCGAGTTCGGTTACTGTGAATTTTTTCGCATAGTCTGTGGCGATCTGGTCTGTGAAAGAGTCCATACGGTTCGAGAACGTATCCTGCAAGGTTTCGAAAACGGCGGCGAAATCCGCCGTCAATTCCGGATTGAACTGGGAGAACGTCCGTTCCATCTGGCTGAGCATGATAGGCAACACAAGCTCCATCTGCCGTGTAGCCCCCACAGCTACGGCCGCGTTGCGTGCGGCGGCAAGGTGATCCGCGGAAATCTTGTCTCCCGCGGACGATGGCGCGGTTGCGAACAGGATCGGGATCAACGCAAGCGAAAGTACGACGCGTTTGGCGGAAGTGCTTAATGACATGCGTGAGATCTCGTTGTGCGAGAGGAACCGTTTGCTATTCAAGGTCGGGAGACTCAAGAAGTTCAACCCCGTTCAGACCTGCGATCACGGCAACGTCAGCGAGTTGCAGGAAAAGCCCATGTTCGACGACGCCGGGAATCATCTGCAAGGCTTCCGCCAACAGTTCCGGTTCCGGGATCTTGCCGAATGCGCAATCCAGGATGAGGTGTCCACTGTCGCTACGGAATGGTTTGCCGTCTGCAATCTTGCGAACCGTGATGGGACCTTCGCACCCGGCATCGCTGGCTAGGGCTTCAATGATTGCGCGTGTGGCTCCAAGTCCGAATTCGACAACTTCGACCGGAAGCGGGTACTTGCCCAGCATCTCCACTTTCTTGCTGTCATCAGCGAGCACGACCATGCGTTCCGAAGCCGATGCTACGATTTTTTCGCGCAACAACGCGCCGCCTCCGCCCTTGATGAGACGCAGTTCGCCGTCGAGTTCGTCGGCACCATCAACTGTCATGTCGAGATAAGGATCGTCATCAAGTGTTGTGAGGCGGATGCCGACCTGTTCGCACTGCAGTCGCGTTGCCTCTGATGTTGGAACGCCGATCACATCGAGACCTTTCGACGCCCGCAGGCCCAGAAGTTCAACGAAATAGGCGGCCGTCGAACCTGTGCCGAGCCCGAGTTTCATACCTGGCTCGATCAACTCGATGGCTCGTTCCGCAGCGCGGCGTTTCAACTCGTCTTGTGATGCCATGTTGCAGGTCTTTCCGAATTAAAATCTCGCTCAGTCGTCGAGGCCGCCCATAAGCATGTACTTCATTTCGAGGAATTCTTCCGTGCCGTGGTGCGAGCCCTCACGTCCGATGCCGGATTCCTTTACGCCGCCGAATGGCGCGACCTCGTTCGAGAACACGCCTTCGTTGATACTGACAATGCCGAATTCAAGCGCTTCGGCGACGCGCCATACTCGGCCAATATCACGGGTGTAAAAATAGGCTGCCAATCCGCTGTCGGTGCTATTGGCCTTTTCGATCACATCGGCTTCGTCGGTGAAGCGGAATAACGGGGCTACCGGGCCAAAGGTTTCCTCACGTCCGACACGCATCTCGGCGGTAACACCGGTTAACACCGTGGGTTCGAAAAATCCGCCACCGAGGCTGTGACGTTTGCCCCCTGTTTTGACCTGTGCGCCTTTTGCGATCGCGTCCGTTACGTGCTCATCAACCTTGGTGATACCCTGCTCGTTGATCAATGGGCCGATCGTAACGCCGTCCTGATCGCCATGTCCGACTTTCAGCTTCCGGACTTCGGCGGTGAACTTCTCGGCGAACGCGTCGTAAACGCCATCCTGCACGTAGATACGGTTGGCGCACACGCACGTTTGTCCAGCGTTGCGAAATTTCGATCCCATTGCGCCGACAACGGCCTTGTCCAGATCCGCATCGTCGAAAACGATGAAAGGGGCATTGCCACCGAGTTCGAGCGATACTTTTTTCACTGTGTCGGCCGACTGGCGCATCAGCAATTTGCCGACTTCTGTGGAGCCCGTGAACGTGATCAGGCGGACGGTCTTGTTCGACGTCAGTTCCTTTCCGATCTCGACGGGGTTGCCGGTGATGATGTTGAGGACACCTTTTGGTAGACCCGCCTGATGCGCGAGATCGGCGAGTGCCAGGGCGGTGAATGGCGTGTCTTCCGCAGGTTTGCACACCGCAGTGCAACCCACGGCCAGTGCGGGGGCGACTTTGCGCGTAATCATGGCGTGCGGAAAATTCCAGGGGGTGATTGCACCGATCACGCCGATAGGCTGGCGACCCACAACAATCCGTGCATCCGCTTTGTGCGTTGGTATCGTTTCGCCGTGGATGCGCTTTGCTTCCTCCGCGTAGAACTCGACGAATGAGGCACCGTAGGCGACTTCGCCGCGCGCTTCGGCCAGCGGCTTGCCCTGTTCCAGCGTCATGAGGTGGGCGAGTTCGTCGATATGCTCCATCTGAAGTTCATACCAGCGGCGGAGGATTGCGGCTCGTTCCTTGGCAAGTGTTTTGCTCCAGATCTTGAATGCAGCGTGAGCGGCTTCAATAGCATCCCGCGTTTCCTTGGCGCCAAGCTCCGGAACCTTGCCGATTTCGTCGCCAGTTGCCGGATTTGTTACAACCATCGTCGGTTTGCCAACCCAGCTACCGTCGATGTAACAGGCTTCGTGCATGAGGCTTTTGACACGCTGGTCCATGATTGGGCGTCCTTGTCGTGAGGCTGTCATCGTGAGTTGCGAACGGCAAGCGCGGTAGTCACGCCCGACTTTTGTCCGTTTGGATAGGCTGCAGATCGTTGAAGCGCAAGTTTGCAGGCGTACACATCTTGGCTGATAGTGCGTGCAATCAGGTAATCTGTTTGCGTATCAAAGTGCAGTATTGATGTGGAAATCAGCAGATGACACCGACAGGCGAACTGCATAATGTGCGCGAGCTGGTCATTTGCAGCGGTTCATGGCCTGGTGCCGGGTGGGCTGAATGAAGAATTTTACTGTGGTCTTCGATCTGGACGGAACGCTGGTTGATACCGCGCCCGATCTGCTGAATGCCGTGCGCCATGTGCTCGGACTGATGGATGTCACGGGATTCGATATCGAACCTGTCCGCAATCATATCAGTTATGGTGGGCGAGCCATGATCGTTGAGGCCTTGCGACTGGCTGGTCGGGAAGACGTGCCGGACTCTGATCTGGATCGCATGTTCGATGAGTTCGTCGATCATTACGCTGCGAACATCGCCGTTGAGAGTGCGGCTTACAGGGGCGTTGAGCTTGTGCTTCGTGCCCTGAACGAGGCGGGAGCCCGTCTTGCCGTCTGTACGAACAAGCGGGAAGATCTGTCGCGCAAGTTGTTGAAGGAATTGGGGTTGCATCCCTATTTTCACGCTGTTGTCGGGCGCGACACGTTGCCGGTTCACAAACCGGATCCTGGTCATCTGATCGGTGCGATCATACTTGCGGACGGAAACCCGGGACGCGCAGTCATGGTTGGTGACAGTGATACCGATGTGAACACAGCGCGCCAGGCCGGTATTCCTGTTGTTGGATGCAATTTTGGCTATTCGCCTGTTCCGATGGAAGATATCCGACCGGATGCTGTCATCTCGAATTATGGCGAATTGCAAAACGCGATTTCCAATGCGGTGCAAGCGGTGGCGTGAGTGCGATATCAAGGTCCGCAGATTTCTTTCCCAACGACATGAACCAGAAGCGGGTGGCGCCGGGTAATCCCATGCGTTAGATGCGCGGACGCGAACCAACCCGGGCAGGCCACTTCATGTCATCTTCTTCGACTGTTCCGACTTCGCTCTCGATGAGTCCGTTCGAGGTCGGATTGCTTGTGCTTCTGTCGATTGTGTGGGGTGGCTCGTTTGTTTTTGCCGCAGTCGCACTTGAAGCGCTCCCGCCACTCACAGTCGTACTGGTACGTGTGGGGCTCGGTGCCATCACGATCATGGTGATCAGCTGGATGCTTGGCAAACGCCTGCCGCGCGATCCAGGGCGTTGGTTTCAGTTATTCGTGATGTCCATTCTGAACAACGTCATTCCGTTCTCGCTGATTGTGTGGGGGCAAACGCACATAACGGCTGGTCTGGCATCCATTCTCAACGGCACGACACCGATTTTTGCACTGCTTGTTGCACATGTTCTGACAGCGGACGAACGCCTCTCGGTGAACAAGACTGTGGGTGTGGTGCTGGGGTTTCTCGGTGTTGCCGTTCTTGTCGGACCAGCGGCTGTTGCAGGCGAGACAAGCATTATCGGTCAGTTTGCGATCCTGGGGGCGGCCTGTTCCTACGGATTTGCAGCAACGTGGGGGAAGCGCCTTTCCGGAATGGATCCGATGGTGGTTGCCACTGGGCAACTTATTTGTTCGACAGTCATAATGATTCCGGTTGCGGGACTGCTCGAGCGCCCCTGGATGCTGAACATGCCCGGAGGCGAAGTGATTGCCAGCCTGATCGGACTCGCCGTTTTTTCTACGGCACTGGCCTACATTATGTTCTTTCGGATTCTAAAGGGTGCGGGTGCAATCAATGTGTCGTTGGTGACGTTGCTCATTCCCGTTTCCGCTATCGCAATGGGCATATTCTGGCTGGGAGAGCCCGTTGTATTGCGACAGATTGCTGGTGCGGTTGTGATTGGTCTGGCACTTCTGGTCGTTGACGGTCGATTGTTCCGCGGTCGGGTGCAATCATGATGTTCCTGATGCGTCTAAACGCGTCCAAGCTGACCCGTAACTTCGGTCTTTAACTCCGGATGGCCTGACATTGTGGATACGATAACTCTCGATACGACCGGGTTGATTTGCCCGCTTCCGATCCTGAAAGCGAAGAAAGCCATAAAGAGTGTGCCGGCGGGGGGGCGTCTGGAAGTGCTTGCGACTGACCCGGGAGCACGCGCAGATTTCGAGACGTTTTGCGAGCTGACCGGGCACACGCTTGCGGAGCAAACCGAGGAAGACGGTGTGTTGCGATTTCTCATTCAGACGTGATCAATGCACCTCACCATTATTCGTATTGTTATATTTGATCTGCTGACCTCTTGAGTTTCGCGCGGAATAGGCTCAGAACTCGCCGACGTTTCAAGGCGGTGACGCCGCCGCTTGGACTGGTTGCTTTCTGACTCGCATGAGTCTTTTGCGAATTTGACCGGTCCACCCGGCTGACGCCATCCTGCATCAAAACACGCAGAGACTGTGCTTGCTGCTGCTCGCGGCCGCGACGCATATCCGCAATTTTGGGGGTGTACCACGCATGGGCCAGCGCCGCATTCCGGGGCTTTCTACGATCGCCCGCGTCCCGCAAGCAGCGTTCGGGCATGCCCGCCAACTTGAGTCACTGCGGGGACTTGCATTCTTCTTCTGGGAAAAGCGCTGGTTCTTCATCGCGCTCGCCGCCGGTGCGATCGTTATGGCTCTCGACACACCGGAGGGTTTGACGCGCGCCGGACAGATCGTGCTCGCGATGTCGTTGATTTCTGTCATCCTGTTCGTGACAGAGCCTGTGCCCCTGCCGACCGTTGCGCTGTTGATTGTCGTTGGGCAAGTGCTGTTGCTTGGTCTTGAGTCCACCGTCGTGGCCCGCAGCCTGATGAGCGACAGTGTTTTGTTCATCATGGGCTCGCTGATGCTTGCCGTGGCTGTTGTGAAGCAGAAGCTCGACAAGCGTATTGCCTATCTGATCGTCAAGGTCACCGGCACGAAGACGGTGAACATCTGCGTTGGCATCTCGCTGGTCTGCGGTGTGCTGGCCTCGATCATTGGTGAGCATACGGTCGCTGCCATGATGCTGCCTGTGGCGATCACGCTGATCACGTTGACGTCGGATGACCCACGAGAAGTACGCCGTCTGGCTGCGGTTCTGTTGTTCTCGATTTCCTATGGCTGTTCGATTGCCGGGATTGGTACGCCGTCCGGTGGTGCACGGAACGCCATCATGATCGGATACTGGAAGGAGTTCTTTTTCGATCCGACCAACCCTGACACGCAGAAATACATCATCGATTACGTGAGCTGGGTGATGTACTGCTATCCGGTTTTTCTGGCGCAACTGCCTTTTGTCACCGCGATTTTGTTTTGGACGTTCCGTCCGGAATACAAGAAGATGTCACGTGCGGTTGTGAAGCTGCGCCAGCAGATTGACAATGAGGGACCGATGAAGCCACGCGACTGGATTACGGTTGCCGTTTTTGCCGTCGTGCTGGTTGGGTGGGTCGGATATTCCGACGTTCTCGGACTTGGGATTGTTGCAATCCTTGGCGCTATCGCCTTTCTGGTGATCGGTCTTGTGCGCTGGGAAGAGATCAACACGGGGGTGAACTGGGGCGTGGTGTTGCTGTACGGTGCAGCCATCTCGCTTGGCGTGCAGATGAAGGATACAGGGGCTGCGCTCTGGGTGGCGAACAGTTTCCTGTCGATGTTGAAACCCCTTGCAATTGAAAGCGGACCGGCGCTGTATCTTGCGGTTTCGGCGCTGACCACGGCGGTCACCAATACGATGTCGAA
>CALHAX010000086.1 GCA_937931785.1 uncultured Hyphomicrobiaceae bacterium | reverse complement strand
TGCTTCAGCCCGGTACCGCTGGAGTAGTGAAATGACCGACCAGTTGCATCGGCTCCCGCGCGGCGGCACAGTTGACCGCGCCCGCCCGATTTCCTTCTCTTTTGATGGCACGACGTATCAGGGTTTTGCCGGTGATACTCTTGCCTCCGCCCTGCTTGCGAATGGCGTGCACATGGTGGCACGCAGCTTCAAGTATCATCGTCCGCGCGGCATCGTAGGTGCTGGTTCGGAAGACCCGGCTGCGCTTGTGCAAGTCGGCAAGGATTCCGCCAACACGCTCCCAAACACGCGCGCCACCGAGCTTGAAATTTTCGAAGGCCTTGAAGTCTTCTCGCAGAACTGCTGGCCGTCGCTGAAGTTCGACGTTGGGGCGATCAACGACGCCGCTGCGCGCTTTCTGCCTGCCGGGTTCTACTACAAGACGTTCATGGGTCCACTCGGCAACTGGATGATGTTCGAGCCGACGATCCGTCGTGCTGCCGGCCTTGGCGTTGCGCCATCGAAGAACGACCCGGACCGCTATGAGCAGACCAACCGGCATTGTGATGTGCTTGTCGTTGGAGCCGGACCAGCCGGTTTGATGGCAGCCAAGACGGCTGGTGCGTCTGGTGCCCGTGTGATCCTGGTGGAGGAAACTGCTGAACTTGGTGGGCAGTTGTTGTCGCTAGATGCGGACGACACGAAAATTGACGACGCGACACCTGTTGCATGGGCCGCGCAGCTTGAAGCCGAACTGGCGGCGATGCCGGAGGTCATGATCCTGAAGCGGACGTGTGCCTTCGGCTACTACAGCGACAACTTCGTGATGTTGCACGAAAACTTGCAGGATCATCTCCCCCCATCCGAACGGGATGCGAAATGCCCGCGGGAGCGGACATGGCGGGTACGTGCCGGGCAGGTCATCCTGGCAACAGGCGCCATCGAGCGACCACTGGTGTTTCACCAGAATGATCGTCCCGGCATCATGCTAGCGAGTGCTGTTGGAACCTACCTCAATCGATTTGGGGTCGAGGCCGGTAAGCGTGCCGTTGTTTTCACATCCTGCGACAGTGCGTGGCAAACAGCGTTTGATCTTGAAAAACACGGCGTCACAGTCACGATCATCGACACACGCACGGCTCCCCCCTCTGCCCTGTTGAACGAGGCTGAAGCGCACGGCCTGACCGTACGTACAGGCGCTACCATTGTCGGTACGACGGGTAGCAGGCGCGTCAACAAGATCTGTGTCCAGGCGCTCGATACGGCTGGTGGTGCGAGCGGGCCAATCGACAAGATCGAGTGCGATCTCATCGCGACGTCTGGTGGATGGTCGCCGAATGTCGCGCTGTTCTCGCAGTCGCGCGGCAAACTGAAATATGACGAAGATCTGGTCGGCTTCCGCCCGGCCGTGTCATGGCAAAATGAGCAATCCGCCGGCGCATCAAACGGCGCGTTTGCGCTTGAGGCGTGTCTGCGGGAAGGCACTGATGCGGGGCTTGCAGCTGCCAGGGCAACAGGTTTCGATACAAACGCACCAGAGCAACCAAGCCTGACACAACCGGGTTACCTCTCCTACACGACGGAAGCGCGTTGGGAATTACCCTCCGGGCGATCCGAAGGTGCTACCCGCGCCTTCGTCGATCTGCAGAATGATGTGACGGCGAAAGACCTGCATCTTGCCGTGCGCGAAGGGTTTCGCTCCGTCGAACACGCCAAGCGCTACACCACGACAGGCATGGCTACGGACCAGGGCAAGACGGTGAGCGTGAATGCTTTTGGCATTCTGTCGCAACAGCTTGGCAAGTCAATCCCGGAGGTGGGCGTGACGACCTATCGTCAGCCATTCAAACCGGTCACGTTTGGCGCGATCGCCGGGCAACATACGGGCGAGCTGTTCATGCCGCGCCGGACGACGGCAATGCACGAGCATCACGTGGCTGCCGGGGCAACGTTCGAACTTGTCGGCGACTGGTTGCGCGCGCGGAACTATCCGCAAGGAAGCGAAACCTTCGGGCAATCCGTGCAACGCGAAAGCCTCGCAGCACGCGAGCACGTTGGCATTCTCGACGCGTCGACACTCGGCAAGATCGACATCCAGGGTGCGGACGCCGCGGAGTTCCTCAACCGGATCTACACCAACGCATGGCTGAAGCTGAAGCCCGGCATGTGCCGTTACGGCCTGATGCTGAACGAAGACGGCATGGTGTTCGACGATGGCGTGACGGCACGCCTTGACGATAACCATTTCCACATGACAACCACGACAGGTGGTGCGGCACGCGTTCTCAACTGGCTGGAGGAATATCACCAGACGGAATGGGACGATCTTGAAGTCTACATGACATCGGTTACCGAACAGTGGGCTGTAGCAAGTGTTTGCGGACCAGACTGCCACAAGATGATGAATGATCTCGTGGACAATGCCGATCTTGATCCGGAAACGTTCCCGTTCATGGCATGGAAGGACGCCACCATCGAAGGCGTCCCGGTACGGATCTTCCGGATTTCGTTCACCGGTGCACTCTCGTACGAGATCAATGTGCCTGCCAACTACGGTTACTGGCTTTGGGGCAAATTGATGGAAGCGGGGGAAAAATACAAGATCACGCCATACGGCACTGAGGCGATGCACCTGCTTCGCGCGGAAAAGGGTTTTGTGATCGTCGGTCAGGATACCGACGGCACCGTCACACCGCACGATCTGCGCATGGACTGGATCGTGAAGAAAAAGGCCGACTTTGTTGGTCGACGCTCGCTGTTCCGCTCCGACACGACGCGCTGGGATCGCCTGCAACTTGTTGGCCTTCTTACAGAGGACCGTGAAACGGTGATCGAAGAAGGCGCACAGATCATCGGCACAAGCGATACGTCACAGCTGCCTGTGCCGATGCTAGGGCATGTGACGTCCAGTTATTACAGCCCGAATCTGAAACGCTCGATCGCTCTTGCGCTTGTCGAAGGTGGTGGCGAACGGATGGGAGACCGGCTCTATGCATCGCTCACTGGCAAGGACCCGATCCCCGTTCGGGTGACTGAAACCGACTTCCTGACCGTATGTGGAGAGCCATCATGAGCCAGGACTTGAGACGTTCCCCCCTTGCCCATCGCACACCGATTTCGGATGCCAACGGACAGATCTCTCTCGCGGAGCAACCGTTCATCGGACTGTTGACGCTGCGCGGTCAACACGGTCGCGTTGCCAATGCTGTGAAGTCGATTGTTGGACTCGATCTTCCAGACACGGTCGGTCGGTTCGCGGATTCAGGCGAGAATGCAGCAATGTGGCTTGGCCCGGATGAATGGGTGATCTTCACAAGTCCTGGAACTGAACTTGACGTCATGAGCGCGCTCACGTCTGCCCTCGAAGGCGTTCATTCACAGGTGGTCAACGTCACCGACTATTACACAGCGCTTGCAATTGGTGGAGCGAAGGCACGGGACGTGCTTGCCAAGATCACGATGGTTGACCTGCATTCGCGGTCGTTCTCGAAGGGGCACGCTGTGTCATCCCTGTTCGGGCATGCCGGAGCCTGGTTGCAGATGATGGACGATGAAACAGGGGCCGGCCCGGAGTTTGCGCTATATGTGCGCCGTTCCATGGCGGACTATCTGTGGTGCCTGATCGCCGATGGAGGTCGCGAATTCGGCCTTGAGCGTCAGGAACCGATTGGCAGGGTCAAGTTGCATCTGCCCCATTTTGAAACCGCCTGACGCGCCTATCGCGTCGTTCTATGTATGATTTCCACGGTTTGCAGCACGGCATGCTGTCGAAATCTGGCACTTCGCTTGAATTGACGCTACATCAGCGACAGATTTTATGCGGCGCGGCAGACCTGCGCGCCCTGAGGGAGACGACACGACATGACGACAGAACTTCACGATATTGCACACAAGATGGTTGCGGACGGCAAAGGTATTCTTGCAGCCGACGAAAGTTCCGGCACGATCAAGAAGCGTTTCGACACGATCAATGTCGAGTCCACCGAAGACAATCGCCGCGACTACCGGGAGATGCTGTTCCGGGCCGACGACGCAATGAAGAACTGCATCTCCGGCGTGATCTTGTTTGACGAAACATTGCGCCAGAAAGCTGCCGACGGCACGCCACTGGTTCAGTTGATCTCAGATGCCGGAGCTGTGCCGGGCATCAAGGTCGACCAGGGTGCGAAAGACATGGTTGGTCGCCCGGGTGAGAAGAACACAGAAGGTCTCGACGGCCTGGGTGCGCGCATGGCCGAGTATCACGCACTGGGCGCACGCTTTGCCAAATGGCGTTCAGTGATCACCATTGCAGACGACGGTCGTCCAAGCTGGTCCTGCATCAAGGCGAATGCACACGGTCTCGCCCGCTATGCCGTGATCTGCCAGGCCAATGGCATCGTGCCGATCGTGGAGCCGGAAGTTCTGATGGATGGACCGGACGCCAAACATGATATCGACAGCTGCTATCGCGTCACCGAGTGGGCATTGAAGACATTGTACGATGAACTGTACGAAGCAAATGTTGATCTCGAAGGCACGATCCTGAAACCGAACATGATTGTTCCGGGCCAACACTCCGGCACATCGGCAAGCGTAGATGAAGTGGCGGAAAAAACCGTGAAGTGCCTCAAGGCGTGTGTGCCGTCAGCTGTTCCAGGAATTGCGTTCCTGTCCGGCGGTCAATCGGACGAACTGGCGACGGCGCATCTGTCCGCCATGAACGCGACCTATGACATGCCATGGAAACTGACCTTCTCTTATGGCCGTGCGCTACAAGCGGCTGCACTGAAAGCCTGGAGTGGGAAAACGGAAAACGTTGCGGCAGGGCAGCAGGCTTTCACGCACCGCGCCAAGATGAACGGTCTCGCAGCGATGGGCACGTACAAGGCGGATCTGGAAAAGGCTGCCTGATTTCAAGCCACACAGCTTCAGGATAAAAAAGACCCCCTTGATTCACATCAGGGGGTCTTTCTTTTTGGTTCGTGTTTCACTGCAAAGTGCCGACGTGATCCGAACATCACCGCTTAATAGTAATAGCGGTGCATGCAGTTCTTGTAGCGCTTCCACCAGTACGAGTTGCCTGTACGATAGGCTTTCTTTTTCAGCCAAAAGCATTTTGCTCCGATAACGTGACGCTTCTTGTGGAAGAAGAAATGCTTCTTGAACTTGAAGCGATGCTTGAAGCCTGCCGTCTGAACAAGGCCACCATTGCCGGCGGACTGAACAGTCTCGATCGCGATGGCATTGTTGACCGGTGCGGCGGAGGTGCCAACCGTTCCGGTTGTCAGTGTTGCAACTGCGAGTGCTGCTGCGATAAGCGTTTTGCGAAACATGATTTTCATCCTTTTCTGGTTTCGTTTGTCAGAGGCACGGTGTGCGTCTCTGTGAAACCAGTGATAGGGATGACGGGTTCACGCCGTAGTGATGACGATCACGCAAAATCACTTTTCGAAAATTATCGCATGCTGACGTTCAGGAGACCGGGCACGGTGTTTGTGTAATCGTCCAGGAGGTGTTGTTGAGATAGCGGGAGCAGCGCGCCTGCATCATGCCCTGCCCCGTCTTCATGCAGATGGATTGGCCGAGAAAGATATCCTTGCCCTTGTATCGGCAGGTGCATCCCGCACTTGGTGATCCATCGACAGCGCCGCCCAGCGTGCGACCTGAAACGGGCGACTGTATTGCCTTGACGTGCGCCTGCCCGGATTTGAGATCGCTGGCTTGGACGTTTGAAATCTGGTTTGCGAAAGCGAGCATGAGGCTCGCTACGAATATTATCGTAGCTGTGTGTGTCGTGACCTGTTGCCCGGCTGGGCGGAGCCGACACTCATGTCGCATCGTTATCCCATCCCCAGAACTATAACGCGATTTGCGCAAAAGTAAAAATCCGGGCATTTCACTGTGACGAACGTACCTGAAACCGGATGCTACTGATGACCGAAATTTACGTGGATGCCGATGCCTGCCCGGTCAAGGACGAGATTTATCGTGTTGCGGATCGCCACAGTCTGAAGGTCTACATTGTCTCGAATGCGTTCATGCGATTGCCGCATAGCCCCTTGATCGAACGTGTTCTGGTGGACGAAGGTCCCGATGTTGCCGATGACTGGATCGCGGAGCATGCGACACCCGATGATATTGCGATAACTGCTGACATTCCGCTTGCGGCGCGTTGCGTGCACGCCGGTGTCACGACCATCGGACCAACAGGCAAACCCTTCACAGACGACAACATCGGCATGACGCTCGCAACACGTAACCTGATGACGGACCTGCGCGAAACCAGCAATACGCAGACTTACAACGCCGCATTTTCCCCGAAGGATCGCTCCAACTTCCTGCAAGCCCTCGAGAACGCTGTGCAGGTTCTGAAGCGGAAGAAAAAAGGTTGAGATATGACTGAACAACGGGTGGCACTGGTCACCGGTGGCAATCGTGGTCTGGGTTTTGCGATCTGCGAAGCTCTTGCCAAAGCGGAATATGCTGTCGCCCTCACCGCGCGGCATCAAGAGAAGGCGACTGAAGCGGTTGCGCGCCTGGCTGCAATACCGCCCCCCGTACACGGCTTTGCCCTTGATGTCTCGGACACGACAAGTGTGCGGGAAGGCGTGCGGGCCGTATATGAAAAGTTCGGTCGCATCGACGTGCTCGTGAACAATGCAGCAATTTATCCGGACCGGGATGTGCCCAACCTGGGCCTTGCTGTCGATCCAGATATGGTGCTCGACACGCTAAACGCCAACACGGTCGGACCTTACCGGGTGATGCAGGCGGTTCTCCCCATTATGCGGGAGCAGGACTACGGACGGATCGTGAATGTGTCTTCACAGATGGCGCGCCTGTCCGCGATGAGCGCAGGATCTCCTGCCTACCGGATGTCCAAGACGGCGCTCAATGCGTTGACCACACTGACGGTTGCGGAACTCGGTAAGACGTCGAACGTCCATGTCAACAGTGTCGATCCAGGGTGGGTGCGCACTGACATGGGCACCGATGCAGCAGACCGGGAGATTTCCGAAGGGATCGACACCATCGTCTGGCTTGCAACTCAAGGAACTGACGGACCGACCGGCGGTTTCTTTCGCGATCGGAAACCCACGAACTGGTAAGTTCTTTGCCATGTCGACGCGGGGAACAACGGCGAAAGTTCAGTTCCAATTTTCCAGCCAAACGTCCTGATGTGGTGCCTGCGAAGCTGGCGCTACTCTCCGACCGTGCGGACAATCTGGCTCGAACGGGCGATATGATCCCAAAGGCATGCGCCCTCTATCTGGCGCAGCACGGTGAGCAGTTTCGTGTCGTCATGGGGCAACAAGCGCACGCGCACCTCACCAAATCCATGCTCCGAGAGCGTATTTTCTATTGTCTTGATGACATGATCATCCGGACCGGCAAACGTCATGCCGCGTTGCTGAACGATCAACCAATCTACAGGTCCATCGTACCACTCAGGCATAACCTTGCTCACGAGATAGGCGCATGACAGACCACATGTCATACGCGTCAGAGCATCAGACATCCGTTGGTGTTTTTCGCCTGACGGTGGCAACAGCGTATCATCAGGAATTATTTCTTCTCTTACCCGGAGAGCTTCAGCGTTCGTGTCCTGCCATGCCGCAAGCCGGTTCCGATAGCCGGTCAGCGCATCTCTATCGCCGTTGTTGTGCAGAAAAATAATGGCTTGAGCGCATGCAGCGCCTGTTGCGGTTTCGTCCTGAGCCATGGCGTGCTTCAGATGCTTGAGGCCTTCGCCGTTGTTCGCATCCAGCAAAGATGTGCCTAGCAGATAAGCGGCCTGTGCGCTTTCCGGAAATAGAGTACGGATGTGTCGGAAGATTGCGATGGCAGTTTGTTGATGCCCAAGATCACGTTGAGTTCGACCTGCGTACAGGACCTCTTCGAGCGTCAGACTGTCGAGCGCGGCTGTATCAACGTACGCATCAGCTGCAGCGCACTCCGTTCCCTTGATCATCGCAAATGCCTCCATGACGGAAGACAGATACAACAGGGATGTTAACTATGGCTGGGCATGAGCATTTATAACCAACGTTCCGGACATCATGGTTAGCGACATCATAACCGATGTGCCTATCCGGTACACATTCGCGCGTTCGACAGGTTCTTCGGTGCCTTAAAACACATCTTTCAATGCAGATGTGACATCAAGATCAGTCATGTTGGCCTTCAATGGCGTCACCGAAATCATGTCATTGTGCACGGCCCAAGTGTCTGTCCCCTCCTCTGAGGATTTCCGGCGCGGTGCAAAACCGAACCAGTAATAGGGTCGGCCCCATGTGTCGTGTCGTTCGTCCATGGCGAGACGCCCATGACTGCGTCGACCTTGCGTGGTCAGAATGGTGCCCTGCACCTTGTCCGGCTGACACGCCGGAAAATTGATATTCAAGACAACATTCTTGTCCCAACCGCTCGCCAGAAGTTTCTCTACAACGTCTTTCCCGTGCGCCAGGGGCATATCCCAGATTATTCCATCGTGGTTCGCAGAGCTGATCGCAAGACTGAGGGCCAGGGATGGAATACCGAGCATGGCACCTTCCATCGCCCCGGCAATGGTGCCTGAGTAATGCACATCATCCGCCAGGTTCTGCCCACGGTTCACACCGGAAAGGATGAGGTCGGGCAACGTGTCACCCAGGATGTGGCGCGTGCCCATGATCACGCAATCGGCTGGCGTGCCCTTGACAGCGTAGACCTGCCTGGAAACCTCGCGCAGCCGCAGCGGTTCGTGCAAGGTGATGGAACGGGAGACGCCACTCTGGTCCGTTTCAGGAGCCACAACCCACACATCGTCGCTCAAGGCGTGCGCTATGGTTTGCAGCACGTCGATCCCAGGAGCTGTAATGCCGTCATCGTTCGTCACCAGAATGCGCATGCGAAATCCTTCGGGGTGAGAATTGTCTGTTCACACAGACGGTGCGGGAATCGTTTCAAGACCACCCATATAGGGTCGCAACGCATCCGGAATGGTGACACTTCCGTCGACTTGCTGATAATTCTCCAGCACAGCAACAAGTGTGCGACCGACTGCGAGGCCCGAGCCGTTCAACGTATGGACGAAACGGACATCCTTGCTATCAGTCGGGCGATAGCGCGCGCCCATGCGACGGGCCTGAAAGTCCCCGCAAACGGAACAGCTCGAGATTTCACGGTAGGCATCCTGACCGGGCAACCAGACCTCGATATCATGCGTTTTGCGCGCGCCAAACCCCATATCACCGGTGCACAGCACGACAACGCGATATGCCAAACCAAGACGTTTCAACACTTCCTCAGCGCAACCGGTCATGCGGTCAAGTTCGGCAAGAGACTGTTCCGGCGTCGTGATGCTGACCATCTCCACTTTGGAGAATTGGTGCTGACGGATCATACCGCGCGTATCGCGCCCTGCCGACCCGGCTTCGGAACGAAAACACTGCGTCCAGGCTGTGTAGCGATGCGGGAGGCTGGCTTCGTCCAGAATGCTTTCACGTACCAGATTTGTAAGTGGCACTTCGGCGGTCGGAATCAGCCAGTGTTTTTGCTCCGTTCGGAACAGGTCCTCAGAAAACTTGGGCAACTGGCCTGTACCGTAAAGCGCATCGTCCAGCACCAGCGCGGGTGGCACAACTTCTGTGTAACCGTGCTCTTCAGTTTGCAGATCGAGCATGAACTGGGCGAGCGCGCGTTCCAAGCGGGCGAGTGCGCCTTTGAGTACGACAAATCGGGCGCCTGATATTTTTGCGGCCGTCTCGAAATCCATCAGGCCGAAGGCTTCGCCGAGGTCGAAATGTTCTTTCGGCTGGAAATCCAGCTTTGGCGGTTCTCCAACCGTGCGCAGCAGGACGTTATCATTTTCATCCACACCATCTGGCACGTCATTGTTCGGCAGGTTCGGGATACTGAACAGAACCGTTCGCAGCTCATCATCCAGAGCGCGTTCTGTTTCTTCGCCAGCCTGGATTTCAGCCTTGATTGCAGCGACCTCGTCGATCAGCTTTTGTGCCCCTGCGTCGTCTCCGGAGCCCTTTGCCTTGCCGATTTCCTTCGAGGCTGCGTTGCGGCGTCCCTGCAGTTCCTGGAGATGCGCGACATGTGTGCGACGTTTCTCATCGACCGCCAGAATTGCGGGCGAATGCGGTTCCAGCCCACGGCGCGCAAGGGCGGCATCGAAGGTTTGCGGATCGTCGCGGATCAGCTTGATATCAAACACGGCTGTCTATCCCGGTTTTCTGATGGTGCGTGGTTGCGCGAAGCTATAGGGGGTTGATGATAAATAATCTAGCAGGGGCGCGCTGCCATCCGCTAGAACCCGCAGCAAGACGTTCACGAGCCCGGTCTCCCGCTATGTCCTCGCCAATCCACACACCTTACGACGGATCGACACAGCCTTTCACAATCGCGCTCCAGAACCTCGATCTGCAAGACTGGATAGAGGTGGACGATCGCCTTGTAGATCATCTTGCCGAGAAAGATCGACTTCTTGCAGATCAGCATCCCGTTGTGTTTCAGGCGGAAATCGAAACGCTTGAAGCGCAACTCGAGATTCTGGACTTGCTCTGGGATTATCTGCCTGAACGATACCCGGACCTGTACCGTATAGCTGGCGACGTTATTTCGATTGTTCCTTCGCAGCAGGTCTACGACCGTGGGCAGTGGCGCGAACGTCCACTCGAACTGGCGTCACGACTGGTTCAGGACGATCTCGTCATCATGCGCACAAGCAGCCGCGGGCACAGACTGGTTGCTGCATCGCTCTGCTTTCCGTCCTCCTGGTCCCTGGCTGAAAAATTTGGTCATCCCCTCGCGGACATTCACGCGCCCGTTCCCGGTTTTCAGCGGGGCACGCGTACCGCGGACATGATCGAACGCATCTTCACGAACTTGCGCGTTGAGCTTCCGGTCCAGCGCTACAACTGGTCGCTCTATGACGATCCGAAACTGCACTATCTGGAACGAAACCATGCACGTGGTCCAAAGATGTGGGCGTCGGATGATCCGCGCGCCTGGATTCGTGTGGAGCGCCAGACGCTCCGGCGTCTTCCTTTGACCGGCGACATTCTGTTCACGATCAAGATTTGTGTGGACCCTGTCGCAGTGCTCGAGCGCGTGCCAAATGGTGCGACGTTGGCACTGTCCTTTGCCGATCAGATTGCCAAGCTGGATATAGCGCAGGTTGCCTACAAAGGGCTGGAAGGCACGCGCGATGATGCAGTCGCATGGTTCCAAACGTTTGCAGCGCAGCACACCACTGAGGACCCGGGTTAGCCTGCCGGCAGGTTCCGCCACCGACCGCTTTCAATGGACCAATCCATGAACGCAACCTGTGACGAAACCGGCAGCTTACCCCGCTGCCGCACCCTACGGTGCAGCGTCGCGGCGTTCGTTAACCATAGAACAGTTATGGAAAGAAGTGAAGAAGCCCGAAGACGATTCATCTCTGGGCCCCCCAAAAAAAACAAGCAATCAGTCGTTCAAGCTTGCGTCGTATGCAGCCTGATCTTCGGCACGCTTTTTCTCAACCCAGCCCACCGTAATTATGGACAGTTCGTAGAGCAGCAACGTTGGAAGAGCGAGGCCAATCTGACTGATCGGGTCCGGCGGTGTCAAAATGGCTGCGGCAGCAAACACGCCCACAACAGCGTACTTGCGTTTCGAGCGCAAACCGTCTGCAGTCGCCAACCCGACCCGACCGAGCAGCGTCAGTACGACAGGCAGCTGAAAGCAGATTCCGAAGGCGAGGATCAACGTCATGATCAGCCCGAGATATTCACTGACCTTGATCTGCAAATCAAGTTTGAAGCTTGAGCCCTGATCGGGGATGAGGCTCAGAAAGAACTTCATCGCCATCGGCATGACCAGCCAGTAGACCAGCATTGCTCCGATCATGAAGAGGATCGGGGTGGCGATCAGGTAGGGGTAGAAGGCCTGGCGTTCGTTCTTGTAGAGACCGGGGGCCACAAACATATAGAGCTGCGAGGCGATGATCGGGAACGCGAGGAAAATCGCACCGAACAGACCGAGCTTGATTTGCGTGAAAAACCATTCCTGGGGTGCCGTCTGGATCAGGTTCAACTCACTGACCTCAACGCCCGCAGCCCATGCATAGGGGTAGACCAGTGTCGTATAGACCGTTTCGGCGTAATAGAAACAGACCACGAAGCACACAGCGATAGCCACGAGTGCCCAGATCAGGCGCTGACGCAGTTCAATCAAATGCTCGAGAAGCGGCGCGCGGGAGGCTTCGATGTCGACTTCGCTGGACACGCTCTACGCTCCGGACTTGTCTGCAGATGCGGCCTTCACAGCCACGACGGGTTTCTCATCGAGGGTTTCCAGTTCGCGCGCACGTTCTGCTTCATCGTCCAGACGATCAGCTTCATTCTCGTTTGCTGCGTCGTAGTTGGGTGTATGCTCGCTCTCGTAAGCTGCGTTCTCGGCTTCGTCAGCCTTGTCGTAATCCTCAAGCGTGTCCTTAAGATCCTTGTCGAGGTCATTAAGGTCCTTGTTGATCGACTGCTGGAAATCGCTCAAAGGATCCACCTTGGTAACGTCGTCAAAATCCTTTTTCAGATCTGCAAGTTCGCTGTCGCGCAAAGCATCCTGAAACTGACCTGTAAATTCGCTGGCCATACGCTTGGCCTGCCCGACAAAACGACCGATCTGGCGCAGCATCCCGGGCAGGTCTTTCGGACCCACCACAATGATGGCGACCACCGCTATGATCAGCATTTCGCTCCAGCCAAGATCGAACATCACACGCTTTCAGTAGAGCCCCAGTCATTACTGACTTACAAGGCTCGTTTCAGGGCAGACGCGCCAATCCCTTAGAGATCAGCGACACGCACTCAGCTTACGCCGGATTTTTCTGTCTTGGTCTCGGCTTCGTGATCGATCGTTGTCGCTGTCTCGACGTCGTCGTCTTCCTTGATGCCTTTCTTGAAGCTCTTGATGCCCTTTGCGACATCGCCCATGAGGTCAGAAATTTTTCCGCGTCCAAACAACAGGACGACCAGAATACCGACAATGGCAATCTGCCAAACACTCAAACCCATGCGCCTACGCTCCTATTCAGCGCTCCAGTGCTTTCTTGAAGCATTGCGCGCTATTCCATGACGACCCACACAAATAGTAACGCTTCCATGAAAGCCGGAGGCGCCTTTGGCAAGCCAATTTCCTTACTGTTCGAGAATATTGCAAAAAGGCCACGTCGCCGCAACTGGCGACATCACCTTCGTTTCCCGCACACCATCACATATATAGTTGATTTAGGGTGGAAATTTGCCGTTACAAGAGTTGTAAAGACCTTCAATCGGGTTGGAAAACCAGAACTGACGACAGCGGCACGCGTATGCCAACGTTCGCACCAACCACCGGCGCGGATGCTTCAAGCAATCGAACCCACACATGTTGCTCCAGGCCCTGAACCGCCAACTCCACCAACGCGACATCGCCAAGGAAGCTGACGTTTATCACACGCCCGGGATGTCCCTCTCCTTGCGGCAGGATCTCGATCCCACGTTCACGCACGCAAAGTACAACATCGCTCGCGCCGTCTGGTGCCGGGACCTGTTCCTCGATCAACGGGGTATCGACGCAACCTGAAGTGACCCGACACGAGATCTCGTTCATGTCAGAAAAGAAGCGGGCGACGAACAGGCTGGCGGGTTTACGATAGAGTTCTTCCGCCGTGCCTGCCTGCACCAACCGCCCGCGATTCATCACCGCAATCCGGTTCGCCATGCGCATGGCCTCTTCAGGATCGTGGGTCACGATGATTGACGTGGCGCGTGTCTCTCGCAGAACGGCGAGCGTCTCGTTCTGCATGTTTTCCCGCAGCTTCACATCCAGACCGCTGAAGGGTTCATCCATCAATAACACGCCCGGGCGCGGCGCAATCGCCCGAGCCAGCGCGACACGTTGCTGTTCGCCACCAGAAAGGGTGTTCGGGTAGTCGTTCGCATAATGGGCAAGCCCGACGCGTGTGAGCGCAGCCATTGAAGCCCGTTCGATTTCGTCCTTGGGCAGCCCTCGCAACCCAAAACCTACATTCTGTAGCAATGTCAGATGTGGGAAGAGTGCAAAATCCTGGAACATCAAACCGACGTTGCGGCGTTCGGCTGGGACAAAAGCGTTGGGGCCCGCGATCTCTTCGTCATTGAGCAATACACGCCCAGTGTCCGGCCCCTCGATGCCAGCCGCGATCCGGAGCAGCGTCGTCTTGCCACAACCTGAAGGGCCCAGCAGGCAAATGACTTCGCCCGGCTCGACATCAAGGCTGACACCGTCCAGTGCATCGAGTTGATCGAATGATCGACACACGTCTTCAAACGTCAGACGCGCAGCAATAGAGGCCGCCGCGGTTCCCCGCGCGCCCCAACGCGCTCTCAAATCCGATTGTGCACTCCGCGACATGTCCGCGTGCTATCCATCCCCGGACGGATTGTCCACGGATTCATCGTCATCGATGTCATCCGTGTCTTCGATATCTTCGTCGAACATGTCCGGTGTCTCGTCACAATCCCCGTTGTCCAGGGCCTCTTCCTCGTCTGTCAGGTCTGGCAGGTCGGTCGGAACCGGCATAACGAAGTTTGCTGGCAAATTGCTGGACAGCAGACCTGCTCCCTTCAACTCACTCATTCCTGGCAGGTCGGATAGGTTCTCGAAACCGAAATGCTCCAGAAAGCCCGGACTCGTGCCGTACGTGATCGGTCGACCAGGCGCGCGGCGGCGGCCACGCATCTTGACCCACCCCGTTTCCAGCAACACATCCAGGGTTCCAGATGATGTACTGACCCCCCGGATTTCCTCAATCTCGGCTCGCGTCGCAGGTTGATGGTAGGCAATGATCGCCAGCGTCTCCAGGGCGGCGCGGGACAGTTTACGCTGCTCGACCGTGTGCTTTTCCAGAAGATAACCGAGATCTTCGGCGGTGCGAAACGCCCAACGCCCACCAATACGCTTCAGGTGAACGCCACGGCTTGCATAATTCGCCTGGAGTTCTTCGAGAAGCTTTTCGGTGTCGTCGCCCTCCCCCAAATGCTCCGACAACGTCTTGAGATCGAGCGGTTCGGCTGCCGCAAACAAAAGTGCTTCGAGAATGCGTAACTTTTCCCGGTTCTCGGAGCTTGGATGAATTGTCACGAGCGACGGTCCATTTTCTTCCGTCATCGCAGCAGGTTCCGACACTTCTCCATCCGTGCAATTTTCATCCATCGGCTGTTCTTCAGCCGGATCACCATCGATCATCATCTGGTCAGTCCTTCGTCACGAGACGCAAACCTTCAGGCCCGCGTTTGCGCCGCACAAACAGGGGCGCGAATGGATTGTCCTGTCGAATTTCAAGCTGGCCTTCGCGCGCCATTTCCAACGTGGCCGTAAAGGTGCTTGCGATCGCTGTCACGCGTTCTTCGACAGGGGCAAGGAACTGGGTCAGATACTGGTCGAGTGGTGCCCAGTCCATGCTGAAGCCCAACAGACCTTCAAGCCGACCTCGGGCCTCACGGATGGACCATGTATTCCGCTTCTTGACCTTGTGTTCCACCTCGACATTTCTCTGGCGTTGGGTGGCATACGCTTTCAGCAGGTCAATCACTTCCGCCGTGTGTTTGCTCTCGCGGAATACCCGCACACCCTCTGGCATGCCACGCTGAAACACATCTCGGCCGAGGCGCTTTGCGTTCATCAACGACGCGCCAGCCTGGCGCATGGCTTCGAGGCGCTGGAGCCGAAACGCGAGCATTGCTGCCATTTCTTCTCCCGAGAGCTCGTCGGCATCGTCTTCTTCACGTGGGAGCAGAAGTTTCGACTTGAGGAAGGCCAACCAGGCCGCCATGACAAGATAGTCTGCCGCGACCTCAAGCTTCAGGTCGCGGGCTTCCTCAATGTAGGCGAGATATTGCATCACCAGCGGAAGGATCGCGATATTCGCCAGATCGACCTTTTGGGTCCGAGCAAGCCCGAGGAGCAGATCAAGTGGACCTTCATACCCTTCGATGTCGATGATCAGCGGATTTACAACCGGCTCGTTCTCGCCATCGGCAAACAGAAATTGCATGTCCTTTACCGGGACATTCTCATCTTCAGGTGGTGACGGTTCGGTGCTCATTGTCTCTGCTTATACCGCTTTTCTAACCCGACCACCATCAGACGGCTGCCATGGTCAACACCTGTGACAGTGTGGCTTCAGCGGCTGCAATATCGAAATCCTGAGGTTTGGCGATTGCTGCAAACGTCGCGTTAAGTCGCCGTTGACCGACCTGCGGGAGTGATTGCGCCGCATCTGCGACCTGCTCCATTTCAGGTAATTTGCCGTTGCAGTGCAGCGCGAGATCGCACCCGGCGTTCAGCACTCGACGTGTGCGTTCCGCCATCTTTCCGGCTAATGCCTTCATGCTGAGATCGTCACTCATGAGGAGTCCGTTGAACCCAATATGGCCACGGATGACGTCTGAAATGATACTTCGCGAGGTGCTGGCGCACTCTTCGGAATCGAGCGCTTCGTAAACGACATGTGCCGTCATGCCGGCCGGAAGCTGATTGAGTTGACGAAATGGTTCAAAATCCGTGGCGATCAATTCATCGTGCGACACGGCAACGTGGGGCAACTCAAGATGGCTGTCGGCGGTCGCGCGACCATGTCCCGGTATATGTTTGATTACAGGGGCCACGCCACCGGCCATATGTCCCTCGGCAACGGCTCTTCCCAACGCAACGATGGTGCTGACGTTGTTGCCATAGGCACGCGTGCCAATGATCTCGTGTCCATCCGGTGCAGGCACGTCGAGCACAGGCACGCAATTCATATTAATCCCTGCCGCCTGCAGATCATAGGCGCAGAGACGTGCCACAGCGCGCGTTACATCCAATGCCTGTCCAGGATCTGACATATAGAGATCAGCAAAGACTTTGGCAGGAGGCAAAGCGCGCCAGTTCGGAGGTGCCATGCGCTGCACACGTCCCCCCTCTTGATCGACAAGCACGAGCGTCTCATCTTTCATGAGGTCGCGAAATTCATCAGTCAGGCGGCGCACCTGATCCGGCGTCTGGCAATTTCGCTGAAAGAGAATAAGACCCGCTGGCTGACTCCCGCGGAAAAAGGCGCGTTCCTCAGGGGACAATGACAGTCCGGCACATCCGGCAATAAAGGCAGCGGGCATGTCGGATCATCCAGTGTCGGGGTTATGCCAACGGTCAGTATCTGGAACGCCGCAGGCCGCTCTTTTTTACGCTCTGGGGAAAAATGCGCGCCGGTCTTGAAATACCAGCGCGCAAATAAAAGGTCAGTACGCTTTGATCAGGCAATCTTTGAGACCCGACTTCTTCAAGCGGTTGCAAAGATTATATGCCGAGTTCTTGGAGCCCGGTGGCCCGATGCGAACCCGGTACCACTTACCGCGGTTGCCACCGAGGTTCACTTCCTGAATGTCGGGCTGTTTGGTGCTCAAAGCCGTCGTATAGCGTTGCTGAAGATCTGCGAACGCTGCAAGAGCATCAATGCGGGAACGCCGAGCTGAAACCTGTACGACGAAACCAAGCCCTCCACCGCTATTCGAAGCTGTCGAAGGCACCGATGCCGGCGCTGTCGGTTGAAGACTGGCAACGCGCTTGCGCGGTTTCACTGCTTGTGGCTGTGGAATTTGAGCCGTTACTTTCGGAAGACTGGCAACTGTTTTTCGAGCAGTCTGGAGCGTTTTCGGCACGTCGATACGCTTGGCTGTCGCCTTGGTCACTGTTGGCAATGCTCCGAGCGTTACTCCGGGAATGCTGTTATCGGACCCAAAAGCGCTTGGAGCAGGCGCGGCGAAAGATCCGTCCGGATTGACCTTGAGCGTCTTGACCCGTCGCACACCCGGCACGTTCGCACGGTTGTCACCCTGCAAATTCGTGACTTGCGTTCCCAGACTGTTGGTCTGCCCAGAGGTCGACGAGCGTAATTTCACACCGCCCTGTTGCCCCGCAAGTGGCTCTTCACGCGACTGAAGGCGTGTTCGTGATGTGTCGGCTGCACGATTGGAGGCGAGACGCGTTCCAAAAGTGCCGTCCTGGCCTGAGTTGCTCGCAGGTGCTTCCTTGGCTGCCGTGCGACTGGCCTTGATTGTCGGTGGTGTGCCGGATGCAACACGTCCGCTGTCGTTGCTGTATTTGTACGCGAAGCCCAATGCGCCGCCGATGCCGACCGCTGCAACGAGCGCCCCGACAACGATCAGACCTCGTCGGCTGCGGGTCGGTTCCATCTGCTGATTGGCGATGACGGGTGCCATCTCAGAGCCCATATCATGGCCACCAACTTCCGCCTGACCATCGAAGTCGCCGACAAGTCCACCATCGTAGTGGCCCTGGGTCGGCTGTTCGAAGCGCTGGTCGTAACCGCGCTGTTGGGTGTGAAACCGTTGATCAAAGCCACCATGCGGATCGAGGCCGGGCTGTTCCTGTTGAAACTGGTCGTTCTGATGTTGCTGGCCGAACTGGTCCAACGCGCTTCCAGCACCTGCTATCTGATGACCGGTGTCCGCCTGTGAAAAGAGCGACGGATCAAGGAACGCCTCATCAGGTCGTCTTGGCTGTTGTTGGCCCTGTGCGTTGCCGAATTGATTGAAATCGAGACCTTCAGCGGTACTGTGCTGCGGGAGACCATAAGGATCCTGCCCCTGCGGCGCAGCCTGATACTGCTGAGGTTGCTGAGGGGCGTATTCCTGCGACTGAGCGGCACCAAATGTTGGCTCGGTTTGTGTGTTGAAATCACCATAACCAACAGTTGCACCACTTTGAGGTTCTCCGGCGCTAAAATGGTCCTGCCGGATTGGGGCAGCTGCTGGCGCAGCATAGGTTTCCTGTCCAGCGTAGGCGTCGTGCTGCGAAGCCGGGGCTGCGTAATCAGAATACACGACCGACGGTTGCTGTTCCGGAACTGGCGCGTATCCTTGGGCGGGCTGCTCTGCGTAAGCCGGTTGAGGCGCATACTGGGCGTAGGACTGCTGCTGTTGCGTCGCCGGATCAGCTTGCTGATAGGCAGCAGGTTGCGTCATCTGCTGTTCATACGCTTGCGGTGCGGGTTGCTCATAGGCCTGCGGTGCCGACTGTTGATAGGACTGGGCCGGCTGATAGTTTTGCGCTGGCGCCGCCTGATCGTACGTCGCGTAGCTCTCAGGGGCTGGCTGTGGCTGGTATGGCTGCGTTTGCGGCTGCTGTGCATATGTCGATGCAGGCAACTCAAGCGGCGGATAAGCCTCCACTGCTGCATGTGCCGGCTGCGTCACGTCAGCATACTGCTGATGTTCCGGAGCAGGATACGCCGCCTCGGCATAGCCGGGCTGCGCTTCGGCAGGTTGAGCATAATACGCAGGATCCGCAGCAACAGGGTGCGCAGGAGCGTAACTCAGTTGCGGATCTGCATACACAGGCTGCTGCGGCGCTGCGTCGGCATACGCCTGTGGCGCATCCTGCCATGTCTGCGAATATGTCGTCGGATCGTCTGACCGCGCCATGTACCTAATTCCTCAACCAGAGCCCCTACTGGAAACGCAAACGCGAAAACGAAAACGCTTACCCGAATCAGAGTCTAGCGCATCTCTTGGGGTGCATGCACACCCAGGAGAGAAAGACCCGTGTACAAAACTGTCCCCACGGCCTGAACAAGTGCCAATCTGGCAATGGTAAGATCGCGGTCATCGTCCCGTATGAACCGCAATTGTGGCTGATCTTTGCCCCGGTTGTACTGGGCGTGGAAGTCGCCTGCGAGTTCGTAGAGATAAAAGGCAATCCTGTGCGGTTCGTGTGCATGAGCCGCTGCTTCGACCAGTCGTGGGAAGGCTGCGAGGCGGCGCATGATGCCAAGTTCGCCCTCGTCGTCCAGTTGCCCCAGGCCATCCACGTTAACCGTTTTCACCTTTTCCGCGATGCCCGGGAATGTCTCCTCCGCATTGCGCATGGCAGAGCAAACCCGCGCGTGGCCGTACTGAACGTAGAAGACGGGATTTTCCTTGGCGGTTTCTGTCACAGCCTTGAAGTCGAAATCGAGGGGTGCCTCGTTCTTGCGATAAAGCATCATGAACCGCACAGGATCCGGCCCAACTTCATCCACCACCTCACGCAACGTGACGAATGTGCCTGCCCGTTTCGACATCTTGACCGGCTCACCGCCACGATAAAGGCGCACGAGCTGGCAGACTTTCACGTCGAATTCGGCCTGTTTGTCGGTCAACGCCTGAATGGCGGCATCGACACGTTTGATATAGCCAGCATGATCTGCACCCCAGACATCGATCTGGACGTTGAAGCCACGCAGATATTTGTCGTGATGGTAGGCCATGTCGGAGGCAAAATAGGTATACGTCCCGTCAGACTTGATCAGGGCGCGGTCGACGTCGTCGCCAAAATCAGTTGAGCGAAAAAGTGTCTGCTCGCGGTCTTCCCAGTCTTCGGGGGGCGTGGTGCCCTTTGGCGGTTCCAACCGCCCCTCATAGATCATGCCCTTGCCGCGAAGTTCCTCGATCGTGGCTGCGACAATATCCTTGTCGCCCTGGATCATGGAACGTTCAGAGAAAAATACATCCTGCTTGATGTTGAGTGTCGCAAGATCTGACCGGATCATCTCCATCATCATGTGTAGCGACACTTCCCGGATGACGGGCATCCACTCCGTTTCATCGTCACTGAGCAATGCATCGCCATGGGACGCGACCAATGCTTCACCGACAGGTTTCAGGTAGTCTCCCGGATAAAGCCCCTCAGGGATGTCGCCAATCTCCTCGCCCAGCGCTTCGCGATAGCGCATGTAGGCGGACCGGCAGAGCGTATCGATCTGCGAACCGGCATCATTGATATAGTATTCGCGTGCCACGTCGTACCCGGCAAACGCCAGGAGGTTGGCAAGTGCATCACCGAACACGGCTCCTCGCACGTGGCCAACATGAAGCGGGCCTGTCGGGTTGGCGGAGACATATTCAACGTTGACCTTCTTGCCCGGGCGGTCGGGGCCCTTTCCGAAGTTCTGCCCCTGCTTGAGCACAGCACCGACGACGCCGCGCCAGAACTCTGGTGCGAGACGTAAATTTATAAAGCCAGGTCCGGCAATCTCGACCTCGTTGACGTCCGGGTCGGCACGGAGTTTTTCGGCCAGTTGCTCCGCGAGATCACGCGGTTTCATCTTTGCGGCCTTGGCCAGCACCATCGCCGCATTGCTGGCCAGATCACCATGGGAGGGATCACGTGGCGGCTCGACTGTCAGACCGCGCGCCTCGGTCCCTTCGGGCAAGACGCCATCGGCGACAAGGGCCGTGATTGCGTCATCAATCCGTTCCTCGAACAGGACAAATACGTTCATGATCGGGTTCCTCGGGCGTATCTACCGGACGCGGGCCAGCGCGCGCTAGCTGGCTGCTAGCAGTGATGTGAAAATCCGACATGCGCCGACTGCAAACGCGGTAAACCCGAATGCTCGGAACAGGGTGCAATCACGGCGCTGTGGTCCGGCTATCGCAATTCAGGAGTGGCGTCAAACAGGCGACGATGTTCTTGAATTGCATACCTGTCTGTCATGCCAGCAACGAAGTCTGCGATGACTTCTTCTGCTCCGTTGCCGGATGCAGTCCTGACGTCTTCAGACCAATCGTCCGGCAACAATGCGGGGTCGGAGCGATAGCGTTCGAAAAGCTCGAATACCATCTGCTCGGCATCGTCCATGACCCGCATGACGCTGGGGTGTCGATAGACTGAGGCATACAAGAACGACCGCAGGCTCGCGATATGCTCGCTCATCTCGTCAGAGAATGCGATTACGGCATGAGGCGACCTGCGAATGTCGTCCGCGTGTGCAGGAGCAAGCCTTGAAAGCCGATTGCGCGCTTCGCCAACCGCATCCTCAATCATGCGTGTGATCAGCCGACGGTTCACTTCGTAGATCTGTCGCGGCTCCGACAAACTGGTGTGTATACGATCCACCTCATCCAGCACCTCTGCCAGCAGCGGGATTGTGCGCAAGGCATGGATACTCAATAACCCCGCGCGTAACCCGTCGTCTATGTCGTGATTGTAGTAGGCGATGTCGTCGGCAATAGCCGCCGCCTGGGCCTCTGCCGAAGCCCACGTCTCAGGTTGCAGATCGTATTCGGATAGATAGCGTTTCAGGAACGGATTGGTCGGCGTGTGCAGTGGGCCGTTGTGTTTCACGAGACCTTCAAGAGATTCCCAGGATAAATTCAATCCGTCAAAGCCAGCATATTTTCGCTCCAGGTGCGTGACGACGCGCAGGCTCTGGGCATTGTGATCAAACCCACCGACATCCTGCAGTGCGTGTTGCAGTGCGCGTTCGCCCGTGTGCCCGAATGGTGGATGCCCCAGGTCGTGCGCCAGGGCTATGCCTTCGGCCAGATCTTCTTCGAGAGACAACATCCGGGCCATGGCACGCGCAATCTGAGCGACCTCAAGCGAATGGGTCAGTCGCGTGCGATAATGATCACCCTCATGGTAGACGAAAACCTGCGTCTTGTAGGTCAGTCTGCGGAATGCGGTGGAATGAATGACCCGATCGCGATCCCGGTGAAAAGGCGAGCGCATGGGGCACGCCGCCTCGGAAATGGCTCTCCCGCGGCTCGTTCCCGGGTCCACGGCGTAGGAAGCGTTTGCCTTCATCGTCATGGCGCTCTCAGGCCTTGTTTCATGATCCCTTGCCTTCATGCAGCATCACGCGCGTATCGTGCTGGACATGATGTGTGCCAGACACCACATATTCTGTTACAAGGCGGTATGCTGGAATCGGGTTCCGGGCAACAGCCTCCCCCGCTTATTGATCGCCAATGGACCAGGAACATGTCAGAAACATCCACCACAGAAGCCCCCACAAGCGAAGCTCCTGTCATCGTGACGCATTCAGCCGCGACACGTGTTTGCGAAATCATGTCAGACGAACCTGAGGGCTCAATGCTGCGGATCAGTGTCGAAGGGGGCGGATGTTCCGGATTTCAGTACAAGTATGATCTGGTTCAGAACCGCGACGCTGATGATCTGGTGCTTGAGCGAGAGGGAGCCACGATCCTGATTGATCAAATGTCACTTCAGTTCCTGAGCGGCTCCGAGATCGATTACGTCGATGACCTGATCGGAGCGGCATTCAAGATCAACAATCCGAATGCCACGGCCGGCTGTGGATGCGGCACAAGTTTCTCGATCTGACAAGTTCCGGTTAAGATCAGAACTTGCCGTCGACGTAGTTGAACCAGACGACGCAGGCTGCAAAAAGTGCGACCGGGTAAATCACCACAAAGCGTCCGAATGTCTTGTAGTCCAGTTTGTAAGCAGCCCATCCGAGGAATGTAGCTATCAGCGGACTTGCCCAAAGGTAAACGTAGGGCGAGTCCAATAATCCGGGTTTTCCGGTTGCCGCAATGAACGACTCCGTCGCTGCAGACATTGGCGCTGCAATGAAGAGCCCGGTAAAGTGCCAGGCAGAAAGAACCGCCATTGTTATCAGGAGGTTTGCGAACGAGAAGAATTTCATGAACCGGCCTGGATCATACCGGCGGCCTTCGTATATCAATCGTGACATCGCACGCGCCCTCTGCAATCCATCAAACCGGGTTACTCACCATGCAAACCTCAAGCCGCTCGGGAAAACACCCGGCAGCTCTATTTGCACTGCATAAAGAATATATGAAATTCCCTGACAGGTACTTAACGCCGCGTACACACTCTCTTAACCATAGCTACGTTTTTCCCCGCATTTGACAATCCGGATCCCACCTCATGAAAATTGCCACGTGGAATATCAATGGCGTCAAGGCTCGTCTGGAAACCGTCAAGACATGGTTGAAAGAAGCGCAGCCGGACGTCGCATGCCTGCAGGAGGTCAAGAGCATGACCGAGGCTTTCCCCGCAGATGTCTTTGAGGATCTTGGTTATAATGTTGCCGTGCACGGACAAAAAAGCTTCAACGGCGTGGCGATTTTCTCGAAAACACCGTTCGACGAAGTGATCATCGGCTTGCCGGGGAACGAGGCTGATGAACAGGCACGATATATCGAGGCGGTCATTCCGGGAGACAAGGGCATAGTACGCGTCGCTTCTATTTATCTTCCGAACGGCAACCCGGTTGATACGGAAAAATATCCGTACAAGCTGGAGTGGATGTCCCATCTTAAAGCTCATGCGGAGACACTTCTGGCATATGAAGAGCCATTGGTGTTGGCGGGTGATTACAATGTTATTCCGGAAGCGCGTGACGTTCATGCTCCCTCCGCATGGGAGGGTGATGCGCTCTACCGACCTGAAACACATGCTGCGTTCCGTGCCATCATGAACCTTGGTTTTACGGATGCCTTGCGCGCCGTGAATGCGGAAGATGCACAGTACACGTTCTGGGATTATCAAGCCGGCGCATGGCCAAAAAACAACGGGATACGCATTGACCACATGCTGCTCTCGCCTCAGGCGGCGGACCGTCTGGAAAGCTGCCGGGTCATGAGAGAGACTCGCGGGTGGGAAAAACCATCGGATCATGTTCCCGTGATGATTGATCTCGCAGTTTGAGAGAGACAATCAACACGTCAAAGGCGAGGAATTCTCCAAGATCAGAACGCTGGATGAGGCCGCTATATTGAGGACCTACTGATCACTGTCGAGACGTTCTTTTTCAATGTTTCCGCCCAGTCCGAACATGGACCCATGCAAGGCTTCAAGGCGATCCTGATCTGGCCAGGCCTCCTTGCCCTCGGGCTCATCCGTGGCAACAAGAGCCGGTTTTTGTCCATCGACTGGTACGTTCGGATTGCTTCCACATGTCCATTGTGCGCCACGATTACCAAGCGCGTCCGCCGTTTCACGCGGATAAATCCTTTGTGGCGGATGCGTTTTCTTCCACCGCACAAGCAGATGCTCCGCTTTATCATGCACCTGAGCCGACGTCTGACATGATATCTCGTGATGCAGTTCATCGATCCATATTTGATCGTCACGGCGGGCGTTACGCACTGCCAGCGTGCTCAACGCAAGTGCGTAATCTTCACGTTTTGGCACATAGTCGCCATGCCAGAACAACTCTGCCAGATAGCCTTGAGCAGCGGCATGTCCCTTACGTGAGAGCGTGGACAAATAATGTTTGCCGCTACGCACGTTGCGGGCACCACCTCGACCTTTCAGCAGCATACGTGCGAACTCGAACTGAGCGTCCGGGTCATCGAGGTAGGTCGCAGCATGTCCGAACAAACGCCGCGCAAGGGACTGGGAGCGTTGCAACCCATCAATCGGCAAGACGCCTGAAAGGTATCGCCCCTTCATGACATAAGCACGCGCCACAAACCGAGCGCGATAATCGTAAGCCGGATCAACATCCGGATTCCGGTCGATCAGTTCTGAATAGAACATGTAAGCTCGATTAGGATCGGCGAAGATGTGTCTGGTATCGGACAGGAGTTCGGCCAGGTAGAATTTTGCCAGGAACACCCCTCCGTCGGCGGCACTCTGCAAAGGTGCGAGTGCGGATCGGTAGTCGCCGCGCTTCATTGCGCGCCGACCAGCCTTGTAGGCGTCTTCCGGACTATCGTAGATCACACTCGATCCGCTTGCAGCTGTCGCACTGTTGTCGGGCACGCCGGTGAACAAAGCGGCGAACAACAGAACCGCGCAAGCCAAACCCACACGCTTTCCATGAACAAGGCGCACCTGGCGTAAACGCTCAGGTCCAGTGCCTGCGTTACAAAATGTCGATTTCACAAACAACTTCCGTGTTGCCTCCAAAACGGGGCCCTTACTTGTTAGCGCGTGGTCGATCGAACTGGATTTTATCCGGTAGCCCAACCGCAATCCCCAATGAGAACGTCGCTTCTGTTTGTGGCACCAAAGAGGCATGAATGCCTCACTGCGTGGCACATGAGTAACACACACCCATCAAAGACTTTCGTCTTACGGGATCGGACTAAATGCCTTTACCGCATCGCCCGTGTTGCACCGCGCGCCATCATGCCAAGAAGCATCAGAACCATTGGCAGCAAAAGAGCTGCAATCACCGCCGCCGATTCTCCCAAGGCAACCAACTGTGCCTGACTGAGGTGCTCGATCTGTTCACCCGACTGGAAGGCGGTGCTGCCCAGGAACCCGCCCGTCAACAAGATGAAGGCAATGAGAAGTGCGAAACGCATGGATGAGTACTCCCGACCCGTCTGTGATCCTGAGGGTCGGGATAGAGCCGCAAATCGGCAAGGACTTGTTCTGAAAGGGGCAATCTGGTGACCTACCCCTATGTTCAGTGCGTGGTTAACACACCTTAGTTCGGCACAATTGGACGCTCGATGACGTCCTCATAGGTCGCGATGTACCCGTGTCGACAGGCCGCCAGCACGAACAGAACATAACCATTGAACTCGATCAGTTCCTCCCAGAACTGCCCCTGAAGATCGCCTTTGAGGGTTGTGCTCAGGATGACGCCCACCCCCAGCAAGATCCCCGTTCCGAAGAGCGGCCACGCTGCTGGCCGCGTTGCGAACCGCCACCATGCTGGCAGATCGGCACGGCGCGACCAGACATAAACCATGAGAATGGAGACACCGATGCCCAGAACCACATCGCGGATGGAACTGCGGGAGAGTTCGGCAACCGGGCCAGTGACTCCGAGGGCAGCCAGATCGAGCTCACGATAGAAAAAGCAGAGGCTGAGCCCGACCAGGGTCACGGCAGCGCTGCGCGCCGGGCCGGAACTGCGGTAAACGGTGATGAGAAACACCAGCATGGCGAGCGCGATCAGAACCAGTTGCGCGATTTCCAAAACACCCTGCTCGCGGGCCAGCAGTTCTGTGGCCCCCGTGGCGGACCATGCAAACAGGAAAAGGTTCACGCCGCCAAGCGCCCCGACCCATGAAAAATCGTTATTGCCCATGTCCCTGCCCATCAGAAGTCGAACGGATCGTCGCCTTACATCGTGGCTTTGCCCGCTGCGATTCATAACGCAAGAACAACACCTTGCACATCACATGTTCTGAAAGTGCCTCACATCGCAAACATCGTCCTGGGGATTCCACTGTTTTGTGAGCATTCAAGAGGGGAATCCATGCCACGCTCACAGCAACGTGCGCGTGCATTACGAATCGCCCTGCCTCCAAAACAGGACACACAGCACCATGGATCAGACAATGCCCCCCGCAGTTCCCGAATTCGGTCAACGCGGCTCGGATACTTCAAGCGGTGAACCTGTCGAGGTTACGTGGCGCGGCAGTCCATGGTCGTTGACCGGATTGAGTTTTCTGAACTTCTTTCTGAGCATCATCACACTCGGGATCTATTCGTTCTGGGGCAAGACCGAGGTGCGCAAACGGATCTGGTCATCCGTGCGAATTAACAATGAGCCTCTGCTCTACACGGGCACGGGCAAGGAATTGTTCCTGGGGTTTGTGATTATATTCGGTGTGCTTCTGCTGCCGTTCATTTTGATCCTTCTCGGGCTGACATTCTATCTCGGCGAGAACCACTGGGCGACAATTACGTTTCAGGTGTTGTTCTATGTCATCGTGTTCGTGTTGTTCGGTGTGGCCGTATACCGTGCACGACGCTATCGACTTTCGCGCACAAACTGGCGTGGTATCCGTGGCACCCTTACAGGCTCACCATGGCGCTATGCATGGACGTACATCTGGACATCTATCCTGATCATATTCACGGCCGGATGGATTTTGCCGTATCGCACTCACGCGCTTTACCAACGCATGACGAACGAGCAGCAGTTCGGCTCTGAATTGTTCAAATACGATGGTGATGTGGGGGATATTTATGCGCGGTTTGCCGGCATCTTCTTTGGCGGACTCGCGATTGTCGGCGCTGCCGCATGGCTTGTCGCGTGGATGGTCGGCCTTGATTTCAGCATGTTCTCCGATCCGGAAAAGCTTGCTGAAATCGAGAGCAACCCGGCAGCGGCAACGCAGTTCATATGGATCCTTGCGGCTGTCATGTTCGTCTATGTGTTTGTGCTCGGTCTCTTGCAGATCGTTTATTTCACCAGCATCACAAACTACATCACGCGCCATACCACGTATTCCTCTGCGCGGTTCGATCTCAACCTTGGTTATGGCGGGATGCTCTGGCTGTTCTTCACGAACATCCTGATTGTTCTTGGCAGCCTGACGATTCTTCAGCCTGTGGCCATGGCGCGCGTGTCCAGGTACTTCGTGGAGCGTCTCTCTGTTCATGGTACGGTGGATGTCGAAGGTATTGTCCAGAACGCCGCTGCATTGGGCACAACCGGCGAAGGATTGGCAGAAGCGTTTGATATCGATGGGTTCTGATCGCCAACTCTTCTCAGGACGTTTCAGTGACGGAGCATCTGCTCGGTCAGTCGAAGTGCATGGCGAAATGCGTGCGCACGGCATCGTATTCTGGCCCGCTGACGCCGAGGTCGCGTCAGCGGCTGGTCCTGATCCGTGGGAATGGGACTACGGCACGCTCACCACCAGCGCGGGCCTTCATGCACAGGATCTTGACGTTGTTGTGCATCATCCGGATATGCCCGGTGCAACGTTGTTCGTCGAAGACCGCACGTTCATTCGGACTCTCGTCGCCAAAGCTGAACACACCTCGTCCAGCGCCTGGCTGTGGCGTTTCACCAAACCGGCCCTGGCGATACTGGCCGTCCTCCTGACCGGGGCCGGACTGTTCTATATCCTCGACCTGTCGCCCGCGAAGACCCTCGCCCGCATGATGCCGCAGGAGATGCGGGCCCAGATCGGAGACTCGCTTTTTACGTCTCTTACGAAAGACAAGTACAAGACCTGCTCTACAACCGACGGCGATGCTGCGGTTGCCGTTCTTTATGATCGATTGAAACGCGACGGAGATGGTGTGCAATCGATCCGCGTCATCGACTGGGGACTTGAGAATGCGTTCGCCCTGCCCGGCGGACAGATCGTTCTGACACGCGGATTGCTGCAAGGGGCGGAAAGCGCCGAGGAAGTCACCGGCGTTCTGGCGCACGAAATCGGGCACGTCGTGAAACTGCACCCCGAAACCGGTGTCGTGCGCGCGATGGGGCTTACTGTCGCCGCGCAGTTTATCTTCGCCGGAGGTTCGGAAACCTTTGGCGGCATCGGGACGGTTCTGGTGGCGCTGACGTTCAATCGTGCCGCAGAGCGGGAAGCGGACGATATCGGGTTGAAAATCCTCAAGCAGTCTGCTGTCGATCCGAAACCATTGGCTGGATTTTTCACCCGCATGCTGAAGAAACATGGATTTGATGGCGACAAGACGTTGAAGAAAGAAAAGGGTGAGACCGACTCCGCGTTCGAACGGCGCAGGAAACTGCAACGCGGTCTTGCGCAATCGCTTGAAATGTTCAGCACGCATCCGCCCTCGGAAGAGCGCGTCAAGACGATCAACGCAGCCGCGACTTATACGCCGCGCCCGGTCCTGAGTGACGCACAATGGAAAGCGCTCAAGGCGATCTGCAAGTCCTGACGACAGTGAGACAATCAATCAGGATGCTGCCGCGAGCATCTGCTTTGCTGTATCAATCCATTCCGGCTTGAAGAACACGGCAACAATCATTGCAATGATCGCAGCACTGCCAATCACGGACACCGCGAAACCGATCAAGCGCAAGACGAAGTACCCCATCGCAACGAGTGCAATAGCCAGGAACGGCGCGATATAGGCCGCCTCAACGGGTAGCCCTGTGAAAATTGCGTTCAAGGTGTTGTCTGGCTGGGAATTCACGGCACTCCCGAACGCCTTGCGTCCAGCATATACGAGCGCTGCGGCTGGTCCGCCCAGAATAGCAAGAAGTGACAGCAGTCGGAGCATTGCACCGTCGTGATTTTGATTTGCGACAGTACGACAAATCAGAAGATTGCGGCAGGCGGTGGGCAGGCTTAGCCGGTATCCCAGTCCGCGTAGCGTGAAACCAATTGCGCCATCTTGTGAGCTGCCGGTTCGGTCTCCGCGTTGAGACCCTCGATGACACCTTTGCGGTCTGCCTTATTGCGGTTCTGGCTAGCCTTCACCTTGGTAATGACGTTGGTCACTTCGATTTCCACACCGACGATGCCGCGCACCATGACATCCATGAAGCCGTCCGGGGCATCGCTTGTTGCCCACGGCGCGTCACGCGGGGCCTCGAACCGGTCGGTGACGTCCGAGACGTGGCGAAGAAGCCAATCTGCATCCTGAATGGCGCGCGCTGTGCCGTTCACATGGACGGCTTCATAGTTCCACGTCGGCACCACCTTGCCCGTTTCCTGTTTGGTCTCGTACCAGCTTGGTGTGATATATTGCTCGACGCCGCGGAAGATCACGAGGACATCGCCCTCAATCTCTTTCCAGTGCGTGTTGCCGCGGGAAAAATGACATTCGATGTGGGTGAGTTTTTCGCCCTCACGGCGGATAATGACCGGCACGTGTGTTGCGATCATTCCGGCATCGGTTTGACCAATCACGGTTGCAAACGGATTGGCATCGATGATCCGAAATGTTTCTTCGTTGTCTTTCGCGGCGAACATGTCAGGGACGAACATGGTATTTTCCCTCAGAATCCCGGACGTAGCCGGACGCGCTCCAGTTCCTTACGCACCATACGGTTTTGTATGCCAGCGCCAACCCACGTGTAGAGACACAGCCCGAGCCAGACCATTTGCAGGATGTTACCGTACTGCTGAAGGCCGAAGTCGACCAGTGCGACCCGTGCAAATGAATAGAGGACAAACGCAACGATCAGCACGATCATCGCCCGCTCGGCGCCGAGACGTCCCATCCAGGTCTGGAATTTCCAGAACAGGCCGAGCAGCTTGTTCTCCCGCATTTTGATGTCTGTCAGCAGACGCAACGCGTCCGCATCATCAGCATTGCGTTGCAGAGCCCACAACGCAAGATCGCGCGCCGCGTCAACGTCGCCGGACTGCAAAGCAACATTTCCGAGGAGCACAAGTGCGTCGACATCTTCCGGGTTCGCCTCCAGCACGGATTGCGCTGCCTGGCGTGCGCGATCGAGGTCTCCCGACTCCAGCGCAATCTCGCCGATAAAATTCAGCGCGCCGTTGTCGCCGGGTTCCATCTCCAGCGCCTTCTCGGCAAGACCGCGTGCCGTAGGCAGATCATTGCGAACCTTGTGATAGCGTGCGAGCCCGATGACATTGTCGCTGTCTTCCGGATCGAGCGCCACGGCCTCCTGCATGGCCTCGCCCATGCGTTCGAGCTCGTTCTCCGACATCGCGATCAATCCACGCATGCGGTGCGCAAACGGGAATGCCGGCTGTAACTGTATCGCGAGATCCGCTTCATGACGCGCCGCATGCAGGCGTCGTTGTCCCATGAGACACGACGCAAGCAGCGTGTGTGCGAGCGCATCATCCGGTGTGATGGTGAGAACATCGCGCAGTTTGTCGATGGCCCCTGCGGTTTGCCCAATCCGCATATCCATCGCAGCGCGGTTCAACAGTTCGGTCGCGTCTTCCATCAGCCGCGCACTCCTTGCGGAGAAAAATAAGTTCGGATCTGGTGGGTTATCGACTGGTTGTAAAACACGCGGTAGGCAAGATAGAGCGAGACCCCAAGCGGAATGATGTGCAGATAGCCGAACCAGCCGATCGGCACACCCTGGCCGTGCAACCACACAGCAATGCTGTAGGGGATGCCAAACCGCATCGCACCCGCGAACGCGAGCAGGATGATTTCTCTACCCCACGTCCGACCTTTCAGCGCAATCGTGTTGAAGAGCAGCAGTGGAATGCCCGCAAGCGGGAACAGCATGAACGCGAAAAATGGCAGGATCGGCGGCATCGCAAACCGTGCAAGCGGTCCTGCCGGTGGCTCATCGACAATCTGATAGCGTAGATCTGTTCGCGCCATGGGTGTGGTTCGCTTACTTCGAGAACTTGTCGAGGAATTTGGACACGTCGTCATATTGCCCGCCGACGTTGGAGTATTTTGCGTAGTTCCTCGCCGTGGTCAGCCATTCGATGGTTGATGGACGCACATCCTTCATGGCCTCTTCGAACATGGCGGTGGTGAGTTCGGTTTCCTTTTCCGCCAGCAAGCTTTCGTCAATTGCAATGTCTGTTGCGGTTTCGACCAGGTTGCGCAGATCAGCGCCAGAAAATCCGCTCGTTTTGCCAGCAATCGCATCCGTTGGTGTATTCACTCCACCGGGAAGCTCCTTGACGAGCAGATCCAGAATGCTGGCACGGGCTTCACGGTCCGGTGGCGGCACGAAATGCAGACGGTCGAAACGGCCCGGACGGCGGAAGGCGCTGTCGATGGCCCACGGCACGTTGGTCGCACCAAGCACGAGAACGCCTTCGTTTGTGCTGGCGAAACCGTCGAGTTCCGCAAGAAACGTCGAGACCATGCTCGCGCTGCGGTCATTCGCTCCGTACTGACGGCGTGCGGCAAGCGCTTCCAGTTCATCGAAAAACAACACGGTTGGCGTGTCGCGGCGCGCATCTTCGAACACAGCAGCAAGACGTTTTTCACTCTCCCCAACGTACATATCGAGGATCTCCGCGATCACGACATTGATGAACCGTGCCTTGCATTCCCCTGCCGTTGCGCGCGCGAGCATCGTCTTACCGCAACCGGGAGGACCATAAAGCAGGACACCGCCACCGGAACGGCGCTTGAATTTCTGGAACAATGACGGTTTCAGAAATGGCATGATGATGCGGCGACGAATCTGGGCCTTCACATCTTCCAGACCGCCGACATCGGAAAAGTCGATCGTCTCGTGCGCCTTGGCGGGCTCGAACGGTTGAACGACGCCGGGCGTGTCACCGAGATCACGCTGCTCGCCCTGATTTAGCGTACGCCGGCCATCCAGAGAGATGACATTGAGGGCGCGGTCGTTGTCTGCGCCCGACGCAGCGGCGTCCAGTTTCTGTTCAAATCCCACGTCCTCGAGCACCGGATCACCGGTGACCGCGCGCTTGTAGGCTTGCTGGGCCGATTGCGCGTCGTCGCATGCGAGATGGATGCGTGCCTGGAGCATGAGGTCTTGGGGATCATCGCCTCGGCTGGCAAAATCCAGGGCGAGATCTGTGTCATCGGCAATGAGAGCGAGCGTGGCAGCCTTGCGGCGCACGTCCGGATCGGCGGGCGTTGCGTTATCGAGTTCGCGGATCAGCGCCAACACGGTTCCGTCGTCATCGCTCTCGCATGCACCATCGAGGACCAGCGCCAGGATGCTGTCCTGAGGTGCCGTACGGTAGGCCGTGATCAATGCAGCAAGTGCGTTGGCGTCCATCTCAGCAGCCTCCCGATGTTGGTATGCGTCTGGTCTACTGCAATGTCTCGATCCGTGCGAGCGCTTCCGATAGTTTCGCAACGACGGCTTCGGCGTCGGCCTTGCGTTCGCGTTGTTCCGCGACGACATGATCCGGAGCTTTCGACATGAACTGCTCATTCGACAGCTTCTTGTCGATCTTGATGATGTCACCTTCCTGTTTTGCGATATCTTTTTTCAGGCGCTCGATTTCGGCGGTGAAATCCATGATTCCCGCGAGCGGCAACGCCATCGTGGTTTCGCCAACAACTATTTGGGCTGCGCCTTCGGAAGGTTCGTCGGCGCGTGTCATGCCATCAAGACGGGCAAGCCGTTCGATGGTGCCGGTGTGGCGCTCGACACGATCAAGCACCGTGTCATCAGGCTCGATCATTTCAAGCGGGATTTTTGTCCCCGCAGGTACATTCATCTCGGAACGGACAGACCGAATCTCGGTGACTAGATTGATGACCCAATCGATCTCCGTGCCTGCATCTTCGTTGATCAACCCGGAAAGTTCCGGCCAGGGCGCCAACATCAGTTGCGTATCGCGCGCCGCACCATGTTCGGCCAGCTTGTCCCAAAGCTCTTCGGTGATGAAGGGCATGAACGGGTGGAGAAGTTTCAGGATCTGGTCGAGCACCCAAGCGGTCATCGCCCGCGTTTCGGCCTTTGCCGCTTCGTCCGTGCCGTTCAATAACGGTTTTATGAGTTCGACATACCAGTCGCAGAAGATATTCCACGTGAATTTGTAGATCGCCTCGGAGGCCTCATTGTAGCGGTAGGCTTCAAGGGCGCGGGTGACGTCGTGCGCGGTTTTCTCGACTTCCCCTGCAATCCACATGTTGACGATCTGTTGCGCGGTTGTGGGATCGAAAGCTGGATCTCGCACGCATTCATTCATCTGGGCAAAGCGGGACGCGTTCCAGAGTTTCGTTCCAAAGTTCCGGTAACCGGCAACGCGATCGACGGAGAGCTTGATGTCCCGTCCCATGGCCGCCATAACCGAGAGCGTGAAGCGCAGGGCGTCTGCACCGTAGGCATCGAAGCCATCCGGGTAACGGGCGCGCGTCAGTTTATCAACCTGGGGCGCGGTTTCCGGTTTGCGGAGGCCCGTGGTGCGTTTGCGCACAAGATCGTCGATGTCGATGCCCTCGATGAGATCGACAGGGTCAATAACGTTGCCTTCGGACTTCGACATTTTTTTCCCGTCCTCGTCGCGAACGAGGGCATGAATGTAGATGTCGTGGAACGGGACCTGCGGTTTGCCTTCGGCGTCCTTCATCGTGTGCAGGCCGAACATCATCATCCGGGCCACCCAGAAGAAGATAATGTCGAAGCCAGTGATCAGAACGCTGGTCGGGTAGTAGCGGGCAAGTTCCGGTGTTTCGTCCGGCCAGCCCAACGTCGAGAACGGCCAGAGCGCGGAGGAAAACCACGTGTCGAGAACATCTTCGTCGCGCGTAAGCTCAACTCCTGTGCCGAACTTTTCTTCGGCTGCAGCACGCGCCTCTGCTTCGCTCTCGGCAACAAAAACTTCACCGTCTGGCCCATACCACGCCGGGATCTGGTGTCCCCACCAGAGTTGGCGTGAAATGCACCAGGGCTGGATGTTACGCATCCATTCGAAGTACGTCTTTTCCCAATTCTTGGGATGGAACGTGGTTGTGCCATCTTCGATGGCCGCAATTGCGGGCTTGGCCAACTCTTCTGCATTTGCAAACCACTGGTCCGTCAGCATGGGCTCGATGACGACGCGGGAGCGGTCGCCGAACGGTTGCATGACCTTCTTGTCCTCGATCCCGATCATCAGGCCTTCGGCATCGATGTCCGCGACGACTTTCTTGCGGGCGGCGAAGCGTTCCAGACCGCGGTACTCGTCCGGCACCAGATTGATGGTGTCGACGTAGGCCTTGTCAGGCTCCCCGCCTGCGTCGAGGAGTGCTTTCGCCAACTCGGCGGCCTCCGCATAGGGCACGCCGTCGGCGCGCATGTCGGCGACTTCATCCATCAGGCGGTACATCGGGATGTTGTTACGGCGGGCAACCTCGTAGTCGTTGAAGTCGTGCGCGCCCGTGATCTTCACAGCACCTGATCCGAAATCCGGATCCGGATAGTCATCCGTGATGATCGGGATCAGCCTGCGGTGCTCTTTCGGCCCAACCGGAATCTCGCACAACTGCCCGATGATCGGCGCATATCGCTCATCCGACGGATGCACGGCGACAGCACCGTCGCCCAA
>CALHAX010000085.1 GCA_937931785.1 uncultured Hyphomicrobiaceae bacterium | reverse complement strand
GCAAGCCTCAAGGCGGAGGCCGAGGAAGCCGCACGTATTGCTGCCGAAAAGGCTCGCGTTGCCGCTGAAGAGGCGCGTCTGACCAAGATCGAGCGAACATGTCGCGACAAGATCCGTGACGTTATCGAACCTGATCCAATCAAGTTCCAGACGTCCCGTTCACGGGTTCGCAAGGCGGCGCGTGGACAGCTCGACAAGGTGATCAAAATTGCTGCGGCGTGTCCAACCGTCAAATTCCGGATCGAAGGACACACCGACGGTCTCGGTGACGCGGGAACCAACCTGTGGCTCTCGAAGCAGCGGGCAAAAGCTGTGGTTGAATATCTTGTCCGCGGTGGAATTTCACCAGACCGTGTTCGCCCTGTTGGGTATGGTAAGACCCGTCCCATCGCCGATAATGCGACACGGGCCGGGCGTGCTTTGAACCGAAGGATTGATTTTAACGTTGAATTGTCCAGCGAATAGACTGGCGTTGCTCATTCCAGCAGGGGCGTCCGCAATCGGACGCCCCGTTTGACTTCAACGTTGGGCTGCCGAGCGAACAGACAGATCGTCTATCCTGCATCCGATCGTCTCTATGGGGGCGATGGGATTCTACATGCGTTGGGCGCCCTTGAATTAAACTCTTTATAGCATACCGTAGCGCAACTCGTTCCTGGCAAGCACCCTTCGCGCCCCATATGAACGCCAGTTAAACGGAGCGTTCAGCAGCGACACACCCGGCCTGTGGTTATCTCCACTCATGCAAGGGATGGTCGGCTCGATCACTGCTCCCCCCGGTGAACGGACCGGCCAGACCAGGCATCAACAGTGTGAGCGCAGAAATGCCAAGTTTTGGGGCATGGCAGTTCCCGGCTCACTGGACAAGAACGAATGTCGAGGAGTTCCCCAATGACCCGTTTCACATCTTCAACCCGAAAATTCAGCACTCTGGCCGGTATCGCACTGGTGTTGGCTGTTGTAAGTTCACCGGCGGCTGCACATCAACCCGGCGAGATCAACTGCTACAAACCATCCAGTCGTGCCGCGCATGCCATTTGCGCCAGCACACGTTTGAGCCGCGTCGATGACCGCATGAGCCGATTGTTCGACACCGCCCGCAACGCGAGCGAGACGCGTTACGATCTCAAGGCCCTGCACGACAGCCAGCGCGCTTTTGTCGACAAACGTGATCGCTGCGGCGGTTCGCGTTTCTGCGTCTGGATGCGCACCAAGCAGCGCATTCGCCAATTGCGCCGATTCATTCGGCACATCTGATCGTCTCCATCAAAGGAGAGCAAGTCACCCAACTGCGACGACCGCGAGAGACCGGCCCCCCGGGTCCGGTCTCTCGTCACCGATCGCGTCCGGTTGTCCACACATCATCCGATTCATTATGTCGCGGCATACTCACAAAGTCGTGGATTTTCATTACACTAGGTTCGAGTCAGGGTGCGAACGAGTTTCTGCCCCAGTTGTACTGCAGAATTTGTGCGCACGAACGACTGAGACGAGGCGGGACATTTCATGAACTCTGCGACATGCCAATCATATGCGCCACTTTTTGCGATTGCGTTTTTTGGCGCAACGCTGATTGCAGGTGATGCTGATCCGGCCTTGGCCGAAAAATCGAGCGACACCTTCTCAACCGTCAAAAGTGCCAAGCCAGCGCGGCGTCCCGTGGCACTACGTGGGACGGTGGTTCCACTTTCGGCGAGCTGCGAAGCAACTGCAAAACCATATAAAAATGCGCGCGCGGCCTATCAGGCTGAGGCGGCTCAATACTGGGCCGAAATTACGCGGAAGAAAAAAATCCGACGCGCGCGCAAGGCGAAAAAATTGGCTCTCCGTCGCGCGGACTATGTCCTCGTTCACCCTCCGGAATACAAAGGTCCAGCGCGCCCGAAATGCCTGAACGAGGCGACGAAAAAAGACCCAAAACCTCCGACGAAAAGCACGCTTCCACTTGTATCCGATTTTCGTTCCGCGGCGCGCAAGCTCTATGGGTTTCAACCCCGACGCACGAACGAATGGGAATATAAAAGAATTTTCGCACGAGAAGCGCTGGCTGTTGGTTTGACCCCACGTCAGGTGGTTGGCGTATACGCGCTCGAGACCGGCGGAATTGGCCCGTTCTACCGTCAGTCCGGTATTTTTCCCGTCGACAACACGTGCAAGCCGCTGAAAAAAAATCGAGGCCGCCCGGCGTCTACAGCATTGAGTTACGCACAATTGCTTGCGGCCAACACCAGTATCATGGCCCGTGAAAACGGCGCCGCATTTGCCGAACGCCTGGAAGCACAAGCCAACCGTGCAAGTGCGACACGCGCACGCGATTTACGTAATAAAGCCAGGATCATACGAAAAATGGCACGGGACATCGGTGCTGGACTGAAGCGCTACAAAGGGAAGAGCAACTGGGGCAAGTACCGCTCTTTTGCAAAAACGCAACGGGGCTACGCCGTGCACGCGCTACTTCTCGATCCCGACATCGGACCGTGGCTGCAAGTGCACAAGCTCAAGAAGATTGTGGATGGTGCGAAGACACGTGGATTCCGGAACGTTTCAGCAGCACAACTCGAGCTCATGAACCTGGCGGGCCCAGGTACGGGGCTCGAAATGATGACCAAAATCGGTGCGCAAATGCCGACGGCCAACTTCTTCAGTCGTGGCGGCCATGACCGAAATCCGGTGGTCAAAAACAGATCCGCCAGAGGCCTTCTGAACAAGCTCGCAGAACGGATCAGCGCACAGATGGGGAAATGCGGTTCGAAGGAATTTCTTGCTGCATTTCGCGACGTTTCCGGCTAACCCGCAAAACGTCATGTCTCACGACATGTCACATCCGCCTCGTGAGCCAGGACCGCAACTCGCCCATACTGGTTTACTCCGCTGATCCCTGAGGCGTGCACAGGCCAATTTTAAATTTCCTTGGCGAAGACCTTCGTTCCACCGATTCTAAGGCTCCGGCCGATTTGAATATTAGATATCAATAGCTTAGGGATTCTGGTTGCCGTGCGTGTGCCATACTTCGTGGCAATTTCGCCGCAAGACCACATCACACTAAGTTGCAGATACCCGATCAACCTTTCGAATCTCGGCCAAATACGGCATTGGTGTGGCATCACACTTGCGCTTGAGCGCTGCCTGATAAAGTTGAGGTTTCCCCATGACGCTCACACTTGTCGCAGACGAGTTCGGACTGCTGCACGCAGCCGTTCCGCATCCCTGCCAACCCCAGAAAAACATACAGGTGATGGTTCTGGAAGCTGAAGACGGTTGGTGGGCCTACGTCGACGGTGAACGCATTGCAGGCAATTACGCCTCAGCGCAGAATGCAGGACGCGCAGTCGTTCAAGCGATTGAGGGTCTGAAAACGCTGGCAACTGAAGCCGAAGCGGGTCGACGCCTGTCCGAGGAATATTTAGCACAATCCCCGATGTATCCCCCCCCCGTGTTGACACGGAGGCGTACACCGGCACGGTTCACCCTACGTGACATCGCAGCATGCATTGCAACTGCGACCGTCGTCGCGGCAACCGGTGTTGCGTATGCGACCGGAGCGCTGGACGTTGGTTCTAATGCTAAAGAACTCTCTGCAGACAAATCCACTGTCAAATTCGCGGTCGGTCCTCGCACCAAACGAGCCGATGTTCTTTTTGCTGCGCATGGCGAAGTAGCGGATTTGGGAGATGCGACTGAGGCAGAGCCCTACTACGCTCCCGTGTTGAAGCACACGAGTGCGGCGGCCGCCCATATCGATGCAGCACGTGCAACCCAGTCAGACAACATTGAATCTGTGCCCGGTCGAGTGACCTCCATCGCACCCTTGCCTGATGCCGAGCCGTTACCGACAGTTGCGGATCAGCAGGATGTGACAGACCTGATGCAGGGCAACATCGCGGTTACACGGGTGAGTCCCGTTGAAATCACGACACCACCCGCCAGGCTGAATGCCGATGCAGCGTTTGTTGCCCCTCCACCACCTGATTCTGACGATCGTTCTTTATACGAATTCGAGAGCACGCGTAGAACTGCTGCGATTGGCAGATCTTTGCCTGATGCTACAGCACCACGGACCTTCAAAAAAGCCAAGCGGACTGTCAACTCTCTCCCTCGAAAGAGCAGACGAGCCCGCAACGCACGAAGGACTGCACGGAGTTTATCATCGCGACGGCGCATCAAACGGCGTCGTATCGCTTCGTTTCGCAGCGTTCGGCGACGTAGTGCCAAACGGTATAGACGTTATTCGCGCTCTGCCATTCGTCGCTCCCGTCAGCGAAAATTCAAGCGCATTTACCGTTCAGTCTTCGCAAAGCAGTGAGTTCGTCGACCATCACCACAACACCTAGCGACAATAGTGGTACGTCCCACGTTTGCCATGACGTGCCAGATCGAAATGAAAATGGTCGTAGTGGTATTTGTCTGCATTCGGCCCGAGCACCGTTGTAAAGATTTTGCATGATCGCTTGTGTACTTCACGCAAGAAGGCGCGCGCATGCTTCGGGCCTCGGCGCCACTGATCGACAGATGTTTTCCGGCCATCGGCAAACGTGAAGGTTGAAATATCGATGGCATTCGCAAAGCCATGCTCTGAAAGTTTTCCGCCTGGTTTGTTGTTTCGCGGACGACAACCATACGAGGCAGCAACCTTGACGTCTGTCACAACGACACCGAAGTGTCGCCGGGCCGCTGGTTGCACCACATCATTCATCCAGCGGTTCACGGCCGGTATCATCGGACATCGCAAGGTTGCAGGCGGGCTAAGCCGCACCGAACCAGAAGACAAAGCACTAACCTTGAACGGGCGTATCGCACCGCAAACGGAGGGCCCGCCTAATGCACTTCGTGTGGCAATCCAAGGCGAACCACGACCTACGCCAGATTGCAAACACGCTGTCTCTGCTTTGGAACGCCAGGGTTCGTGCTTCGCCTTGAAGTGCGGCTTGCCACCAGACTTTTCGCCACCAATGATGGAATTACCGCCGCTGCCACAGCCCGCAAGCAGGACCGTCATTAGCACGAAAACCATGGCGTTCAGGGGGGAGACGTTTTTTTGATACACATACATGATGCGTCAGGAATCACCCACGGCTGGTTAATAAATCGCAAATTGTCCTGAATATTTGCACGCCATTCCGCCATCACTTCGGCGCGGATGTGTCGGGACTGTGAATTGGGGATGCCACGCCTTGCGGACATCAATCGCGGCAGCCGGTCTCCAGACAACAAGAGTTTTCCACAGCCTTGCGAATCAGCTATCTGGGCAATGGGCAGATCGGTCCGTTTGGCCGTTCAGGGTTTGAGAATGAGTTCTGGTCGTCCGTATGAACGACAAGGACATGACAATGCTGTATCGCCTCAATCGCCGCTTCACGATAATTTCGCGGATGCTGGGCTTGCCTGTGCTGGGTATGATAATGGCCGTTTCGGTTTCATCAACAAAGGCCTGGGCACCGGCTCAAATCACCGCGGCACCACCACCTTTCGTGATCGTTCTCAAGTAGCAACACTTGAATGAACAGCCACAAGCCATGCTTTGAACGCATGGCTTGTGGCTGTTTTTTGTGCGTGTACAATACGAATTGGCCTTCACAAGATGGTCAATCTGGCACTAGACTTTAGACGTGCTGCGTAAATCCCCCCGTCCACAAGCCTTCAGGGAGGCGAAGATGGAACTCAAGACAAGACTCGGCACATCACTCCTGGTCATGTCGGTTGGCTTAGTTGCCGCCGCGTTGCTCGGCATGATGTAGCGTTATCCCCAACTGCCAAGTGCAGATCGTTCTTGCAACGATCTGCACTTTTTTCGGGTATGCCGCTCAAAAATCTGCTGAAATGCGCTCGTTGCTGTGTGGCTTGCCCATTTCGTGCCGCAACTTATCGATTTATTGACCATGTTCGGGCGTAATAGACGTTCGTGTTCATCTTTGCGGATCTCTTCCCCATGTGTAATTCGACACTCTCTTCTGCGTTGCGGCAGTGCGCGGCTCTCGTGCTTACAGCGGCGTTCATTTTTTCGGCAACGGCGCTTTCTTCGCCTGCGACCGCATCTGCTGATGCACCTGTCAAATTCATGCAGCGCGTTTCGAAAGAGCTTATGCGTGCACACCGGTCCAATAGCGAAGCTCAGATGACCCGTGTCATCCGCAGTCGTGGTGATGTTGCAGCGATGGGTCGGTTTTCGCTTGGAACCTACTACGCCCGGCTGAAGCAAGGATCGCGGACGAGTTACTTCAATGGCATGACGAAATTCATGGCCCGTTACATCGTCAGTCAATCCAAGACCTATCGCGTTGCACGCGCTCAAATCCTGCGCCCGAGTGCGCCGCGCGGGCGCGATTTTGTCGTGAACTCTCGCGTGACGCTGACCGATGGCACCGTTTATGACGTGCAATGGCTGCTGGCGAAACGTGGCGGCACGTACAAGGTCCGCGACGTCAACGTTCTCAGCTTCTGGGTAATGCCATTCCAGCGCAATCTTTTCCGGTCCTACGTCCGCAAGGCGAACGGCAACGTGAATGCACTGGTTGTGGCATTGAACCAGTAGGATTAACCACTGGTTGAAATGTGCCACCTCTCACCCGTGCAAAGACAGGCGATAACGTGATCATCTGCCTGGGGTGTTACCCCCGGGCAAAGCGCTTGAACTTGATCCGGTGGGGTTCGACGGCAGCGTCGCCAAGGCGACGTTTCTTGTCTTCTTCATAGTCGGCGAAATTTCCTTCGAACCATTCCACGTGACTGTCACCCTCAAAAGCGAGGATGTGGGTTGCGAGGCGATCGAGGAAAAAGCGGTCGTGCGAGATCACCACGGCGCAACCGGGAAAATCTTCCAGCGCTCCTTCAAGAGCTGACAGCGTTTCGACGTCAAGATCGTTGGTCGGTTCGTCAAGGAGGAGCAGGTTCGCGCCTTCCTTCAGCATCTTTGCAAGGTGAACGCGGTTGCGCTCCCCGCCAGAAAGCTGACCCAGTTTCTTCTGCTGATCCCCCCCCTTGAAGTTGAACCATCCGACATACTGTCGGGATGCCATTTCACGCTTGCCGAGCATGATCATATCAAGACCGTCGGAAATTTCCTCCCATACAGTCTTGTTGTCATCGAGCGCGTCGCGGGACTGATCTACATAGCCAAGCTTGACGGTTTCACCGACACGGAAGGTGCCTTCGTCCGGCTGTTCCTGACCCGTGATCATGCGGAAGAGCGTCGTCTTACCTGCGCCGTTCGGACCGATGACGCCAACGATTCCGCCAGGCGGCAGTTTGAACGAGAGATCCTCAATCAGGAGTTCGTCGCCAAACCCCTTCTTGATGGTCTCTGCCTCGATGACCACGCCCCCAAGGCGCGGTCCCGGCGGAATCTGGATTTGCGCGGTGGTCACCTTTTCCTTCTCGGCCGCATCGCGTTTTTCTTCATAAGACTGGATACGCGCCTTGGATTTCGCTTGGCGTGCTTTCGGGCTTGACCGTATCCATTCCAGTTCGGCAGCGAGCGCCTTGCGACGCGCATCTTCCGTGCGGCCTTCGACCTCCATGCGCTTGCCCTTCTGGTCGAGCCATTCGGAATAGTTCCCTTTGTAGGGCACACCTGTTCCGCGATCGAGTTCGAGCGTCCAGTCCGTTATGTTGTCGAGAAAGTAGCGATCGTGCGTCACAAGGATCACGCAACCCGTGTACTCTTTCAGGAAGCGTTCGAGCCACGCGACGGTTTCCGCATCGAGGTGGTTGGTGGGTTCGTCAAGAAGCAGCATGTCGGGACGGGACAGCAGCAGCTTGCAAAGCGCCACCCGACGCTTCTCACCGCCAGATAGTTTTTCGACACCCGAGTCACCCGGTGGGCAACGCAGCGCATCCATCGCCTGTTCAACCTGGCTATCCAGATCCCAGAGATTGTTCGCGTCAATCTCATCCTGAAGCTTCGCCATTTCGTCGGCAGTTTCATCAGAATAGTTCATCGCCAGTTCGTTATAGCGATCCAGCTTGGCTTGTTTTTCGGCGACGCCTTCCATGACGTTACCATGCACATTCTTGGACGCATCCAACTCGGGTTCCTGGCTCAGGTATCCGACCTTGATCCCTTTCGCGGACCAGGCCTCGCCTGTGAACTCCGTGTCGAGCCCCGCCATGATCTTCAGAAGGGTCGACTTACCGGACCCGTTGACACCAACAACACCGATCTTGGCACCAGGAAGGAACGAAAGGTGGATGTCCTTGATGACTTGTTTGCCGCCTGGGTAGGTCTTGGCAACGCGGTCCATGGTGTAGACGTACTCGGGGTTGGCCATAGCGTGTGGCGTCCTTCGGCGTAAATTTTTGGATGTGCTCGTGTTGGCGAGCGTTGTAGCGAGACCAGCCGGGTGGAGCAAGCGAGGAAGCGGTTTTGGCCGCACAGGCCACCTGACCAAATGGATTTTCTTACCGAATTCTTAACATCGAGCGATCACTGTTCGACTTCATGACCCGTCACGACCAATCTCGCGTCATGCCCTGGAGCATTCGGTTGGTCGGAGAACTGCATCATGACGCCTCTTACCTACGGGCTGATCCTTGTCGTCTGCGTGATTGCGCTATGCGCATCCAAGTGGACAACATTCAAAACCCAATACCTTCAGCGCACAGCAGACAATGCAAAAGCCCGTAAACGTTTTTCCGGTCGTGCGGAAGATGTACCTCAGTCCTCTCCCAGCGGGCAGAAACAGCGGAGAGCCGGTTTCGGTCAACGTGGCGTCATGAATGGTTGATGTCCTTCAACTGGACGAAATCGCAGTTCGTTGTGTCCTCATGCAGAACCGGCAGTCAGATGTTGATTGCTCCCACTCTCTGAAGCCATCAGTTCGCCTGAACGGCCCGACATCGCGCTCACGGGTCAGGGGTCAGGGGTCAGGGTGATATGTGGGGATGGCTACCAATGGAGCGCAAGTGAGAAGAACTGCATTCTCGATCCATTTTCTGGCAGCACCTACCAAATCAGACGGCTGCTCTGGAATATCTTGCGGATGTGCGTTTTCTCACTGACCGCATCCAGGCCTGCCGATAAGTTGTATGCGACTTCATTACCAGTGGTTTTGCGTTGGCTCTCCTCAAAGAGATAGTTCCCCCAAACGAACGCATTGCAATCCCTGGCAACGGGGTTAGAGGCGGCTCTGGAAATTTTCTGCCAGGGTCGCCATTTCGTTTGAAAATGCACCTTGAACACACAATGTCTAAGCGCATCTGATTCAAATGGGCCCATGAGGGAACGCTTCAGGCCACTCCAATGGAATTCCGGTATCTTTATTCAGGCTGTGTCAGGGCCCGCAGTTCCGACACAACGCATCACGCGTGTCATGATGACCTAGACGCTTCTAATATGTAGAAACCATCTTGATCGGACTGATTTTTATTAACTTCACTCCTTGTGCCTTTTGCTTTCTACAGTTTGTGCACAAGAGTGCCCTGAAGAATTTTTTCACGCTGTCTGCATACAGCCTGTCCGGCAACTTCGTAAACCGTTGTTACAAAATGATCTAGACCGCATTTATCGTGCCATTTTCAAAACGAACATTCGGGTGATTACCGGGTAGATATTTTTTCTCTCCCGCAACAACATGAGTCATCAACGTTTTGGGGAACGGAAATGATACAGAAAGCCGCTATCGAAAAAACAGATAACGCTCATGAGGACCTGAAAGTATTGATCCTCGTGCTTGGTGTTTCAGCTATCTGCATGGCGGTCATGCTGTTGGCAGGTGTTGCCATCAGCTAGAATCCAGGCATGTTACCAAGATCGGCATCTGGAAACTCCCGCATTGTCAGCCGCCCATTCGCCTTCTGTTTGGTAACTTGGGGCAAGTCTTTTTCAAAACGGGCAACAGGCATGCGGGAGTGCCGTATCGGCACTTTCACATACTATACTTTTTCTCTTCATGGCGCGCGACAGCCTGTATGATTCAAATGGAACCATGGTGCCGCGATCCAAGTTGTTTCACTTGCATCGCGGCGCCTTTTCAAGTCGGAGACACTCTAAACATCGCCTGGCACGCCATAACTTGGCGCGGCTGAGGGATTAACGGCCCGGTCAAGATAGGCCTGCATCTGAGGCTCGTAAGCCTCCCAAAGAGATCGCAAAGTCGGCACAGCATCTTCCTCTGCCCAATCGACACGAAGATCAACAAGTGGAAATGGTTGAGCTTCGACAACGAGCAATGCTGCAGAGTGCGTCGGCCCTTCTTCTCCCCCCGCAGCAACACCGGCTTCCAGGGCTTTCAACAACCGTTCTGCCAAATGCAACGCGGCACCTGATGCGAAAGCTGCGCTCATCGCTACGGGCACTTCCCTGGTCTTGAGAAGATTGCCGGCTGCTACGCAATTATTTCCTACAACGACTGCGTTGGTGCCAAGGATGTTCTTGCCCGTGTGTGTTGCTGTGGCACCTTGCAGGTCAACGACTGTGAGTTGCCGATATTCAGGATGTGCCTCAGATGCAAGAACGTGGTTCAGAGCATCCTCCGCTCCCATACCGGCCGACAGAGCGTCGAGAATCTGCGGGCCGAGATCCGGATTGGTCACATTCTGCGTTGCAACCGCACCAACACCCGCACGTACATGTGGGCAGCGCGCGCCAACGGAAATGGAGGAGGTTGTGATCGCGACGCCGAACATGTCTGTTCTGGCGCACCGTCCGATGATGGAAAATGTCATTCTGCTGCCTGCCTTGTCTCGTGTTCGGCGCTGCTTGTGGCACTGGCCACGGTCAAACGGGCGGCCAGATACTTCATGAAATCATGCAGCTCGCGTTCGAGCCAGGACAGGGCCCCAGGCTGCGTGAATGGCGCACGTGCACCGCGATAAATTCCCTCTACGACCTGACGGTCTTCTTCATTCACCTGGCGGAAAAATCCGACAAGGTTTTCAACGAAGCTGTCGACGTCCTTCAGATTCTTGTGGACCTCCGGTGCCAAAGCAACACCGAACCGGATCTGCGTTTTTCCGACGCCATCCGGACGCAGCGACAGATACCAGAGATGGTCGGGGGCCAAAACGTACATATGAGACGGGAAGACGCTTGGCAGCAGCGATGTGTTGCGCCACTTGCCTTTCAGGCGTTTGTTCTGCTTGTGCGCAACGCCATACGTCGCCGTGCTTTCCTTGACGAAAGACTGGTATGTGAACCCCTTGGCGACCTTTTTGGGGAACTCCGTTTCCTCAACGGCAATCCAGGCGCCCACCGTTTCCTTGTGTGCGACTGGCAGATGATAACCTTCCATGAAATTTTCGGTGAGGAGTTTCCAGTTGGTTTGCCAAACGTGATCTTCAGTAACGACGGGGATATAGTCTGACATGCTGTAGCGCTCGACGATCTTTGCGAGTGGCTTGAGCGTTTCGACAACCGGCACGGCATCTGCGTTGAGTGACAGATAAATCCAACCTTCCCAAATCTCTACGTTGACCTCGGGGAGACAAATATTTTTCTTCTCGAATGCATTGGATCGCTCCATGTGTGGCGCACCAATCAACTTGCCCCCAAGGTCGTACGTCCATGCATGATAGGGGCAGACGATACGCTTGCGGTTTCCACTTCCCTCCAACAACTGCATCATGCGGTGGCGGCAGACATTGGCATAGGCTCGCACATTGCCCTTGCCATCCCGGGTCACGAAGACTGGCTGATCCGCGATTGTGTAGGTGATGTAGTCGCCGGTCTCGGGGATCTCGTTGGCGCGTCCTGCGCAGACCCATTCGCTCGCGAATATCTCGCGCTTTTCGAGTTCGAGAATATCCTCGGAGGTGTATATCTCCGGTGGCATTGCCGTCGCATCTTCGAATGGGCCGTCCGCTCGGCGGGCGAGCGCAGTCAGTATTTCGTCGGTTGAGCGGGGTGGACGCATCATCAATTGTCTCCAGCTTGGATCATTCAGGTATGACGGCGGTGATTTCGATTTCCACCACCCATTCCGGTCGCGCCAGTGCAGGCACGACCAGTCCCGTCGAGCAGGGATGCACGCCTTTCAGCCACTTGCCCATTTCCTGATAAACGGCCTCACGGTGGCGAATGTCAGTCAGATAAACGACGATCCGGCAAATGTGTGCCATCTCGCTTCCTGCCTCCTCGAGCAGCATCTTGATATTCGCCATGGTTTTGGCGGTTTGTGCGCCAGCATCGGCCGGGTGAAGGCTCTCGCGCGTATCAAGATCCTGAGACACTTGCCCCCTCAGGAAAACCATCGTGCCTTTTGCAACGACACCCTGCGACAGGTCGTTGTCTAGATTTTGCTCTGGGTACGTCTCTTTGGTGTTGAATGGCCGAATACGCGTGTGCGCCATGGTCGTGTCTCCCCGAAATCACTTCACATTCGCGTCTTAAGCCTTTGATTTGCATTGTCCAGCGATTACGATGATGTGGTCATGAATGCGTTTGATACCAGTAAGCCGTTGCGCGTCCTGCTTCTGGCCGACGACAAGCCGGGCCATTACCATCAATCCGAGGGGATTGTGAGTGCGCTTGAGCGTGTCCAGCCTGTTGCGTGTCGACGGCTGTTTGTTCAGAGACGGCAGTTGGTTCCACGGGCCTTGCTGCGCGCGATGAAGCGGCGTGGCGCCGACGGTAATCGGCTCCTGTCTCTCGGCTATGGCCTGAGTGCGAAAGATGTATCAACGCCGGATATTGTTGTATCCAGCGGCGGAGATACGCTGTTTGCGAACATGGCTGCCGCTCGGGTCAGCGGTGCGCGCAACATTTTTCTAGGACCGGTGTGCAGCGAACTGCGAGATGCGTTCAACCTCATTATCTCTTCGCACGACGTGCCGGACCACACGGCCAATCACGTCTGCACGCTCCAACCCAATGCCATGGACCCGGACAAGTTGGGCCGCCCATCACACATGCCACGGTTTTCTTCAAAGAAACCTCCGCGGACTGCGGCGCTTCTGCTGGGTGGGAACACGCGGGACATCCGCTACACACCGAGCGACTGGGCACGGCTTGGCGCGTTCCTGCGTACCACGCATGACGCGTGGGGCACCCGCTGGGTGGTGAGTTCGTCGCGTCGCACGTCAGCCGAAGCGATCTCTGCCCTTGCGCCGGTGTTGCACGACAAGGCGATTGTCCGACAGTTTCTCGACTACCGCCTGGCCGGTCCATCGTCCTTGCCAGGTTTGTTGCGGCTTGCCGAAATCGTGGTGGTGACAGCGGATTCCAGCGCCATGTTATCGGAAGCTGTCGCGGGACGCTTCCCGGTTGTTGCTGTGACTGCAAACGATCACCAACTTGACAAAAACGAGACCCGATATCGTGATTACATCACGCAGAACAACTGGAGCCGATCGCTACCGATCAGTTGGTTGGCGACGGAAACGTTCCTGGATGCTCTCGGTGATATTGCCCCACGCGCCGACAACCATCTCGATGCGATTGCCACGCTCCTTCGCAACCGTTTTCCGGAGTTAGTCGGATAGCGTGCCAAACGATACCTCAATGCCCCAGGCCGGGTCAGGCAATTCGGTTGCTTTCGGTATCGGCCTCATGTCAATCGCCATGCTGTTGATTCCGCTGGTGGACGGAGCCGCGAAACACCTGAGCGCAGATTTCTCCCCACTGTTTATAAGCTGGGCACGCTACGCTGTCGCAAGCCTGTTTATTCTGCCGATTGCCATTGCACGTCACGGGATACACATCTTCCCGGCGGAACGACTTGGGTCACATTTTCTCCGTACGCTCTTTCTTATGGCGGCCATGACGCTGTATTTTCTCGCTATTGCACGCATTCCTCTTGCAACGGCCGTAAGCGCTTACTTCATCGGACCAATCGTTGCGACCGTTCTTGCAATTGTCTGGCTGGGAGAACAGTTCACCTTGCGCAAGGCTGGCGCGCTTACACTTGGATTCACGGGCGCCATGATTATTCTGAGACCATCAGGCTCGATTGATCCCGGAATTGCGATGGCCATGGGCTCAGGCATCTTTTTCGGATGTTACATGGTCGTGACACGTCAAGCATCGCGGGCGAGTGATCCTTTGAAGACACTTGCGTTCCAGTGTGTCGTTGGAGCGTTGATCCTTTTGCCGCAAGCGCTCTACACGTGGTCCATTCCCGCGGCGAGTGTATTACCGTTCTTTGCGCTCATGGGGTTTTTGTCCGTGCTTAGTCATATTTTCTCAATCACGGCATTTCGCTATGCTGATGCCTCGACGCTTGCGCCGCTTGTTTATCTGGAACTCGTGGCGAGTGCTGTCGTCGGCTACTACATTTTTGGAGATCTTCCCGGTCCGCACGTCTGGATCGGCGCTGCAATCATTGTGGTCGCTGGACTTCTCTTGCTGCAACGCCGCTCCGCAATCTGATCACGACCCGTTATCTAACCGCTCCCCCGGCATCGCACCCAGGAGAGCGGTTAGATCGAACGTTCTACGACGCGATGATATTGTGCTCCGGTCCGTAAGGGAAACCGGTGATGTTTTCTGCACGCTCTTCGCCGACAATCAGAATATCATGCTCGCGGTAACCGCCTGCTCCTGGCTGACCTTCCGGAATCCAGAGCATGGGTTCCATTGACACAACCATACCGGGTTCAAGGACCGTGTGGATGTCTTCGCGGAGCTCGAGGCCCGCTTCACGGCCATAGTAGTGCGACAGAATACCGAACGAATGCCCGTAACCGAAGGATCGATACTGCAGGAGGTCCTCATCGACGAAGAAGCGGTTGATCTCATCGCAGATGCCGGAACAAGTCGCACCCGGCTTGATGAGCGACAATCCGAGTTCATGCGCTGCAACGTTCGCCTTCCAGATGCGAAGGCTGTCCGCGTCCGGTTCACCGAGAAATAGCGTCCGTTCCAGAGCCGTGTAGTAGCCGGAGATCATCGGGAAGGTGTTCAGACTCAAGATATCCCCCACCTCAAGCTGACGCATGGTGACCGGATTGTGCGCCCCGTCCGTATTGAGACCGGACTGAAACCACACCCAGGTATCACGCATTTCGCTTTCCGGATGGCGCTCGGCGATAGCCAACTCCATGGCATCGCGCCCAGCCATGGCCACATCGATTTCGCGTGTGCCAACTTTGATCGCATCCCGAATTGCTGCGCCGCCGATGTCTGCAACTGCAGCACCAGAGCGGATCAAACTCAGCTCTTCGTCAGACTTTATCATGCGTGCGGACATCGTGTCCGGTGCAATGTCAAACATCTCCGGCGCACCCAGCGCATCCGCCAGGGCTCTTTGGTTCGCGACCGTCATATGGTCGGCTTCGTAGCCAATGCGGCGCGCGCCGCCAGCAAGATCAACAATCGCACGCCAGTAGTTGTTACGCTGCCAGTCGGTGAAAATAACATTCTCGCCATGGGAACGGCGCCACGGCTGACCGCCATCAATATTGGCCGACACGGTGGTGCATTTATCGGCTGTCACAACGCAGCCGTACGGACGCCCAAAGCTGCAATACAGGAAGCCGCTGTAGTAGGCGATGTTGTGCATTGAGGTGAGAAGTACCGCCGGAATGTCGTGTTTCGACATGATGGCACGTAGCATCGCGAGGCGGCGATCGTACTCAGCGTGCGAGAATGGCAGCGTAGCTTTGTTGCCATTGTGGCAGGAAAAGGTTTCAGGACGGCCCTGGGATCTATCAGTTGTAGCAAGCATTGTGCTTCTCCTCCGCCGGGCGAGGAGTAAAGCGCGCCCGGCACAACGTCCCGGCGTTCAGGACGAAGGCGGCGCCGGACTGCGCGTCGCGGCACCAAAGGACGGCTCATTGCGGCGACGCCATCGCCGCGAGCACGCGTCTTGCCTAGATGAAGTTCAACGAGGAAGTCAAGCGGTCCGAGGTCATGGCTGGCGCAGAACCCAAATATTTCCTGCCTCTCCAGGCTCGCGTCACCATGAACTTTCGGAAAACGCATTTTGCACAAATTTCACAAGGCTAAAAAAAATTGTTCGACTTGCTTCAACCTTTTGGAGATTGGGCGGTACGGTGGGCTATAACGATGTCATGTGATGAACTCAAATAACCCGTTTCAAGGATGGTTTTTTAACTCTCAATTCGACGAAAAAAACTTTTTTGAATAACTGCAGTTGCCTCTTCGCCTCGTAACAGAGGTCGCAGTACCTACCGACTATGCCCAACAGCAGATGTCCCTCATCTCAGGTTGCGATGAAAATTCGCGCGGCGCTCAAGCTCCTTCTTCTCCACACGTTCACGCCAGGCAACGAAGATACCGGCGGCGGCGATGAGGGACATGCCCGCGAAGGTCCAGTTGTCAGGAATCGTGCCGGAGAAGACGAAGCCCCAGAACGTCGCGAAGATCAGGTAGGAATAATCGAACGGAGCGAGCCAACTCGACTCCGCGCTTTGATAGGACTTTGAGAGGCTGATGTTCGCGGTGACATTCAGGAGCGAACAACACATGATCAGGCCGACGACCCACATGGGGATGTCGCGCCATCCGGAAAACAGATAGGGCCACTGCTCCGGCCATGTTCCCAGTGCGTGCGACACAACAGATGTGGAGAGGGCAAGCGTTCCGACGAGGCCTGCGGCCAGGAACGTGATGGCAACACCAAACGCCAGTGTCACGGGTGACTCCTCGCGGCAGAGCTTTCGTGTGCTCATCACGGTCAGCGCGTACCAGAGTGCCGCAATGACGGGCAACAGGTTGACGAGCCTGAAGCTGTCCGTTCCCGGCTTCAGGATCAACAGCGTCCCGACGAACCCCGCAAGTATGGCGAACACCCGTCGTGGCCCGACACGCTCGCCAAGAAAAACGCCGGACAGCACAGCGATGTAAAGCGGGTAGACATAAAGCCCGGCGGCGATTTCGGCGAGGGAGAGAAACGGTATTCCTGCGAAGAAGAACACCATCGTGACGACGAGGAAGAACGAGCGCAGCATCACTGCCCACCAGCGTTTTGGCGCGGGACGGCTGGTGCCCCAAATCATGCGGGCGAGGATGAGCACGAGAAGGAGATTGAGCGACGAGCGAATGAGCTGGAACTGCCACAGCGACAACATCCCACTCGTGAATTTGATCAACGCATCCTGCAGTCCGAGCAGCATCAAGGCGAAGATCATCAAACCCGCTGCAAGTGCGGGCTGGTCGATACTCGAGCCTTCGAGGAAGCCAGGTTTGCGCGGCGGCGCAGCGGATTTGGTCGATACAGTCTGTTCGCTCACGGTTCACGGCCCCAGATGATATCCGGGCAACATGCAGGCCGGACCAACTCACGCTATTGCACTTTTCCACCGAGCGATACTGAAACGAACGAGATCCATGAGTTCAAAGCCGGTTAGCGGATCGCGGCAACACCGAGCGGGGAATTGAATTTCACACACCAGATCCAGACCTGCGTAAACTTCGTGACGTTCAGACGCTTCGGAACGGTGTAGGTCTGGGATCCCTTGTTGCGCTTGAGGCGCCCGATAATGGTGCCACGGACATACTTGCCATTGCCAAACGCAACGCGAGGGGCGGGTGAGCCATCGTGCCGGAAGTTGGCGCCAAACACGACCTTCCACGCGCCACCCTCCTTCATGAGGCGCACGCTGCCAGATGTCTTGTGGCCGCCAGCATTACGGAACGATCCGGACTTGACCGTGGTTGCGGCGACGGCAGCAGATGTGATGACGGTACTGAGCGATATTGCAGTGATCAAAGCGGCAGCAATGGTACGTTTCAACATAATATTCTCCTTCGCGGAATCCCGCACCTGCCTCATTCCCGAAACAAATAAATCGGACTGCTCCATGCACGGTGCCCGTCTTCCTGCGTGATGCGGGCGAACAAGCGGGTGTCGCCGGATTCCGTAACAGTGACAGGAATACTGTCTCTGATCGTGGTCTCTGGAAAAACTTCCGGCAGACGCTCGACCCTGAGCTGACGATCAAGACCACCAACGTCGAACGTTTTCGCCTCCTCTGCAAGAGATGAAATATCGAGTGTTCCGGTCACATGTGGTGAATTTATGGATAGCCTTCCCGCACCTGCATCTTTCAGGATCATATCGAAGCCGCAAAAGTTTCCGGTGGTCACGGCCTTCCAATGCACTTCGGTGTCTGTCTGCTCACGAATGCCGCGGTCGAGGTTCCAGTTGTTGAACATCTCAGCACTCTCGATGACGTTTCCGGTGATACTCAGATGCCCGTCCCATGTCGTGTTGCGGCTACGTCCCCGGTACTCAGCGCCGGAGAACGTCATACGGATGCGGTGGCTTTGCGTTGTGCGATCGCCATAGTGCACGGTCTTTATGATATCGGGTCCATCGAAGATATCGAGCTGAATGATCGGAGCAGAACCGGTCGCTTCGACATTGAGTTCGACGTCTCCCTTGTCACCAACTTGAACGATATCGCCCATCTGGGCGATCGTTGCGGCACTCTCGCTTGCCGGGCCGACGGCTGGATCTCTATCGTAAAGTTTGCTGCCATTAGGCAAAGTCGACCAAACATTCATATAAAGACGATTGCCGGTTGTGCCGTAATGATGGCGGCGGCGCATGGCTTCCATGATGGCCGGGCGCGTGAGCTCGGCAGCGCGGTAACAGGTAAGCCCACCATAGGCCCCGAAGAACGACGCCCCGGGATAGCTTGCCCCTGGACGCCCCTTGTGCCCGTCGGAATTGCAGACGATGCCGACGCGGTAATTCTTCGAAAACGCATCATGAAGCAGCCATTCAAACGTGCCCCACGACGAATGTACTTCGACAGCAGCTTCCGTGCGGCCGTCATGCGCATAGCAGATGTCAGCGTAGCGTCCGCCGCAATGACTCCAAACCACGCAGTCTTCATCGCGGAGTTTCTCGAACAGTTCGTGCGCATTGTGGGCATCGGTGTCCTCATCTGCGAGATCCGGGATCTGCGCATGAGATGAGCGGTACATGGGGCGGCCTTCTTGCGCGTAGAACACGTTCCGGTCGCCACCGACAGCCGTATTGGAGGACCACTCGTAGCCGGGAAATGTCACGTAACGCCCCGGGACGTTCAACTCGGCAGTGATCTGGTTGAGCTCTTTCCAGAACTCTTGGGTCATCTGGAAGTCGTTGCCCTGATGCGCGCAGACATCGACGAATGCACGATCTCGTGCAAACTCGAAATAGGCGCGGGCATCGTTGGTGCCGAGCGTTTCATTCGACTGGCCGTGCAGATCACCCCAGAAATGTACCGGCGCATCGGTCGGCAGGTCGTGTGCGCGCAACGGGTTGGTTCGGCAAAGTTCGACGCCCACATCATCGCGGATGATAATCGTCGTCTCGCCCTCTACAGGCAGCTTGAGCCCCTCAACAAGCATCGAGAAAGTACCACGCTCGAACTTTTTCGTTTCCGGCAATCCCTCGACGGCCCCCGTCGCCTCAAGATAAAGCGTCTGATCGATTTGATCGCTCGGGTTGCCCCATTTATCATCTGCCTTGATGGAAAGACGAAAGCGTTCACCCGTACGTACAAGCGTTGGAATCGTCGCGCGCCACGTCCGTGGTGGACCAGGTACAATGTTGATCGACGGGCTTTCTGGTAACGTCACGTAGTCGTAGGTCGCGATGGCATCGACGAACACCTTGAACTCGTACTCTGCCTCACAATAGGTCTGAACGCGCACACCGCGCGAACCCTGCCGTTGATCTCCGAAACGGATGGTGATGGTGTCACCTTCGGCGAGAAAATGTTTCTGCACTCCGATATAAAGCGCCCGTGACCAGGGTCGAATATTGCGCTTGAACTCCCATCGCACATCCAGAACCGCTCCATTGGATGCTTCCACGGTCGTGTAGCCTGACGCTTCAGAATCATCGAACTGAACTGGCCCGAAGTCCGTTGCGAAACGAAACGCAATTTTCAGCGACCCCGTATCGTCGATACCAAATTTTCCTGCTGTGTAAACCAGTGTAAACTGTTGCCAGGATCCCGCTTCGATTTTTCCGGACGGTTCAAGGGTCGCTGACCCCATAAGTTCGGGACGATATTCAGAATAGGGCATGGGCGAGCTCAGGTATTTTTCATCAGGAATGCAGGAGCAAGGTCGCGCACCTCGAACGGGAAAGCAAGGCAACGCCCCGAGACTTGCATCACCGCATTTTTTCGCAGCGTCTTTTCTCGACTATTCCTCGTAACGATCAGATGATCTTGAGGTATCATCTGGTTGACGCGGCACCATAACGCGCCACAGCAATGCCGATCAGGATCAAGGCCAAGGCAACGTAAGCGCCGCTGCCCAGCTGTTCGCCCAACAACGTCACACCGTAGAACACGCCAATGACCGGTATAAGAAAATTGATCTGGGAGAAAAACGTTGCACCCTGGCGTCGTATGATGAGGAACAGCATCAAGGTGCCGATTGCAGTGTGGAAGATCGACAGAATGAGGGTCGACCAGAGCGACACGGTCGATGGATTCAGCGCCCAGGGTTGATCCCTGACGAGTGCGAACGGCAATACCATGAGCGCAGACAAGACCATGAGCCACCCGACCATGGCATGCGGCGGTTGGCCGATGAGCTGTTTCGAGATAACGGCATTCAGCCCATAGCACGTAGCCGCACCCGCAACCGCCAGTTGCCGCCAGACATCCGAACCGAGATTTGCGAGCTTGTCCGGTCCGATCAGCACGGCGATTCCGGTGAAGCCCAACACTACGCCCACAAACTTTATGGCGGTGATTTTCTCATCGGCTGTGAAGATGTGCGCCATAATGAGCGTACTGAGTGGCATCACAGCCATAAGGATCGCAGACACGCCACTATCGATTTCTTCCTGCCCCCAGGCGATGAGCGTGAACGGCAACGCGTTTCCCACCAAGGCCGCCAGAAGCAACCAGATCCACAAGCCCTTTCGCCACTGCAACGACTGCCCCATGGCGCGCGCAACGATGAGCAAAAGGACCGCAGCTATTGCGAGACGGGACAGGGTCAACGTCGCCGCAGGGATCGTTTCGACCCCAAACTTGATGAACAGAAAACTGCTCCCCCAGACCAGGCCCAGCACCAACAGCAGTGCGTAATCGGCGAAACCTGGGCGGTTGTCCGTCATTTTGGAAGATCCGGATTTTTGAGTGAAGCCCGCACCTGCGGCAAGACCAACAGGTTGTGGCCCAAATGAGCACACACAAACCATAGCAAAGCCTTCGCGTTGTGGAAATGGGCGGTGCGCATTGCGCGCGAATCACATCGTGATAGTCCTTCTATCGCCACGAATCTGCGATGACGGTTGTCGATAACCTGACCGGGTGTGAAGGCACGTGCGGTGATCCTGATTGCTACAGTTTCCGGGGCGCTGTTCCTGTTCTTCCTCTACGCCGGGGTGCGGCCGTGGGTCTTAACGCTGCTGCGCGACCCGGCCCTTGCCCCGGACGGTCCCGAACCCTTTGGTGCCGGCAACGCATGGCTTGCCATCAAGACCGTTGATATTGATCGCGTGATATCCGTTCTGGGCCTTGCCGATGTGGACACCTGCAACTGGCAAAATGGCCTCGCAGTTGTTGAAGACCCGGATTACAGCGCAAACTATGTGTTCGTCACGCCGCCGGTTGAGGGTTGGACCTTTGTCGTTGGCATGGCGTTACCGCACCCTGCAGGGCGCGACTTCACCGATCAGTGCCTTGCGCTGCAACTCTCGCTTGGAAAGACATTTCACGAGGTTCAGTATTTCTTCGCCTGCCCGGTTCTGGACCTTGTTGCGTGGTCGCGTTTCTCGGATGCAAAGTTGCGGCGCTCTTTCGCCTGGGGCGACGAAGGAATCATCTGGAACAAAGGATCTCTGACGCCCGCAGAACGGATGCTAGGGTTGAAAATATTTTCTGCCTTTACCGGCATACTCACACCCTCAAGCAACGACATCGACGAGGACGAACGAGGATATCCGGAAACCGAGCATGTGCTACGCATGGCGGCTGAATGGAGCATTAATCCGGAAACATTTTCACGTTTGCCGGGCGACCCTGCGCTCGGTTACCTCGGTCGAATGCCGGAAACATGGCGTGTGCGCCGGGTCCGTTCGCACTCAACCATAGTCGAACCACAAATACCAAAGACCAGTGCGATTCCGACGTGATGACTACTTAATGAAAAGCGCGCCGCCAAAGGGGGACTTGGCGGCGCGCCTTCTTTAACGCGATCGTATGCCGACTGGAGAGCTGTCAGACGATTGCGTTGGGGAACTTGATTCTCAAGCGGCGCGTCGTGTGCTTGACGCGGACCGGTTCAATGGCTTTGGAAAAGCAATGACATTGCTTGCAGCCAGCGGAGCTGCATTGCGTCCAGCGATCCAGACCACCCGCTTGGCGACCTTGCGACCTTCAACTTTGAGGTTGGCGCGGGCAGCCGGCCGATTGTTCTGCTTCACTTGACCGGGTTGGCGGTGGACCGTTTCCTTGCCAGCCGACTTAGCTGCCTTCAGCCTTGCTGTTGGGCGAGGCGCTGACACCGCTACGGGGCGCACAACAAACTGTTTTGCCGGAGATGTTTTGACAACAGCTGCGCTGGTTTCAACCGAACCTTCGGCGAACACGAAACTTTCGGTCAGTATCGGCGCCACGCTGGTCGACGCCATAAGGCGTGTGACAGCACTACCGGATGACGTACGGCCTGGTGTTTCATCTTTTGGTTTTGAATGAGCGTCGGCACTCTCCGACGTCTTCACTGCCCCGTTCGGCTCACCTGTCAAAACATCCGGAACTGTGGCGACAGACGCCACACCAGCAATGTTCAGGCCGAACAATACAGGAACCCAATTGAACAAACGCAACAGCATCAACCCACCACCCAGGAAACGAGCTACCCACTAAACTCAGGAACCAAGGTGCTTGATGAAAGTTAAAAGATAGTTCTTAAGCGACGCAAAATGAAACACGAGCGAGATTGAATGGTACAGCGCTGTGCGAGGCACTCAAAAACCAGCATCCGCGCCATGAGGTAACGACGGGGACACATGCCCTGTACCGCATTATTGCGCGGCAATATCGGCTTTCATTGCAACAACGGGCAACGCGCATGGCCGCACGATCGTTACAGCCGTTGCGGACGATTCAATCCGCTGAACGCAATCTCCAGCGCTACTGTAAGGTGTGAGCCTGGCCAGAGATTTCTGCACCACCGGCTCAGCGTCGACCCGCGTCACGTAAGCGGATATGGGCTGCGCGTCCTGCAGGACCTGATCAATAAAGCTCCAGAACCCGACCATGTGCCAGCAAACCGCACCGAGGACAAAGCCCCCACCTGCCCATGCCACATGTGTCGCAACTCCGGAAGAACGACGACTTCCACCACCAACGCGCGACGGCGCAACAAACGTTTCCTTCTTCTTGCTACGGACCATAATGGCAGAATGGCGCTGGTTCATCGCAAATGGCCCCCATTTGTATGCAAATCGTTAACACCACACTGAACAGGTTCGCGACTCATCGCAAGCCACGAACGTGTCGGGCGCGCCACACATGGTGCAGCAACCCATGAGAAATCATCATTTTTGGAGAAAAATTCTCTTTTTTCTCTGTTTTGGCAATCAACTTCGCCGTCGCGTGCGAACCGGAGGGACACGTATGCTGCCGCGGGAGCATAATTTCTTCTGATCTTCGTTGCGTCCACAACGAGCAAGATCCCCATTTCTGGAGAAACAGATGCGAAGCTCTTTCAACCGCTCTCCCCGACCACAGACAATGGAAATCATGTCCGGCTTCATGCCTGGATTGGCCTTCAGGAACTCATTCTCGATTTCACGAGGACTGGTTCGGATAATCTGTGTTGGTCGCACATAACGAGGTGGAATTCGAATTTTCCGATACAAGTCACGTGTCAGGGAAAAATATCCCTTTGCGTCCAGCCCGGAACACGTTCCGTGCTTCTTGTATTCATGGTTGATAAGACCGCGACTTGGCATGATATCAAGCATCGTCCGCACAACATCGTTGGGAACGCGTGGGTTCCGCCCCCGCGCACAGTTTTCCGGCCATCCCTTTTCGTATTGTGGCCAAAGCCCGTGAACGACAAAGGCATAGGCCCGGTTGCCACTACATTGCCGACTCTCGCGCCCACGCCCTGATGTTTCGCAGTATGTCGGAGACCACGACAATGCGAGAGAGAGATAATCGTAATCTCCTGAATTGCTGCCCGATGTGGGCCTTTGCGCCGCGCGCTTGGATGATGGCTGAGCGGCCTGACGAGGCGCACCCTCAATCCTGCGTTGCGCATTCTGACGCTCGTTCACAAAACCATTTTCGCCCAGATTCTGCGGCAGATTTCCCGTCAACCACATAATGCCAAACACGACAACGGCAACGGCACCGAGCCCCAGCTGCACCTTGGGTGGAAGTTGTCGAAGTGCCCGCAATATGGCGTTGGTTCGCATGATTTTAATCCGTTCTAACCGCAAGTTCCGCCAAAATACGCGCCCAACTCCGCGCGCCCTTGCGGAAACTGGATACGTTATATTTCTCATTCGGCGAATGAATGCGGTCATCGTCGAGACCGAAGCCAATCAAGAGCGACCCCATTCCGAGCGTCGACTTAAAGGCCTCCACAATCGGAATTGATCCGCCGCACCCCATCATGACCGGGGGCTTGCCCCACTCTGCCTCGAGCGCAGTGCGTGCCAACTTCATATCCGAACCGCCCAGATCGAAACCTACTGCCGGACTGCCGCCGCGACTATTGTAGCGCACCTTGCAGTCTGGTGGCAGCTTTGCTTCAAACCACGCCTTGAAGCTTTCGACAATTTTCTCCGGGTTCTGGTCAGGCACAAGGCGAAATGTCAATTTGGCCGATGCCTCGGACGGGATTACAGTTTTTGTCCCCGGCCCCGTGTAACCGCCAACAATACCGTTCAGTTCTGCGGTTGGACGTGCCCAAATCAACTCCAGCACGGAACGTCCCGTCTCGCCATCCGACTGCGTCAACCCTATATCTGCGAGGAAAGCCGCGTCGTCGAAATCCAGGCTGTCCCACTGGGCGCGCTGCTCGTCCGAGATCTCCGCGACATCATCATAAAATCCGGGCACTTGAACACGACCTTGCAAGTCATGCAATTGCCCAAGAGCCCGTGTCAGCGCGCGGATCGGGTTGGTTGCCGGCCCACCGAACATGCCTGAATGAAGATCACGGTTCGGGCCGGTTACAATAACCTCCACATCTGCCATGCCACGCAGCATGGTTGTAATCGCAGGCGTTTCCCGGTCCGCTTGCCCAGTGTCGCACACGAGCGCCAGTTCGGCTGTCAGCTCATCCTTGTTGGCGTGAAGGAACGGCTCAAGGCTCGGACTCCCCGATTCCTCCTCACCTTCCAGCAACACGGTCACGTTCACCGGCATCTGGCCTGTCACGTCCTTCCAGGCACGGCACGCCTCGAGGAATGTCATCAACTGCCCTTTGTCATCCGCAGCACCCCGGGCAACGATCACATCGCCGTGGACGGGATCCCTTGCGATGCGCGGCTCGAAGGGCGGCGTCTCCCACAGGTCCAGCGGATCGGACGGCTGCACATCGTAATGACCATAAAAGAGAACATGACGCTTATCGCTCGACACTCCCGGATCATGCGACACAACCATTGGCTGGCCGGTTGTCGATCGCACACGGGCATCGAACCCCATGTCGTTCAGATCATCCGCGACCCACTCGGCAGCACGTTTGCAGTCTGCTGCATACGCCGGGTCCGTAGAAATGCTCGGAATCTTGAGGAATGCAAACAGGCGATCAATCGCCGCGTCGCTGGTGGCATCCAGTCGTTCGAGCACGCGCTCCAGTTCTTCAGACATGACGTCTCCCGATCCCTGCAATTCTGCAGCGCTTCATCTGCACTGCGTCACACGTCGTGCATCTACGGGAACCGAGATTGCGTCAAGCCTGTGGCGCGGTTTCATCGAATGCAGGCACGGCGGCCGAAAACGCCTCAAGCCACGCAACGAGAGCGGGGTGGCCCTTTCGCCACGCGCCCTCGAAACGGAAATCCAGATAACCAAGGGCGCAAGCTATTGCGATTTCACCTATCGTGGGTGTCGCTGAACTCGCAGGTGGGGACGCTTCAAGAGCGGCAAGTGCACGATCAATCTTTTCTTGCTGATAGGTCGTCCACGGCGTGTGCCGCTTGTCTTCCGGGCGCATGCGCTTCTCGTAAACCTGCACGATTCCGGCGTCCATGATACCGTCGCCGAGTGCTTGTTGGCGCAACGCCTCCCAACGTGCTGCGCCATCGGGAAAGACACCTGCCCCCTGGGACTGCGCGTCAAGATATTCACAAATCACACGGCTATCGTAGAGCACCATGCCGTTGTCCAGAACGAGTGCCGGGATCTTGCCCAACGGGTTCTGCGTTCGGATACTATCGTCAGGGTTCATGAGGTCGGTTGCTTCAACCTTCAAGCCCTCGTAATGCCCGGTCAGTTTGGCCACAATTTTCACTTTGCGGCCAAACGGCGAAGGTCCGGCGGAGCGCAGGATCATTTGATGTGCCTTTCGCGTGGCAGATTGGGAGAGCCGATACGGATCGGAAACCGGGATCAGTGGCACACCTTCTGCTTCGCCGTGCATGTCCACTCGTCAAAGAAACCAACATCGATAAACAACCGGCACGACACCGTTTTCTTGCCACTGCGATGATAGCTCTTGATCTTGTTGGTTTTCGCCCACTTCACGATGTGATCGTCCAAAAGACGCTTGGCGTCTGCTTTCGGGCCTTCTTTGCCGTAATCGTTCACTTCAAAACCGAGAACCTTGCAGACGCCATGGGCTTCTGCGGATCTGTCCATAGTGCTGACGGAAAAGACGAAGGCGAGCGAAAACACGACAACAGGCAGGATACGGTACATGGGAGACCCTCTGAAAACTATACATGGTTAACGCCATAATGGCGAACCAATGGCTCCATGCCTAGCCCCGTTCAGCGGGTCTATTCGATTTTTCAGATACCGTTGCGCGTCTGCCCAATCTTCTTGGGTGATCAGTAGAGATAAGGCGAATTGTTGTGCCGCTCGACGCCAGAATCGAAAAAGAAATCGCCGTCAAACGGACCGAGAGAGGGCTTTTCGATCGCAGGGTCAAGAAACACCGACCGATCCCGGAAGTCGATGATCGAATCCTGGTAATTGTAGGAGTACCCTCCGACACGTTTGCGCGCCCCGCGCACTTGCGGTTTCGGTTTTGTCGGCTTGTAGAATGGTGATGTGCTTGACGCGCCGCCAGCGTTGGCCGGACTCACAACTTGCGGCACTGCAAATGCCATTGACGATAGCGCCAGGACGGCAAAAGCAAATTTCAGACGTGTTGGCATCAACCAAACTCCAGAACGAGAACGCAACCTGAGCTCTGCATAGCACATTCGAGGCCAGTTGAGTGTCACGGATTTGGCACTTGTGGACGATCAGACGTGTGTTTCCATTCGGGCACGGCTTGCACATGCCTCCGCATCATGCGCCGAAACCTCCAACACCGCTCAATCCGTATTCGCACTGTCAAGAAAAATTGATTAGACTGAAAATGCTCCGAATCACCACTGATTCGAAGCCTTCAACGGAAGGACGACCTCATGGAACTCTTAATACAATTGATTGCTGGCGCCGTCGGTGGCAATGCCGCTGGTGGCATCATGAAGGACAAGAGCCTCGGCCCCATCGGTAATTCGCTTGCCGGCATCGTCGGTGGAGGATTGGGTGGCCAGATCTTGAGCGCCGTACTTGGTATGGGAGCCGGAGCAGGCGGTCTGGACATCGGTTCCATCATCGCAAGTCTTGCCAGTGGTGGTGTGGGCGGCGGAATCGGCCTGGTGGTTGTCAGCCTGATCAAAAACATGATGGGCAATCGATAGAGCCCGACCTCTGGCACCTCAGGCTTTGACCTAGCCCGTATCAGAGGCATAAACACAGTCTTCGTGACTGCGGCACGCCGCACCCACCATGGATTGTTCCCTTGCTTGCAGATACCGGCACGAAGCCCAGCAGGACATGCTGGATCATTTCCGACGGCAAGGCCGGGGTCGAGACACAGTGTCTTGCCGTCGCAGATCAACTTGATGTCGACATTACCGTGCAACGCGTTGCACCTGACGTGCCATGGCGCTGGTTCGCACCGCGTGGCATCGTTGCGCCATCAGAAAGATTTGGCCAACCGGGAACAACGTTTGCGCCGCCATGGCCAGATCTGGTTATTGCTGGTGGTCGAATGACTGTTCCTTATGTGCGCGCCTTGAGACGGGCCGCGGGGCGGACAACCTTCACGGTTTTTCTACAGGACCCCCGTACTGGCCCCCGCACGGCTGACCTGATCTGGGTTCCGCAGCACGACCGACGGCGCGGCGACAATGTTTTCGTGACCCTCACCACGCCACACCGGTTGACGCTGGATAAACTCACAGCACTCCGCGCCCGAATTCCAGACTTCATGACGCAGCATCCGGGTCCCCGACTTTCGGTACTGGTCGGAGGCAACAGCCGCTCCCACACATTCACCGAGGACGATCAGACGCGACTTGTGACATCACTCACACAGCTCGCGGGCCATTTCGGCAGCGTTTACCTCACCCCATCACGACGCACGCCGCCTGACCTCGTATCGGCACTCGAACAATTCATGCGGGGACGCGCCGGATTGTTCTGGGACGGTTCAGGCGAAAACCCGCTGCACGATTTCATTGCCCATGCCGATCATCTTGTCGTGAGTTCGGACTCTGCCAATATGGTGTGTGAGACCTGTGTCAGCGGGCGCCCGGTCCATGTGTTTCATCCGTCCGGCGGTTCGAAAAAGTTCGATCGTCTTCATCAGGCGCTTGAGGCACATGGGGCAACGCGCGTGCTGCAAAACCAATACCGCACGCTGGACAGCTGGATATATGCGCCATTGAGCGCGACAGAGGTGATTGGTGATGAAATCCAACGACGCTGGGCCAAACATCTGGACACTGTTGCGTAATGTGCCCACACGCCGTCCACTACCAACACAGTCCACCGCGTTGACCGGCCCCATGGAACATTCTAACGCTCGCTCAACACCGACTGCAGGCTCCCGACACGAAGGGCATTCGCCATGGCAAAACATACACATTCACGACTTCTGATCCTGGGTTCCGGCCCAGCCGGCTACACCGCCGCCATATATGCAGCACGGGCGATGCTGGAACCAGTGATGGTTGCGGGCATCCAGCCCGGTGGTCAATTGACGATTACAACCGAGGTCGAGAACTATCCGGGCTTTGCCGACGTCATTCAGGGCCCCTGGTTGATGGAGCAAATGAAAGCCCAGGCCGAACACGTCGGCACGACCATTATCAATGATCACATTACGTCGGTCGATCTTGAGGCACGTCCGTTCAAACTGACGGGAGATGGCGGAGATACGTATTCTGCCGACGCTCTCGTCATTGCGACAGGCGCTCAGGCCAAGTGGCTTGGCCTTGATAGTGAAACGGCGTTTCAAGGTTTTGGCGTTTCAGCATGCGCAACCTGCGACGGATTTTTCTACCGCAACAAGGAAGTTATTGTTGTGGGCGGAGGCAATACGGCAGTCGAGGAAGCGTTGTTCCTGACAAATTTTGCATCACGCGTCACGCTTGTGCATCGCCGCGATAGTCTGCGCGCGGAGAAAACCCTGCAAGATCGGTTGATGAAACACCCGAAGATCGAGATACTCTGGAATACGGAGCTTGCTGAAGTCCTTGGTGACGACAATCCCAAATCTGTGACGTCTGCAAAGCTGTACAACAGGGATACCAGCAAACACGAAGACCGCGCGGTTGACGGGATATTTATTGCGATTGGCCATGCGCCATCTACGGAATTGTTCAAGGACAAGCTTGTGATGCGTGACAACGGTTATATCGTCACGTCTCCTGATTCTACGGCAACAAGCATTCCCGGTGTCTATGCCGCTGGCGACGTAACGGACGAAACCTATCGCCAGGCTGTCACAGCGGCCGGCATGGGATGCATGGCCGCATTGGAAGCAGAGAAGTTTCTGGCAGAGTATGAAGTGCACGCTGTTGCGGCTGAGTAATCCGCACGGTTATCATCCCTAGCGCCACAGCACTCGTGTTTTCGCGCATACACTCGAAAGTCTTGCACCATGGATTGGGACAAGCTCCGCATCTTCCACGCCTCGGCCGAAGCGGGGAGTTTTACGCACGCCGGTGAAACGCTGAACCTGAGCCAGTCGGCCGTCAGCCGGCAGGTCAGTGCGCTGGAGCGTGAACTTGCGGTTACGCTGTTTCATAGACACGCGCGCGGATTGAAACTCACAGAGCAAGGTGAGCTGCTCTACCGCACGGCGCACGAGGTCTTCACCAAACTGCAGACCACGAAAACGATGCTGCAGGATACGAAGTCCAAACCGTTTGGCGAGCTTCGCGTTCATACCACGATGGGAATCGGATCGGTGTGGCTGCCTCAACGGCTTACCGAGTTCGTAGAAATGTTCCCCGACATCTCACTTGAACTCGTACTCGACGACGACGAACTTGACCTTTCGATGCGTGAGGCCGACGTTGGCATCTGGCTGAGTGAACCAGCGCAGAATGATCTGATCCGCAGACCACTCTTCACCGTTCACATGCACATCTTTGCGTCACCAAAGTATCTGCGGCAGTTCGGCACTCCGGAACGCGTTCAAGATCTGGATGAGCACCGGATCATGACCTATGGCGGAGAGGCACCCGCATATCTGCGCAATCTCAACTGGCTCGCTACTGCGGGGCGCCACGGCGAGAAGCCAAGGGACCCCACTGTTCGGATCAACAGCGTCTTCGGGTTGAAGCGCGCAGCACGTGAGGGTGTGGGGCTTGCAGTTCTTCCTGATTACCTTATGGACCGCGCCGCAGACCTTGTTCACGTCGAACTTGAAGACGCGGAACTCCCTGAATTTCAAGCGTATTACGTCTATCCAGAGGAGCTGAGAAACTCCAAACGTGTGACGGTGTTCCGTGATTTTCTGGTCGACAAGTCACGAGAATGGAAGTTTTGATCGAATTCAGAAAAAGTATTTTTAATTTAGCCATGCACCAGGTGCATGGGAGCTATGCCTCCACACCTGTTGATAATGCAACGTAGACCCCTCATCTTTATTGCATGAGAAGGCAGACACCCTCCCTTTGACGCCTTCGTCTCGTAAACACGTCACTGCTTGTTCAAGCCGACGGGTTTCCGAAGGACATTCTTTGCCCCCCAGCGAATGTCCTGAACTTCACTAAGCCGGGTTCGTTGCAAGACGGGCCCGGCTTTTTCGTTCCGAGGTGAGGATTGGAAATATTTTGCTTGAGCCCGACGCCCGCGAAGAGGCATCGGGCAGAAAGATCAGACTGTCTCAAACCAATATGAAATCGTCTACGACCGTCACATCAGCTGTCACATTCTGAAGTGTCGCCAATAGAATGTAATTGTTTGCGCCACCGTCGGCATCGACCTGCACCGATATGCTGTTGCCGTTGTCGACCAGATTCAGATAACCGCCGGTTTGTGCTGTCGCCGTATCAAGTGCGTTTCCACCGGCGAACGTGTCGAACATGGCCCGCAGGTCGAGCACATCCGCATCGGCGATTGTGAAGTCGGTGATGGTGTCTCCGGCATCGCCAATATTCGTGAAGTTGAAGTAGTCGTTTCCGGTACCGCCTGTCAGGATATCAGCCCCGGCACCGCCAGCGATATTATCCGTTCCAGCACCAGCCGAAATCGTGTCATCGCCGCCGCGCCCAAGAATGACGTCTGCACCACCGAATGTTGTAATGGTATTGCTCGCATCGTTACCAAGCATCAAGTTCTTGATGTTGTCGGTCGCGCCATCATTTCCGATCGCATCTATTGCATTTCCGACCCCACCTTTCAGAATCATGATTTCAACATTGTCTGGCAGCGTGTAGGTCACTGCTGTGCGGAGAATATCAAATTCCCCACCATTGAAATCTTCCTCGACGACATCGCCCGCGCGATCAACGTGATAGCCATCAATTCCGGTTCCGCCACGCATGACATCGGAACCATTTTGTCCGTCCAACGAGTCATTGCCTGCACCACCGATAAGCAGATCCCCACCGTTGCCGCCGGCGATGCCATTATTCCCCGCGTTGCCTCTGATCGTGTTTGCCAAACCGTTCCCGAGTCCGTCGATGTTGCCAGCTCCCGTGAGGGTCAGGTTTTCAATATTGGCGGAGATCACAACACTGACGCTGGACTGGATCGTGTCCGTACCGCCATTCACCTGCTCCATGGCCTGGTCGCCGAGTGTGTCGAAGATGTAGATATCATCCCCACCCAGGCCAATCATGCCATCGATACCGGCGCCGCCATCGAGTGTGTTGGCAACATCGTTTCCGATGATTTGATCTGCTCCCGAGCCACCGATTGCGTTCTCAATGACCGCACCATAAGCGATGGAGATGTTGGACGTGTGCCCGCCTGTGTTGGAAAACACGCCTTCACGCAGATTGATGATCTGGTTCATGTTGTAACCAGAGAAATCGAGCGTATCGTTTCCGTTGCCATCCCATATGCTGAATGCCACCGCGTCTGTGCCCGCTCCGGTCAGGCTGTAGGCGCCGCCTGCGTTTGAATTGAAGCCATAGACGGTGTCGCCCGCACGAGTCGCGTTGTTCACACCATAGATTTGCTGCA
>CALHAX010000084.1 GCA_937931785.1 uncultured Hyphomicrobiaceae bacterium | reverse complement strand
CATAGCGGTGTCTCCATTTATGTCGGACACACCCTAGTGCACTGATCATGCTGTATTTTTCATGATGTTATATTTGTTGCAGACGTGTCACACAATTTCTGTTTGTGGATAAATTTACCTTCTGTTTCCGTTGTTTGCCTTAGTTTTCAACATGCTTGCAGTTCACAGAGAACGCACGCATGATTTGAGTGCGGTAATTTGGTTTGTGGGGTTCATCATGTTTCGGATGATCGGTTCAATGTTGGTACTGTTGGGTGCTCTGGCAGTGCCAGCGACTGCGTTCGAGCAGACCAACGAAGTGCCCAAGGCGGTGACGTCGGAAGACGGGGCGGCGTCTACGGTGCCGGATGGCTCAGGTGTCGAGTTGACGGTTCCTGAAGCGTCCGTGGCCGAGGATACTGGCCCAACGATCTCGCTGCCTGGTATTGGCACGATCGGCACGCTTCCGAAATTCGATTTTGGTCTGGAGCTGCTTTACGGCGATGACAATTCCGCTGCCGTTGTCGATGACAAGGCGGTGGAGAATGATCTGCGCATTCGTGGCTCTGTGAAACACAAGTTTTAGGAAGCTGGGGCATTCCACTTGTGATGTACTGGTTTGATGGAGCGCTTCGGCGCTCCTTTTGTTTTGGCATATGGCGAATAGCAGGTATGTACGGAATTCGACTCGTTTCGGGAGCCTTTGGGCATGGGCACATCCGCTGATAACTCCGGACGCTTGGCCGCTGCCAGTGTTCATGTCTTTACCGGGTTGGGGACGGTCACTGCGCTTCTGGCTGCCATGGCCATCGTGCACAAGGACTGGCAGGCCATGTTTGCCTGGCTTGGTCTTGCGCTCTTCATCGATGGTGTTGATGGTACTCTGGCGCGACGTACCGAGGTTTCAATCAAGATCCCGGAATTCAGTGGTGAGCGGCTCGACTGGATTATTGACTATCTCACATATGTCTTTCTACCCGCGTTTGCATTGATTGAGGCAGGATACCTGACAGGCTTTTGGGGTATTCTGCTTGCCAGCATCATGATGATTACCTCGCTTTATCATTTCTGCGATCTCGGCAACAAATCCGACGACGGAAATTTTGTGGGTTTCCCGGCGATCTGGAACATTGTTGCGTTTTACATTTTTGTTCTGACGCCCGGACCTATTGTGACTTCGATTGTTATCCTTGTTTTGTCCGTCCTGACGTTCGTGCCGCTCAAATGGGTTCATCCCGTGCGGGCCAAATGGGCACGTCCATTTACGCTTGCTGTAACGGTTATGGCGAGCCTTGTGGCGATCTACGCGATGTGGATGGGTTTCCCCCCTGAGCTTTGGGTCAAAGTGGCGCTGGTTGCGTCTGCGGTCTATCTGATGGGTGTTAGTTTGGCCTACGGTATGGCACGCTAACACAGCCCTTTCGAAGGACAGGATGATCGGTCGGCAAATCTGATTCCTTGCCCGAACAGATCATAAGCGTTTCACAGGCCGATGATTTTGCCATCTCGCGTGAACGTGGCTGAGAGTGTATTTTTATCAGCTTCCACGACCTGACAGAGATGCGTGGCCCCGATGGCCTCCAGATCTGCGCGAGTCCCTGCAGGATCGGTTGTGTGCACCGCAATTTCTTCAAACCGAATACCGAGATCCGTCATTTGTTGTGATGGGTGCGGAATGTCCGGCCATTCGATGACTGTCGGGATCACCCCATCCCGGGCGAGGATGCCGTCGTCGCGCACCGATATCTTCCAATGCAGTGTGCCGCGGCTCATCGCCATGGCATCCCCCGGCGTGTGTCGCGCCGCATGGAGTGTTGTCGAGATGTCTGAGGTGTTCACCGCCCAATGATGGAGGAACGCCCCTTTGCGGGTCAGACGGGCCTGGAATGTGGGGTCATCCATTGAAAACCAGCGGATCCGGTCCGGCGTGTCGTCTGGATTGATTGCGATAATCTCGAGGTAGATGTCGTCACCGATGCGGCCGACGCAGTTGTGCGTTGCCATGTGGTTGTGTGCGCCTGCGCGGGGGACGTCCACGCCAATACGATCCTTGACCCATGCCATTCCAATTTCGAGGCTTGTGGCCGCAACCACGAGATGGTCGAGTTTGATCGTGGGGGTCGTCATGCCTCTCGCCTCATGATGGAATGCGGACGTATGAGCCCGGCGCGTCTTCGAGGGTTTCGTATCCTCCTTCACCAGGCACCCGGGCAGGCACCTGTTTGCCGGATTGTTCGCGCAACCACGAAATCCAGTCGGGCCACCAGGAACCGGGATGTTCGTCTGCGCCCGCCAGCCAGATCTCATAGTTTTCCGGGGCCAGGCCAGACGCGTTTGTCCAGTACTGGTATTTATTCCTGACCGGTGGATTGACGACGCCGGCGATATGACCAGAACCTGCGAGCACATACCTGACCTTGTTGCCGCCAAACAATTTCGCTCCCGTGTAAACCGAGCCGGGTGGGGCGATGTGGTCTTCCTTAGCTGCAAGTTCGTAGATCGGCATATCGACCTGAGCCAGATCGATCTTTCTGCCGCCGATTTTCATCTCACCACGCGACAGATTGTTTTTGTGATAAAATTCGCGGAGATAAAACAGGTGGTTCGCAGCGGGCATTCGGGTGGAATCCTGGTTCCAGTAAAGCAAGTCGAATGGAAACGGTTTCTTGCCCAACAGGTAGTTGTTTACAACATACGGCCAGATCAGATCGCCAGGGCGAAGCATGTTGAACGCGCCTGCCATCTTGGCGCCGTCGAGATAACCTTGCTCGGCCATCATTTCTTCCAGGGTTTCAATCTGTTCTTCGTCAACAAAAACCTGAAGGTCGCCTGCATTCGTGAAATCGAGTTGGGTTGTGAGGAAGGTCGCAGAGGCAAATGGGCGGTTCTTGCGTTTGTCTTTCTTGGAGGCAAGGTAGGCGAGGGTGGTGCCGAGCAGTGTGCCGCCGACGCAATACCCAAGCACATTGCATTTCTTTCCGTCACAAATGTCGGACGTCACACGTGCAGCTTCGAGAATGCCTTCCTTCATGTAGTCTTCGAAGGTTTTCTGCGCGAGGCGTGCATCAGGATTGACCCACGAGACAACGAAAACGGAGAAGCCCTGCTCCACAATGTACGAGATGAATGATTTCTCGGGCACCAGGTCGAGAACGTAGAACTTGTTGATCCAGGGGGGGACCAACAGGAAGGGTTTTGCGTGGACCGTGTTGGTGGTTGGTGTGTAGTGGATGAGCTGGAACAGCTCGTTCTGAAAGACGACCTTGCCGGGCGCAAGCGCGAGATTTTTTCCGACTTCAAATGCGTCGAGATCTGTTTGTGTGATTTTGAACGAGTCGCCGGATCGTTCGAGATCGCTCGTCAGATGATGCAGTCCGTTCACCAGATTCTTGCCATTGCTGTCCAGCGTTTCGCGGACGACTTCCGGATTCGTCACGGGGAAGTTTGAAGGCGACAATGCCCCTGCGAGCATCTTGAGATAAAACTCTGCCTTGTGTCGGGTATGGGGATCCATGTCACTGGTGTGTGACACCACACCTTCGGCCCAGTTGGTTGTAATCAGATAGGCTTGCTTCCAGAAATCGAAATACGGGTTTGTGGACCATTCTGCATCGGCAAATCGCTTGTCGCCGGGGGCGGGCTGTGCGACCGGGGCAACATCGGCGCCGCGGAGCCGTTCGCCCATGACCGTGAACAAGTCGGCAAAATCGCGCATCAAATCACCTTGCGCATCGGCGAAGGCTTCTGGATGCTCCATCCAGACTTTCAGCACTTCTGCGAACAGTGATCCGATTTGTTCGACATCCTCTGCCATCGTGCTTTGGGATTTGGCGTCGGCTGAGCGGTTTGCAACTGTCCCGAGAAGCCGGGTGCCATCGTCTACCGCACGGGCAATATTGCGTGCCAGTTCGTCGAAATCACGAGAGGTTGAGCTATTCGGTTGCTCACCGGCCGCATCATTGCCGTGTTGTTCGCTCACGCTCTTGGCCTGTCTGCTTGTCGGGGCCACCTTGGCGGGCCTCGTTTTTGCCATCTGAATACAGTTATCGAATCGAGTATATTGTATTTATTCACCCAAGTGTGCGACGACACTGTATCAACTCTAACGGATTGTGACGTCAGTTGATCATTAAATCCAAATTGAACGTCTTTGTCCTGGCTGGTGCTGTTCTGGTGTCAGGGTGTGCAAGCGGTGGGCTGAATTACCCCAGCACGTCGAATATTGATAAGGTAACCCGCAAGACGCTCTCACCGTCGGAGCAAAAAGCGGTGATCGAGGATCTGCAGGGAGCTGGTACGACGGAGCCCAATGCACCCAAACCCCTGATCAAAGCGACGACATCACCATCCTCTTGAGCGGTCCTTGCCGATATCGGATTGGTATTCGTTGACCATTTTCAGCGTGTCGCAAGGGTATTCAGCCACTTTCTCTCGCACTCCGGCTTTAAAGCGGGCATAACGGCGCTCGAATACGCCATCTGGCGTTGAAGAATCGCGCCTATTGCGGTTCGACAACACCCATAACTTTCATTTTCCGACGGGACAAACGTATGCAGGGGCGCTTGCGACTTGGCATAGCAGGACTTGGGACGGTTGGTGCGGCGACCATCAAGATCCTTACGGATCGGCGTGCGCATCTTTCCCAGGCCCTTGGCGTGGATCTTGACGTGACGGCTGTCTCAGCACGGGATCGCTCGCGGGATCGTGGTTTTACGCTGGGTGATGCGACCTGGTTCGATGATGCGAAAGCACTGGCCGTTTCCGATGAGATCGATGTCTATGTCGAATTGATTGGTGGCGAAGAAGGTGTTGCGCGGGAGTCTGTCGAGGCTGCGATTTCTGCTGGTAAACATGTTGTCACGGCCAACAAGGCCTTGCTGGCGCATCATGGCACGCAACTGGCTGGTTTGGTCGAAGCGCAAAAGCTTGCATTGAAGTTCGAGGCGGCGGTTGCTGGTGGCATTCCTGTCATTAAGACGATGCGGGAAAGCCTGATCGGCAACGAGGTGACGCGCCTCTACGGCATTCTGAATGGGACCTGCAACTATATCCTCTCCCGGATGACATTCGAGGGCGGTGAATTCAACACGATCCTTAAGGAAGCGCAGGAGGCGGGGTACGCTGAAGCTGATCCGACATTCGACATTGGCGGGTTCGATGCGGCACACAAGCTTGCATTGCTCACCAGCCTGGCATTCGGAACCGAAGTCGCTTTCGAGAATGTTTATGTCGAGGGTATCGAAAATATTTCGCTTGCTGATGTCGAAGCCGCCGATGATCTTGGCTATGTCATCAAATTGCTGGGCGTCGCCGTGCAAACCGAGAGCGGAATCGAGCAACGTGTGCATCCCGCGATGGTTCCAAAGACGGCTGGAATTGCCGGTGTTAACGGTGTGACCAATTGCGTTGCTATTGAAGCGAACCCTGTGGGCGAAGTTTTGCTGGTTGGTCCGGGCGCTGGCGGAGGCGCGACCGCATCGTCTGTCGTGAGTGATATCGCAGACATTGCGCGCGGAGAAATAACGCCCGCGTTCGTCACATCGGCGGATCGCCTGATGCCGAGTGTTCGAGGACCAATGCGGGCGCACGCCGGGGGATATTATATTCGCCTTTCCGTACATGACCGCCCGGGCGCGTTTGCGGCCATTGCAACGCGCATGGCGCATGAAGATGTCTCGCTTGAAAGCATTGTCCAGCGTCGCGTGGACGCAAACGCGGGGCAGGATGCGGCGCAGGTAATCATGATCACTCACGAAACAACCGAGGCGGCCATTCGCGCGGCTCTCGCCGGTATCGAAGCGGACGGTCATATTGTTGGTGCGCCGCAAATGATCCGTATCGAACGAACCTGAAACCAATCCCAGATACCTCTGAATTCATCAAGGAAAACGATATGTCCGACAGCAAAGGCGTTCTCGCCCGTGTTCTGACCCTGGAAATTGTGCGCGTGACCGAGCAAGCCGCGATTGCCGCTGCGAAATGGCGCGGCAAGGGCGATGAGAAACCAGCCGATCAGGCCGCCGTGGATGCCATGCGGCGCCAGCTCAACACGCTTGATATTGCTGGACGTGTGGTGATCGGCGAAGGTGAGCGTGACGAAGCACCGATGCTGTTCATCGGCGAAGAGGTTGGCACGGGGAACGGCCCCCCCGTCGATATCGCCGTTGATCCGCTGGAAGGCACGACGATCTGCGCAAAAGCCTTGCCGAACTCGCTGGCTGTACTTGCCATGGCCGAAGGCGGTTCACTTTTGCATTCGCCTGACATCTACATGAACAAGATTGCCGTCGGGCCTGGTTATTCAGAAGGCATCGTCGATCTCGACGCCTCACCTGCGGAGAACCTGAGTGCCGTGGCAAAGGAAAAGGGCTGCAAGGTCTCCGATCTGACCGCCTGTATTCTCGACCGGTCCCGCCATGCCGAAATGATCCAGGCAGTTCGTGAAGCAGGTGCTGCTGTTCGGCTGATCGGCGACGGGGACATCGCTGCCGTGATTGATACGGTTAATCCGAACGAGTCGGGTGTCGATATCTACATGGGTATTGGCGGTGCGCCTGAGGGCGTCCTGGCAGCCGCGGCCTTGCGTTGCATCGGGGGGCAGATCCAGACGCGGTTGCACCCGATGAAGGATGAAGATGCAAAACGTGTTGCTGCGATCGGGATCGACGACATCAACAAGAAGTACAGCATGAACGATCTCGCCAAAGGCGACGTAATCTTCTCGGCGACGGGGGTCACGGATGGTTCCATGCTGACCGGCGTCAAATTCGGCAACACCATCAAGACACAGACGGTTGTCATGCGGTCGGCCACGAAAACGGTGCGCTGGATCACAACGGAGCATCAGGTGCCCGGCGCCTGATCCGAAATTCTGCGCATTCCACGGGGAAGCCTCAATCAAACGCCAGCCTGTCGGGCACACGAATCGGTGTAATGACAACCGAGCGTCGTGTTCCTGACAGTCTGGATCGTTTGCCATATGAGACCGCAGCCCAAAGAAGCCTTGTCGGAAAACCGTGCCGCGTTTCTCGGTGTCGAGAAATCAGGCAAGGACCAACGCTGGCTGGACCGCCTTGAGCCGAGCGATGCCAATCGTGCAACGCTCATTGCGCAACGACATGGCCTGCCGGAGTTGGTAGGGCGCATTCTGGCGGCCCGTGGGGCGCAGGTGGACGAGGTGCCGGATCTTCTGGACCCGCGCTTGCGGGCGTTCATGCCGGATCCGAGCACACTGCAGGACATGGATGCGGCGGCCAGACGTTTTGCTGATGCTCTGATCGCGCGGGAGCACATCACCGTGTTTGGCGATTATGACGTGGATGGTGGTTCGTCGTCCGCTCTGATGCGCCGGTATGCCCGCGCGCACGGCCACGATGTGGATATTTACATTCCGGACCGCATGACCGAGGGGTATGGCCCGAACCGCGATGCGATTTCCCGCATCATCGACGGTGGCACGCAGCTCATCATTACGGTGGACTGCGGCACGACCAGCACGGAAGCGCTCTCAGTGGCTGCGGAACGCGGCATCGATGTCATCATAATCGATCATCACCAGGCGGATGAAGCGTTGCCAACCGCGGTCGCGGTGGTGAACCCCAACCGTCAGGATGATATTTCCGGCCTTGGGCATCTGTGTGCTGCGGGGGTTGTCTTCCTTGTACTCGCTGCAACAACGCGAGAGCTGCGTGGGCGAAAATTCTATTCTGATGGGCAAGGCGAGCCGGCGCTTCTGGAAATGCTGGATATCGTCGGCCTTGCGACGGTGTGTGATGTCGTTCCGTTGCGCGGGCTGAATCGGGCGTTTGTCGCGCAAGGGCTACAAGTCATGCGGTTGCGGAACAACGTTGGCCTACGCGCGCTCGCCGACATTGCGGGGCTGAATTCCCCGGCGAATACGTATCATCTCGGATTTCTGCTCGGTCCGCGCATCAATGCGGGGGGGCGGATTGGCGATTGCAGTCTTGGTGCACGGCTCCTCTCCGAGACGGACCCTGCGGAAGCGCAAAAACTTGCTGAATTGCTTGACCGGTTGAACCGCGAGCGCAAGGCGATGGAAGGCGTGATCCTCGAGGAGGCGCTTGCTTCGGCGGACCGGAAAGTCACGGAAGATCCCGATTGCCCGATCCTGATTGCAGGTTCCGAAGAGTGGCACAAAGGCTTGGTCGGGCTGGTGGCCAGTCGGCTGACGGACCGGTTCCGCAGACCCTCGATGGTTCTCGCCTGGACGAAATCCGGTGATGGTGGTGTGCGCCAGGGCACCGGTTCACTGCGCTCAATCACGGGTGTCGATATTGGCGCGGCCGTCCGGGAAGCGACGGCACAGGGCATTTTGATCAAGGGTGGCGGTCATGCCATGGCTGCGGGGTTGACGATTGCCGAAGATCGACTGGATGAGTTCGAAGCGTTCGTGCGCGAACGGCTGCAAACACATGTTCACACAGCCCAATCCAGCAATGGACTTGAGTTTGACGGTGCAGTGATGCCAGGCGCGTTGACGGAAGATTTTGTCAATCTGCTGGAAAAGGCCGGTCCCTATGGCACGGATTACCCGGCACCACGGTTCGCCTTTCCCGCCCATACGGTGAAATTCGCCAAGGTGGTTGGCGACAGCCATGTCCGCTGTTCGATTCAGGCGAGTGATGGCAGCCGGATGGATGCCATCGCATTCCGGGCCACGCAAAGCCCGATTGGCGACATGTTGCTGAAATCCGATGGTCGTCCGCTGCACATCGCGGGGCAAGTCAAGCGCGACACCTGGCAGGGGCGGACGAAAACCGATGTCACGATTGACGACGTCGCGGATCCGCTGAAGCAGGGGTGACGGACGACGCGGGTCCGCAAGACTGCTTCTGGATCAGGTTCGGATGTGTTGACATGGATGAGCGTCGCGATGGGCCAATTGCAGAAATGCACGAACACAGCAATACCGTTGCCTTAAGTCACAATGACTGAATCAGAAAGTCAGTGACTCTTCATGAAGAGGGGCAAGTTTCATGAAACGCTCACTAGCAATCTTCCTAATTTGCGCAGCTGCTGTAGTCGGAGCGCTTCTTTATCCGGTTGCAAGCAATCCGTATTTCTTCGTCTGTCCTGGAGGCGAGTGTCGCTACGATCTCAAAAGGATTGTTCAATTCTACAAAGCAAAGCTTGGCTGGCATCGGAAACCGGAGCTGTCGGAAGCTAAACGTGCTGAAAAGGCGACATTTTTCCGTTTCGAGGCGAAATACAAACATAAGGACCGAAAAACCGGAAGACCCGAACTCATCGATTTCGACATCGTCGCTGTTTGCAATATGCGGGTCACGATGTCCGCAGACGGTTCCGTGACATCAACGCATGATCCTGTTCCGCGACACTTTATTAAAGCAACGCGAGACGGCGGCGCG
>CALHAX010000083.1 GCA_937931785.1 uncultured Hyphomicrobiaceae bacterium | reverse complement strand
TGTTCCAGCGAGCAGGGCTGCGCCAAAAAGTGCATTGCGAAGAAGTTTCATTTGATAGTCTCCAGTCTGGTTTCAGAGGAAAAGTTCAGATCGATGTTTCATCTGTTCCACGCACCATGCGCGACAGAGTTTCGTCCTTGTCGACAAAGTGGTGCTTCAGAGCCGCCAGAGCATGGAGTGATGCCAACCCTATGACGGCATAAGCCAGGTACTCATGCACCCAGCCAATTGTACCTTTGAGGCTTTTGACGCCTGGGAGCGCAGGGATCTGTACGACACCGAAAATATCCGTCGGACGCCCTTCTGCTGTGGCGTAAAGATAGCCTGATATCATGAGCGCAAGCAGCAATGCGTATAGTCCGAAATGGGCCATTGATGCCAACGTGTTCTCTATCGCGTTTGTTCCAATATGCACCGGTTTTGGATTGATGCTCTTCCAAAGCAACCGGCACACCATGAAACCGAGCAGTACGAAACCGATGGAGATATGGAGATCGGGCGCGGGTTGATACCAGGGGTCATAATAATCAAGGCCACGCATCCAGAGACCGAGCGCGAACATACCGATCACGCCAAGCGCAACGAGCCAGTGGAACGCGCGCGCAACCCATCCGTAGCTGTTGAACGTGTTGCGTGCGCCCATGTGGGAAGACCTTGATGACAGTTCGAATTCTGGTCAACATAGGTGTTGCGATTGTGACTGCAAATCACTTCTAAATGAACTCATTGTTCGTTAAACTGCAACAATGAGCCAATTCGAGGAACTCACGAATTTTGTTGCGGTCATCGAATTGGGCGGGATCAGTGCGGCTGCGGATCGGTTCAATGTCTCGAAATCCGTTGTCAGCAGGCGTCTCAAGAGTTTGGAAGAACGGCTTGGGACGCAGCTGGTCGTGCGTACGACTCGCCGTCAGCGCCTGACCAATGAAGGCCAGGCGTTTTACGAACGGGCAAAGCAGATCCTGGTTGATCTTGAAGAGGCTGAATCCTCTCTTTCCAGACAAACGGCGGGACTCAAAGGACGGTTGCGAATTACAGCTCCTGTGCATTTTGGAGAAAATTTCATTGCCCCGGCGCTGACCGATTTCATGGCATTGCACGATGATCTTGTGATCGATGTCGATTTGCTGGACCGTCATGTGAACCTTGTCGAAGAAGTGTATGATCTTGCAGTTCGTATTGGCCGACTGCCGGACAGCAGTCTGATTGCACGCAAATTGTGCACGGTGACTGTCAAGGTGTGCGCAAGCCCAACTTATTTTGAACGGTTCGGCATGCCGGATGATCCTCTTGCGCTTTCAAAACATCGTGCCTTGTTCCATCGTTCAGGTGCACAGATTACGGAGTGGTATTTTCAGTCCGCAGATGGCGAGCGACACCGGGCGCGGCCGCAGGCACGCATGATATCGAATGATGATCGTGTGTTGCTCCGGGCAGCGTTGGAGGGACACGGACTGATTTGCGTGCCGGAGTTCGTCGTTGCCGAGGGTTTGTCGCACCGAACCCTGATCGAAGTGATGCCTGAGACCAACTGGATGGGCCACGAGGCATACGCCGTTTACCCCCCGACACGACATCTGTCGCACCGTGTTCGTGCGTGCGTCGATTTCCTGGCAGAGCGCATTTCGTAACGGCGATGGGTTTATTCGTAAAGAATTCCAAATTCAGCGGCTGAGTCACGGAGCCATGCGGCAAACGATCCCGCCATGCTACGGAAGAGTTGGATTTCGTAGGTTGGTCCTGCGTCTTCGATACACGTGATGTGCACCATCATGTGGTGAATTTGCGTTGCTGCGCAGTGCCCCGGTCCGAAGCTTTCAAGATGAAAGTCGATAGAGCTGCCTTTCGAGAGTACGTCAGGTGTGGCTTCACCGGACAGGCGCACGTTGACCCAACCATGGCTTTGATCGATCACGCTTGCCGTCGTTCCAACAGCCGATTTCACCTCGCGATAGAGTTCGCCTTCAGGCCGGTCACCAGCGACGACGCGCCATTGGCGCGACCCGTCCGCTGCGATACGCAGAGCGTCGTTGGCGATCCAACGACCGGTTTGTGGCAATGCGAGACCTGACAGCGAAGGCAATGCAGCCCCCTTGCGGGCAATCAGGGACAGCGAGGAGACATTCTCCAGCGGTGTGATTGTCACGACGTCACCGACCGAGGCATTGCCATACGGCCCAGGTTTCATGATCCCTTTCCAGGGCGATGGGCGATCCAGCGTCTTGCCTGATGCATCAACCATGGAGTTTCTCTCCTTTTGGATCGACCATATGTGGCGAAACGATCTCGACCTGATATTCCCGTTCGCGGACGAAATCGACAGCGAGGAGCCGCTCACCAATGCGGTCGCGTCCGTTCTTCAGAAACCCGATACCGATCCAGCTCTCGAGAGTCGGGCTGTGGGATGCCGAGCTGATCCAGCCCTGGTCGTTCGCAATCACCTGCTCGGCTCCGGGGGGTAGCAAGTGGGCGCCGGCGCTGACGCGTTCGGATGCGTCAACGGGTCGAATGCCAACGAGTTGCGGGCGGTTCGTTTCCTTCAAGGCCGGGCGTTCTGCCAGCGTCTTGCCGATGAAATCCTTTATCTTCGAATGCATCCGCCCCATGCCGAGGTCGTCGGCTGTTGTGCGTCCATCAAGCTCGGGGCCTGCCGGGTGGCCTTTTTCGATCCGCATCGCACCCAGCGCTTCAAGACCGTATGGCGTAATGTTGTAGGGCGCACCTGCGGCCATGATGCCTTTCCATGCCGCAATGCCGAGGTCGGCTGGCACGGCAAGTTCATACGCGAGTTCGCCGGAAAAGCTGATCCGGAACAGGCGTGCAGGCATGCCGCCCAAAATCGTCAGGTTCGCTGCGCCCATGAACGGGAATGCCTCGTTCGACAAATCGAAATCATCGACGACGCCTTGCAGCGTTTTGCGGGCGTTTGGTCCTGCGATAGCCATCTGTGCCCATTGTTCCGTGACGGAGACAAATTGCACATCAAGTTCAGGCCACAGGATCTGGTGACAGTAATCCATGTGCGCCATGACCGGGCCCGCATTCGCGGTCGTCGTCGTCATGAGGTAATGATCCTCGTCCAGGCGGGACGTGGTTCCGTCGTCCATCACGAAGCCATCTTCACGCAACATGAGGCCGTAGCGGGCTTTGCCGACGGCCAATTTGGTCCAACCGTTGACGTAAAGCTTGTTCAGGAAGGCACCAGCATCCGGCCCCTGAACATCGATCTTGCCGAGTGTCGAGACGTCGGAGAGGCCAACACTGCCACGCGTGGCAAGCACCTCCCGGTCGCTGGATTCCTGCCACGTCGTTTCGCCAGGCTCGCGATAGTAAGCGGGGCGATACCAGAGACCTGCCTCGACAAACACAGCCCCGTTTTCTTCATGCCAATCATGCATCGGTGTACGGCGTGTCGGTTGGAATTCTTCTCCAACCGCGTGTCCTGCCCATGCGCCAAAACTGACAGGCGTGTAGGGCGGGCGGGCAGTCGTCACGCCGACATCAGCGATGGAACTGCCGAGCGCGTCTGCGAGGATCGCTGCGCCATTGAGGCTGCCGGTCTTGCCCTGGTCGGTCGCCATTCCGAAAGTCGTGTAACGTTTGGCGTGTTCGGCGCTGTCGTACCCTTCCTGGATGGCGAGCTTCAGATCCTTGTCGGTAACGTCGTTCTGGAAATCGACAAAGCACTTTCCGGTCGCGTCCTTCACATAGAAGAACGGTTCGATCTGGCCGCTTGGGCCTTCGTCCACATCTAGTGCAGTATCGCCTTTTGCTCCGGACATGCCCATGGCGTCGAGCGCGGACGTGGCCACCGCTGCACCCGCGGCAAGACATCCAGCCGTGTCGTAGATGCCATTGGCTGCGCCTGCAATCGTCATCTCTCCGAGATCGGATGGCATCGTGAAGCCGACGATTTTTTCGTCGTAGGATGGCTTTTGGCCGAGGTGTGTTGCCACGTAGATATTCGGCGACCATCCGCCCGTCATCACCACGGCATCGCAATCGATTTTTTCCGTACTAATGCCGCCGCCAACCTCGCCGATTTCGACGCCCTGCACGTATTGTCCACCAAGGGCACGGCGCACCACCGAGTTGCGATAGATCGGGCGACCAAGATCTTCTGCGCCACCGGTTGCTCGCGTATCGACGACTGCAGCTATTGTCGCACCCGCGGCACCGAGATCGGCAACTGTGCGGGCGATGTCATCGTTGTTGCCGCAGACGACAACTTTCTTGCCGGCCTGAACGCCGTAACGGTTTGCGTAGGTGCGTGCAGCACCTGCGAGCATGACACCGGGGCGGTCGTTGTCACCAAACACGATCGGGCGTTCTATTGCGCCAGTTGCGAGGATCGAGCGTTTTGCGAAGACGCGCCACAGGCATTGCCGCGCGGTGTACGGCGCAGGCTCTGCGAGGTGGTCACCAATGCGTTCCAGCAAGCCGTAGGTGCCTGCATCGTAGCGGCCAAACACCGTTGTGCGCGGGAACATGCGGACGTGCGCGTAACTTTCCAGCTCGGCGATTGCGGCATCGACCCATGCGGCACCATCCTTGCCGTCGATGGTCACGCGCTCATCAAGCAATGCGCCGCCAAAGCGGGAACCATCGTCGGCAATCAGGACACGCGCGCCTGCACGGGCAGCAGTGAGTGCCGCCTGGAGACCGGTCGGCCCAGCGCCGATAACCAGCAGATCGCAGTGGGCATTGGCTTTCTCGTAGTGGTCCGGATCATTTGATTCGGCAGCGAAGCCCAGGCCTGCGGCACGGCGGATGATGCGCTCGTAGACCGGTTCCCAGAACGACGGCGGCCACATGAATGTCTTGTAGTAGAACCCCGCACTGAGAAACGGACCGGCGTACTGGTTGATGGAGAGAAAATCGAACTTCAATGAGGGCCAGCGGTTCTGGCTGTTGGCGTCCAGGCCGTCGTACAATTCGACAACAGTCGCGCGTGTGTTCGGTTCCTGGCGTCCGCCGGAACGCAATTCAACCAGCGCATTCGGTTCCTCGACACCCGCCGTCAGGATGCCGCGCGGGCGGTGATATTTGAAGCTGCGGCCAACGAGGCGCACGCCGTTGGCGAGCAAAGCGGACGCGAGCGTGTCGCCTTCGTAACCGGTGTAGTCCTTACCATCGAAGGTGAAGCGCAGGAGTTCGGAGCGATTGATCAGGCCGCCGGAGACGGAGCGAAAGAGTTGCGGCATGTTACTGCGCCTCCTGCACGTCGATCACGGAATATATTTCGTGGGTTATGGTGTTGCGTTCAACAACGAGCCAGGCACGACATCCCCCAGAATGATGCCAGTGCTCCACGTTTCGGCCACGCGTATTCTTGTCGATATAGACATAGTCAACGTAGGCGTCCTGCCCCGCTTCGGCATCCGGCCGTGCTTTGGGAACTTCGCCCTTGATGGTGAATTCCTCGTTGGAGCGCAATCCGCAGTGCGGGCAATCAATACGCATGGTTTTCTTCCCGCCTAGTGCAAGTTCGGATGCGGCCCACGGCCACCTTCGTCGAGCGTGTGCCCTGTCGCGAAACGATCGAAACGCATCGCCTTGGCCACCTCGTGCGATTCATCATTGGCGATGAGGTGCGCGAAACAATCGCCCGACGCCGGGGTCGCCTTGAAGCCGCCGTAGCACCAGCCGCAGTTGAAGTAGAGGCCTTCGACCGGAGTCTTGTCGATGATCGGGCTCCCATCGGGTGTCATGTCCATGATGCCCCCCCAGGAGCGGAGAACGCGCAATCGCTTCAAGCGCGGCATGAGGGTCACGCCACCTTCGATCACGTGTTCCACAGTCGGCATGTTGCCGCGCTGGGCATAGCTCATGTAACTATCGATATCGCCGCCGAAGACGAGACCGCCTTTGTCCGATTGGCTGATGTAGAAGTGGCCCGCGCCATAGGTCACGACGGTGTCGAGGAACGGTTTCAATCCTTCGCTGACAAATGCCTGTAGCACGTGACTTTCGATCGGCATCTCAAGTCCGGCCATATCTGCGAG
>CALHAX010000082.1 GCA_937931785.1 uncultured Hyphomicrobiaceae bacterium | reverse complement strand
TCATGCGAGATGCGGCTGACAATTTCACGTGGCTGATAGAACATGTCGCTCACCGGATAGTTCTGGCGAACCTGCACCTGATCGTCACCTTCGAGGAACGTCTTGATTGAAAGGCCATCCGGGTTCACATCCGTTGTGATGACAGGGCCAAACACCCCAAATCCATCGAAGCATTTCCCGCGCGTCCAATGGGCAAATTTTTCCTCCGCAAAGAGATGTTCGAGCGCCGTGACATCATTCACGCAGGTGTAACCGAAGATGTAATCGTCAACGTCCGCCTCCGCCACATCCTTGCAGGTCTTGCCGATGACCACACCCAACTCACCTTCAAACAGGATCTTGCCGGAACACGCTGCCGGTTTGCGGATCATCGTGTTGGTCGCCGCATAGGTGTTTGGCGTCATGACGAAATACCAGGGATGCTCGGGACGCGGCAGCCCGGTTTTCTCCGCTGTGGCGTGAAAATTGTTCCACAATCCGAGAATCTTGGTTGGGGTGCACGGCGTCAAAACTGTGACATCCAACAGCTTAATCATGGTGCCAGACGCGTTGTTCACACCGAACATGTCGCCCTCATGGACAGCGATCATGTCATCCTTCAGCGCGCCGAAGTGTTCTTGTCCCTCATGCTCAAACCGTATCCACTGCATCACGTCGCGCTTCCCCCATCTCGATCCATTGTTTCACGCCACACATCAGGCATTCGGCTCTCATAGACGGAACCGGCACGTTCCGCAAAGCATGCCGGTAATTTACCCTCAAACATGCTATGCCAGCACTCAAGTTCCATCATTCTGACAAACCTTGCCGCACCCATAATGCCCATAACGATCCCTTTTGTTCATCGCGAGAATCCGCAAGCACAGGCCGGTTGGCTGGACGCACTCCGCAGCGCAATGCCTGACTACAAGCTTTGCGATCTGGCCGATTTGTCCGTTAACGAACGCGCATCCATCGACGTCGCCATCGTGGCCGACCCCGATCCATCCGATCTGGCAACACTTCCCAATCTGAAATGGGTGCACAGCTTGTGGGCCGGAGTCGAACGCATGGTTGCCGAGCGACCGGACAACGACCTCGCCATCGTCCGACTGATTGATCCCCGGATGGCGGAATCCATGTCGGAGGCGGTTCTTGCATGGACACTTTACCTGCACCGGGACATGCCGCACTATCGTCAGCAACAGGATCGCAAGCTCTGGGAATCGCATCAACTGCCACTCCCCTCGGAGCGGACCATCGGTATTCTGGGGCTGGGTGCTCTGGGCCAGCGTTGCGCCATACGCCTTAAAGATAACGGCTTCAATACAGTCGGATGGAACCGAACGGGTCGCATGTTGGAAGGTATCGAAACCTTCTCCGGACCTGATGGCCTGACTGAGATGCTCGCCCACACGAACGTCCTCGTGGTCCTGCTGCCTCTCACCGTCGAGACCCGCGGCCTTCTCGATACACATCGCCTGTCACAACTGCCCGCTGGTGCATCGCTGATCAACTTCGCACGCGGCCCGATCATTGACGACAAGGCACTCCTCACGCATCTCGACACCGGTCATCTCGCGCATGCCGTCCTTGACGTTTTTGACCAAGAACCGCTGCCAACCGATAACCCATTCTGGACCCATCCTTCGGTTACGGTCCTGCCGCACATTTCCGGCCCGACAAACCGAACCACCGCGTCAGCGATCGTGGCAACGAACATCGAAGCTTACGTCACAAACGGAACAATCCCCCCGTCTGTCGATCGCAAGACCGGATATTGAACACCGATCAGTAGATCGTTTTTTTCATCCGTTCCGGATAGGCTGCATCGTAAGCAGCGCCACCCACATCACCATCTGACACATAGGCGAGGATGTCACCGGCGCTCGGCAACGTTTCCCGTTCGACCTGCGTATCAGCATGCCAAAGCTGCGAGCGGCGCAACGCTTTCTGGCACTGAAAATAAATCCGATCGATCGTCACGGATATGACACTGCGCGGCGGCTTCCCCTGCATGGCGAATGAGGCCAACAGATCCGGGGACGTCAGGATCTCTGCCTGACCGTTGACCCGCAGCGTTTCGCAAACACCAGGTATGAGAAACAGAAGCGAAACCCGGGGATCGCAAACAATGTTACGCAGCGTGTCAATCCGGTTGTTTCCGCGCCGATCGGGCAAGTGCAGTGTCTTCTCATCGACAATCCGCACAAATCCCGGCGGGTCGCCACGCGGCGAGCAATCAAGACCCTCAGGCCCAACAGATGCGATTGCCAGAAATGGGGACGCTTCAATCAACGCGTGGTAGGGCGGGGCGATATGATCCAGCTCCTTGATCACGGAAGGAGCAGCGGGCTTGCCGTAGATCGTCTCAAGCTCGTCGATTGTCGTGATCTTGTCGCCCATTCAAGCCTCCGAAACATTGCGAATCCCTGTCCGAACACCATATCATGATGGAAACTCAAGGAGCCGACCCATGCCAATGGACGCCGCAGATATCGTATCAATGATCAAGGACGCCCTTCCCGATGCGGAAGTGACGTTAACCGACCTCAAGGGCGATGGGGATCACTATTCCGCGCAGGTTGTGTCGGCATCATTCAAGGGCAAATCCCGCGTGCAGCAGCATCAGATGGTCTATGACGCCCTGCAGGGCAGGATGGGCGGCGTACTGCATGCGCTTGCACTGCAAACCTCTGTACCGCTCGAGAGTTAATCTCAGGCCTGCCGAAACATTGACGTTTGCTGCCACAAACGCCATTTACAAAACAAACACGGTTCAAACCAGAAGGTTGATTGCCATGAGTGACACTGACATCCACAACTGGATCCGCAAGCAAGTCGCCAACAACGACGTTGTGCTCTTCATGAAGGGGAACAGGAAATTCCCACAGTGCGGCTTCTCGGGCCAGGTCATTCAGGTCCTCGACCACCTTGGCGTCGAATACCAGGACATCAATGTGCTGGAAGACATGAGCATTCGCGACGGCATCAAGTCGTTCACGAACTGGCCAACCGTGCCACAACTGTATGTGAAGGGCGAGTTTGTCGGCGGGTGCGACATCATCCGCGAGATGTTCCAGGAAGGTGAATTGCACCAATTGATGGAACAGAAAGAGATCCCCCACCACAAACGCACAGCGGTCGTTTGAGCTGAACGGAAACGGCACCTGAAACATGACAGATGTGCCGCACGGTCCGGGCAGCGAACGAGAAACTGACAATGGCCTGAAACGGCCATTCTTTCCTCCGTCATGGACAAGGGTGGCGCAGCAGATCGGTGCGCGCACAAGCTGGTGGGAAATCGGTCGACGCGTTGGCCTATCTGCGACCATTGTCGCGTCAGCCTGGTTGCTCTTTCTTGGCGTCACTGAACCGGTTCTGAAACTTACAAAACTCTATTTTCTCGAAGACGAACACTCATTGTGGTCGGTAGTGCGCGCCCTGTTTCACAAGGACGAATATTTTCTCGGCACGATCATCTTCGTCTTTTCGATCGTGTTCCCGGCACTCAAACTATTTTACCTCCTCGTCGTTGCAGTCTCGCCGCCCATCAGCGATCGGCATCACATCATGCAATGGATGTCGTGGCTCGGAAAATGGTCGATGCTGGATGTTCTGGTGTTGGCGCTCGTCATCTTCTACGCCAAATCCAACGAGCTTGCCGACGCCGCAACCTTGCCCGGCGTCTATTATTTCACAGGCAGCGTCGTTTTGACGATGTTGGCTTACGGTTGGGTCAAACGCTCACCTGAGTAGTTGCCCCTCGACACACTTTCCCATGGACAATTGAGGATGGGACCGGCATGGCAAAGCTCGGTTTGTCCCGGTTCAAGTGCCAGGACGCAAGCCTGCAGCACAAGAGCACAATCCATGAAAGACAACAGATTGATCGACGGCCGGGCCGTTCAAACGACAATCCTTGCCGAAGTGCGGACACGCCTCGAAAACTTCGCACACACCAAGCCGATCGGACGCCTGGTCTCGATCAGCATTGGCGACAATCCGGAAGTCGCCGTCTACATCCGCAATCAGGTGCGCGCCGCCAGGGCCGTCAGCATTCCGTTCGAGGAAGTGTTCTGGCCAGCAGACATCGACTTTGCAGATGCGAAGGAACGGATCAAACAGCTCAACGATACCGACGACGTTACAGGCATCATTCTCCAACGCCCGACGCCGGAACACATCAACGTGCGCTCACTGCAATCGGCCATTCATCCGTTGAAAGACGTGGAAGGCATGAATCCGGCGTCCATCGGGAACATCGTCTACAGCGACGTTGCACTCGCACCCTGCACCGCAGCCGCATCGGTGGAGATGATCAAGGCAACAGGGCTCGACCTCAAGGGACTGGAAGTCGTTATGGTCGGACATTCGGAAATCGTTGGTAAGCCGGCTGCGTTCCTGCTCATGGCCGAAGGTGCGACTGTCACGGTCTGTCATCACATGACCCGCTCCGTTGCCATGCACTCCAGGCGCGCTGATGTGGTCATCGTCGCCGTCGGCATTCCAAAATTCCTCGGTGCCGATATGATCAAGCCCGGCGCCGCTGTAATCGACATCGGCATCAACCAGATTTCAACCGAAGATGGTTCGGTGAAAATCGTCGGCGATGTCGACACGGATGCCGTGAAAGAAGTCGCAAGCTGGATCACACCGGTTCCGGGGGGCGTTGGTCCTGTCACCGTCGGCATTCTCATGCGGAATGCCGTGACGGCACATGAACGCCAGATCGCAGCAGGTTGGCTGATGTAACCTGGCACCAAGCACAGCAAGGGAGAACGCTCATGAAAATGTTTGATGCCGAGGCCGTTCATCAAGCTCTGGATTATCCATCCCTCGTTACGGCGTTGATTGAGCATCACACACGTGACGTGGATGCCGTGCGATCCCACATGCTGGAACAACCTCGCACATCGGGAAACAATCCGATCTTTCTCGCCCTCCCAGCCTGGCAGTTCGACCGTGCCATTGGCGCAAAACTGATCACCGTGTTTCCCGATAACGAATACAACGACAGCGGCCTCCCCTCCGTACAGGGCGTCTATGTGCTATTTGACGGAACCAACGGGAAACCACGCGCGTGCATCGATGGTACCGCTCTGACGCTCCGCAAAACCGCGGCGGACTCCGCCGTGGGTTCACATTTCCTCGCCCACAAGAACGCCCGACACATGCTGATGGTCGGAGCCGGTGCCATGGCCCCACACCTGATCATGGCACACTGCGCCGTCTGTCCGGGGATCGAGCAGGTGTCCATCTGGAACCGGACACCGGAGCGCGCCGAAGCGTTGGCTCAGTCCCTGTCACTCGATGGCGTTCAAATCTCCATCACAACCGACCTCGAAACAGCCGCACGCAACGCTGATCTGATTTCCTGCGCCACCATGGCCACGGAACCGCTGATCCTGGGGGAGTGGCTCAAACCCGGCACACACCTTGATCTGGTTGGCAGCTTTCGCCCTGATATGCACGAATGTGACGAAGCGGCGGTCGTCCGTGCATCCGTATTTGTGGATTCCCCGTGGAGCGCCCTGAACGATTGTGGGGAGATAATCGATACGATGGCAAACGGCGTCCTCACGAAAGAGCACATCCTCGCAGACAATTTCACCCTGTCACGTGGCGAGCATCAGGGGCGCACCAATGACAAGGAAATCACCCTCTACAAGAATGGGGGTGGCGGTCATCTCGATCTGATGGTCGCGCAGCACCTTTGTGATCAGGTATCAACCTGAAGCACGCGCGTTCGAGATCTTGTATTTCTTGCGCAGGTAGTTCTTCTCGTAGGAATCATCGCCACTCAGCGGGGCCGGGCCAAGATAGCGGACACGCACTTTGGCGGTACCCTGTTGCTCAAAACCCAGCGCACGGGCCGCCTCACGCGACATGTCGATAATGCGGTTGTGTGCGTATGGTCCGCGATCATTCACCCGCACGATAATATCGTGTCCATTCGTCAGATTGGTGACGTGCACATAGGATGGAAGCGGAAGCGTTGGATGCGCGGCGGTGAGCGCACGCATGTCGTACACTTCTCCGTTCGCGGTCAGTCGTCCATGGAACAGTTTGCCGTACCAGGACGCCACACCTTTGCGATCGTAGTTCTGATCCGCTTGCGGCACGTAGACGAGGCTACCGATCTTGTAGGGTTTGCCAAGCTTGTGGTGTCCACCACCTTTCGGCACCGGTTGTCCGAAATTCACCACACGCGGCGAAAACTTGCTTTCAGGATCAGAAGACGACCACAGACAGCCAGAGACCATCAGCCCCACAACCACAACGCAAACAATCCCGCGCACCATGCAATTCACTCAACACCGAAACAAACTGTGCTTTGTGACGTGCCGTGCAAATTCCGCGGCTTTGTGACCGACCAGAGGCAATATTGTGATCGATCAGCATAACGCGTTACGCAGACGCGACGTGCACCTTGGCAACACGGCAGGGCGTGGATTGAAAAGCCTCGATCATGGCCTGAACTTCGCCGACGTGGGCCTTGGCGTCTGGTGTCGCCAACATCGCCTGCCAATCGTCCTTGCGTTGCCATTGGGCATAATTCACGACAGTGACACCGTCATCACCCTTGTGAAACGAGGTCGAGATAAAACCGGGCATGGCCGAGATGAAATCATCCGTGGCCGACGACAGAATATGGATCAGGTCGTCCTGACGCTCCGCAGCAACCGTAAAAACATTGACCAGCGTGAAGACGCCGTTCGCATCTGAAATCTCCGGCATGGCGTATCCTTGTTGTGCCCTGGGGAAAGTTATGCCTTGGGAAAATCTAAACCCATTTCGCGGAACCGTTCCGGATCATCACCCCAGTTTTCGCGCACCTTGACGAACAAAAAGAGATGCACCTCGGTGCCGACGATATCCTTCAACTCCTGGCGCGCTTCGCTTGAAATCGCCTTGATCGTCTTGCCACCCTTGCCGAGCACGATCTGCTTCTGACTGGCACGCTCGACGAAGATCGTTTGTTCGATTCGGGCGCTACCATCCCGCAACGTTTTCCAGCCGGATGTTTCAATCGTCGAGGAGTACGGCAGTTCCTGATGCAGCCGTAGGTACAGTTTTTCCCGCGTGATCTCGGCTGCAAGCATCCGCATCGGCAGATCCGACAGATCATCCTCTGGAAACAGCATCGGTCCTTCCGGAAGCCGCGTCATCAGATCATTCTTCAGATCGCCAACGCCACTCCCGCCGAGTGCGGAGATCATGAAGATTTCGTCGAAGGATCCCGCCGCACTCAACTGCGCGATCAGCGCCAAAAGACGATCCTTCTTGATCAGGTCGATCTTGTTGAGGACCAGCAGCACTGACCCGTGCGCATTCTTCAGTCGTTCCAGGATACGTTCACCATCCTCATCCAGCCCTTTGGCCGCATCAACGAGGAACACCACAATGTCAGCGTCATTGGCGCCCGACCACGCCGCCTCAACCATGGCCCTGTCCAGACGTCGCCGGGGAACAAAAATACCAGGCGTATCAACCAGGACAATCTGGCTGTGTCCTTCCGTTACAACACCACGAATGCGCGCGCGCGTGGTTTGCACCTTGTGCGTGACGATGGACACCTTGGCACCAACAAGCTGGTTGACCAGCGTGGACTTGCCAACATTCGGCGCACCGATCAGGGCGACCATGCCGCATCGCATTGGTCCGTCCCCGATGGGCACAGCTGCGTCAGTGCTCGTCTGATCAGTCATTCGCTTTGGCAATCTCTGATGCGGACCACACGCCCTCGCGCTCCAGGACGACGCGGGCAGCAGCCTGTTGGGCAGACCGCTTGCTCTCCCCTGTTCCAGTCCCCGAGTCCAGCCCTTTGATCCGCACGGCTGTTGTGAAAACCGGACGATGATCCGGTCCGGTCCGCCCGACATCGTCGTAAGCAGGCAACGGTAGCCCTTGTCCCTGCGCCCATTCCTGCAGTGCCGTCTTGGCGTCTGCCGGGGTTTCTTCCTCGATCTCAAGCTTGTCGCCCCAGAGCCGCTCGATCACAGCACGTGCTTCCTCAAAGCCACCATCGAGAAACACCGCACCGATCAAGGCCTCGCAAGCGTCTCCAAGAATCGCATGTTTGCGCCGCCCCCCACCTTTCAGCTCCCCGCCACCAAGTTCGAGATACAGCCCCAGATCGATAGTCTCAGCGACGGCTGCGCAAGCTTCCTTACGCACCAGACTGTTGAACGTTCGCGCAAGAGAGCCTTCGTTGGCGTCCGGAAATTTGCGGAACAGGATATCGGCCATGGTCAGGCCAAGGACCCGATCCCCCAGAAACTCAAGCCGTTCGTTGTCGCGATCGATATCCTTGCGGGCGCGTGCGCTGGAGTGAACCACGGCCCGACGCAGCCACATGTCTTCACTGAAAGTGTATCCGATCACGGATTCAAGTTGGCGATAGTTCGGCATGTCGCTTCTGTGCGCGTTCGAGTGCTCTGGAAGAGCTTAGCATACGTTGTTACCGAACCCAGTTAAAGAAACGGCTGCCACGAACGGTCCAGGGCCATTCCCAGAAACGCCAGATACGGAAGTCTTCGTTTGCAGAGAAAAACAGAATTTCTGCACGGCCGACAAAATTCTCAAGCGGCACGAAACCGACTTCCAGCTTGAATCGGGAATCCGTCGAATTATCCCGGTTATCGCCCATCATGAAGTAATGCCCTTCTGGCACTGTATACACATCTGTGTTGTCTGGAAAATTCGTCTGCCTTTGATCCAAAACCGTGTAGCTGACACCGTTCGGTAGCGTCTCACGAAAACGCGGAACCTCCCGCGTGTTGCCATACACATTGCGCTCGTTGAAAGTTTCGATCTGCTTCTTTGGAATTTCGGCATCATTGATGAACAAAATCCCGTCCCGCATCTGGACGCGGTCTCCCGGAAGCCCGATCACCCGTTTGATATAATCCACCGATGTATCGGTTGGCAGACGGAACACGGCAACATCACCGCGCTCTGGCGTATCAGACCAGATCCGTCCCTTGAAATAATCCACCCCGAACGGGAACGAATATTTGCTGTAACCGTAGCTGTATTTCGAAACGAAGAGGTAGTCGCCAACCAGCAACGTCGACTTCATCGAGCCGGATGGAATGTTAAAGGGCTGGAACAAAAACAGCCGCACGAATATCGCCAGTAGAAGCGCATGGACGATCACCCGCACGGTTTCACCAACTGTGCCGCGTTCTTCAGCGCCAGTCTCGGTTTTCAAACTCATCCGCCGTCTTTCCGGTAAGAACCACGCCGATGTAACGTGGATCGCATAAAGGTTCGCGTCGTATAGCCGCTTGACCAGGCCCCTGCAATTCAACCCGACGCGACAACATGCACGTTGCGTTGCAGCGTGTCCGCAAGGGCACCTACTTACTGTAAGAACCTATTCGGGCACACATGAGATGATGACAATGGCCTGAGCAAGCGGGAAATCATCTGTGATCGTCAGATCGATCTGCGCACGATGCCCCTCAGGTGTCATGTCTTCCAGAATCTTCGCTGCCCCTCCAGTGAGCGCCAGTGTCGGACGGCCGGATGGAAGGTTGACCACCCCCATGTCACGCCAGTAGACACCGCGGGAAATGCCTGTACCAAGCGCCTTCGAACAGGCTTCTTTCGCTGCAAAGCGCTTGGCATAAGAGGCCGCCCGTTGCGCGCGCTTGTCCGATTTGGCCCGCTCGACGTCCGTGAACAGCCGATTGGTGAACCGGTCGCCATGGCGTTCGAGTGCTTTCTCGATGCGCCGGATATCGATGAGATCATTCCCAAGACCGAGGATCATGCCGTCTTGATTCCGCTCGCGTCTTCCCGTGCCCGATCCATAAGGCTCCGCATGCGCTGCACCGTCGAGTGCAAACCACCAAAGATGGCTTCACCGACGAGATAGTGTCCGATATTCAGCTCAACCATCTCAGGTAACGCTGCAACGGCCGCTACGCTTTCGAACGTCAGACCGTGTCCCGCATGAACTTCGAGGCCCAGGCCATGTGCAAGTGTGGATGCCTCGGCAAGGCGCGTCAGTTCCGTCTCAATACGTGCAGTATTGCCGTCGTTCACCGCATGACAGTACGGCCCCGTGTGCAGTTCGACAATATCAGCGCCCAGCTCCGCAGAGGCCTGGATTTGTGTTTCATTCACATCAATGAACAACGAAACGCGAATGGAGCCATCTTTGATTTGCCGGATGTATGGCTTGAGCGTGTTGTGTGAACCAACAACGTCAAGACCGCCTTCAGTTGTTACTTCCTCCCGTCGCTCTGGCACAAGACAGCAGGCGTTCGGTATGTTGCGCAGCGCGATGTCCAGCATCTCATCGGTCGCCGCCATTTCGAGGTTCAAAGGCGGCTCAAGTGTTTCCTTGAGGCGCCTGATGTCGTCATCGGAAATATGTCGCCGATCTTCCCGCAGATGGGCTGTAATGCCATCTGCACCGGCTTCGTGTGCAATACGCGCCGCGCGCACCGGGTCCGGGTGCGTCCCACCACGGGCATTCCGGATTGTCGCAACATGATCAATATTGACCCCGAGGCGCAAAGGTCCGGCGGCATGCAAGCTGAGGGACGACATGAGACCTCTTTCACACGAGCAAAGTCAGACCGGGCTTGAAAGCCGTCGGACCTGACGTCGCTTCTCCTGATAGGCAATGACAACGCGTTTCAGCACAAAGTAACTGATAATCGCGATGGGTAAACCCAAAGGTAGCGATCCAACCAGCATGGGCTTGAACAGGGGCCAGATGGCATCGAATGCCGACGCGAACGCGTCCGACGAAAAGTTGAAGATACCGGTCATCATGTCACCGAAACCGGCGTTCAGTCGACCAACGCTGAAATCGCCCTCTCCACCAAGAATGTAGCGTCCTACACTGAACGTCGAATACCAGATGAACGGAAATGTCAGCGGATTTCCAGCAAACGTTCCGATAGCAGAGGCCAGCAGGCTTGATCGGGTCACGAAAGCCAACACGCCTGCAACGACGAAATGAAACCCCACGAAAGGCGTGAACGAGGCAAACACACCGCAGGCGCACCCAAGAGCTATGAACTCCGGCGCTCCCTGCAAGCGCCCGACCCGCTGCATCATATACCGCACAGACCGGTTCCAGCTCCGGCGCGGCCACAGTGCCACGCGGACAACTTCGCCCACCTTCGCTGGATTTCGGCGCTTGAAAAGCATCGCTCGGTTAAGTTCCTGATATTATTGGCGAAAATACCAACCTAGTCCAACTCGCATGGCAAGTGAATTCGACGATAATTCGTCATAACCCGTACACCATGTCAAAACCGTTTTTCATTTCTTTGATATGGGGACACGATCTTGCAAACACAAATGCCACATGTAGGACAAAGGCGAAGTTAAGCTGTGTTCAACAATTCGCTCTTTGTCTTGCTTTCTCGATCGAACTGGCGCTCGACACGATTGACGACGGGGAGCTTGCGCAAGCCTGCCATAACCTGATTCAGGTGTTTGAGATCCCAGACCTCAAGGTCAATCACAACATCGGTATAATCAGCGGCGACCCGATGCATCCGGAGATTGTCGATGTTCGCGTCTGTTTCCCCGATCACTCCGGCAACATACCCAAGAGAGCCAGGTTCATTCATCAGCACGGCATGAACCCGTGCACTGAACCGTTCTGGTCGTGTTTCATCAATATCCCATGTGACATCGATCCAACGCTCAGGTTCGTCGTCAAAAGCCTGAAGTTTAGGAGAATCGATAGGGTAAATTCGGATTCCCTCTCCGGGCGTCAGAATGCCAACAATCCGGTCTCCCGGAACGGCGCCGCTCTGATCGAACTCAACCGGCAAATCGCCGCGTTGTCCACGAATGGGGATCGCTTCATCAAGTCGGCGTGGTGCGCTTTGCGATGTCCCGGGCAATCGAAATTTCAGCCCCATGACGCGGCGCAAGTTGAACCAGCCTTCCTCGACGACCGGTTCATATCTGTTGCGCTGCCGCCGTGCGGAGATGTTCTGTTCCGGCAACTCCTGTTCAGGAAACACAGCAGCCAGAACATGCTTTGCGGGGAGCTGCCCACGGGCAACGGCAAGCACAACGTCTTCCACCGACCGTTGTGACAGTCGCGGCAAGCCCGTTTGCAATTTGCTCTGACTGTATTTCTCTCCGACCTTCGCAAAGGCGCCCGTCAGAATTTGTTTCCCAAGTTCTGCAAATTGCTTGTTCTGGGCATCACGCGAGGCGCGCTTGATCGCGGAACGCGCCTTGCCGGTTTTCGCAATCCGCTCCCAGGCTGACGGCGGGATTTGCGCATCGGATGTAAGAATTTCAATCTCGTCGCCATTCTTCAGCTCCGTCATCAGCGGCATATTACGACCATTGATTTTCGCCCCGACACAGGCGTTGCCCACGTCCGTATGCACGGCGTAACCAAAATCAATCGGAGTGGCTCCCTGCGGCAGGGCAATCAATCGGCCCTGGGGTGTGAAGCAGAAAACCTGATCCTGAAACAACTCAAGTTTGGTGTGCTCCAGAAACTCTTCCGGATTGTCACCCTGCAGCAGGGTTTCAACCAGACGGCGCAACCAACGGTAAGATCCACTGTCCCACTGCCGCAACGTACTGTTCTGACCACTCGGAACCTGCACCGCAGGGCTGTCCTTGTAACCTGCATGCGCGGCCACACCGTACTCAGCAATACGGTGCATTTCACGTGTCCGGATCTGCAGTTCGACACGTTGTGTTCGAGGCCCGACAATCGTTGTATGGAGTGACTGATACTCGTTTGGCTTGGGGTTCGAGATATAGTCTTTCATGCGCCCCGGCACCGCATGCCAATGCAAATGCACACGCCCCAGAACGGCGTAGCAATCCTCGACACGATCCACGAGCACGCGAAACGCATAGATATCCGAAAGCTGTTCAAGCGAGATCTGCTTGGCTTCCATCTTGCGCCAGATCGAGAACGGTTTTTTCTCTCGTCCAACGATCTCGGTCGGAAATCCGATGGTGGAGAGTTCCTGCCCCAACGACGCGCTGATCTCTTCGATCAAACCCGCGTTGCTTTCACGCAGCTCGGCAAGCCGCTCTGAAACCATCTCGTAGGCTTCGGGATACACCCAGCGGAACGAAAGTTCTTCCAGTTCATCGCGTAACCATTGCATGCCCATACGACCAGCAAGGGGCGCATAGATTTCCAGTGTTTCTTCTGAAATACGACGACACTTGTCCGGCCGCATCGCGCCAAGCGTGCGCATGTTGTGCAACCGGTCGGCAAGCTTCACCAGCAGAACTCGAATGTCCGATGAGATGGCAACAAGCAGTTTGCGAAAATTTTCGGCCTGCTCGGCCTGTTTTGTCACCAGATCAAGCTTCTTGAGCTTTGTCAGCCCTTCGACCAGTGCCGCAATCTCATCCCCGAACAGTTGGGCAATCTCATCACGCGTTGCGTCCGTGTCCTCAACGACATCGTGAAGCAACGCCGTCGCGATCGTCGCATCGTCAAGCTTCAGATCCGTCAGGATCGCAGCAACTTCAAGCGGATGTGAAAAATACGGATCGCCAGAGGCACGGGTCTGGCTGCCGTGCGCCCGCATCGCATAGACATACGCGCGGTTGAGCAGATCTTCATCTGCATCGGGGTCGTAGCTCTGGACCCGCTCGACAAGTTCGTATTGACGCATCATGGGCCGACAACTCTTGTACGGTGTCGGCCCACCGTCAATCTTTTCAAACGTTTCGCACGAAGGTGACGGTATCTACTCACCTTATCGTCGCGACAGAGAACAACTAGCGTGAACGTGCACCAGCATTTGGTGATTCCGCTGGCGGCAGGCTTTCCAGCCCGCGGATCAACTCTTCTTCCGTCATCCGGTCGATCACGTTATCGCGTGTCGGGTCATCCTGTCCGATAACGGGGACGCGTGGCTCGTGCGCCAGCGATGGAGCGGCTTCGGGCTCCGGCTCATCCACTTCAACATATTTCTGGATGGAGTGAACCAACTCTTCCTGCAGGTCTTCTGGAGACACGGTTTGGTCTGCCACTTCACGCAGCGCCACAACCGGGTTCTTGTCGTTGTCCCGATCAATCGTGATCGGTGCACCACCAGCAATGGTGCGCGCCCGGTGGGCACAAAGCAGAACAAGATCAAAGCGGTTTGGGACCTGCTCAATGCAGTCCTCGACGGTCACACGCGCCATGGGGTGCGGTCCTTTCCAGCCAAATTTCGGAAGTTGTTGTGTCTTTTAGGGCTTTCGCACTGCAATAACAAGCGTTTGCGCATACATTTCACTCACTGTGACGGTTATCTGTTAACCAGTCATGAGTGATCGACGTCAATTGGCCTCATGGCGTCCGAATCGCGCTTGTACCGTCCAAGCATTTGACGCGCTGTCTGCCCCAGCACAGGGTGCCGCCAGTCTGGCGCAACATCCAAAAGCGGTTTCAGCACAAAAGCCCGGACATGAAGTTCGGGATGAGGCAGAATCAATCGACGTCGCGGCCCTGTAAAATTAATTCCTGGCCACTGATACACGCGCCCCTTGTAGTCCAGAATGTCAAGATCGAGGGGCCGCGGCCCCCACCGGCGTCCTTTTCCGCGTCCCGATGCACGCTCAAGCGCCTTGAACGCCGTCAAGAGCGCTGCGGGACTCAGTTTCGTATCGATACGGCAAACAGCATTGACATAATCCGGCTGATTGGCGGGACCGACCGGTTTGCTGCGATACAAGCGTGAGGCCTCAAAACCGCGATCTGAAAGGATTTCCAGTTCCCGCAACGCGCGCTTGAGTGTCTCAGTGGGCAAACCCCAGGCCCCGGTAACGTTTGCTCCGAGTCCAATCAGTACACGTCCAGATCGCAACCCTTTGTGTGACACGACTTTGGATTGCATTTCCGCCACCAGACACATATAGACATCCTCATAGATCTTGATTGCTCGCATATTTTCGCGCGCCACCAAATTTCGAACCGCTTGAACTTATTGTCCGGAGACGTCTGTCTGTGAAATTCTATCCTAATGAAAGGGTCGCGCTGTTTGTGGATGGCGCGAACCTTTACGCTGCGGCGAAGGCACTTGGTTTCGACATCGACTATGGAAACCTGCTGAAAGTCTTTCGCGATCAGGCCCACCTCGTTCGGGCGCTTTACTATACAGCGATCATCGAAGACCAGGAATATTCCTCGATCCGTCCTTTGGTTGACTGGCTCGACTACAACGGCTTCACAATGATCACGAAACCGACGAAGGAATTCGTCGATGCCACCGGTCGTCGCAAGATCAAAGGCAACATGGATATCGAACTGGCTGTCGATGTCATGCATCTGGCCCAGCACCTCGATCACATCGTGATCCTGTCCGGCGACGGCGATTTCCGTTATCTCGTGCAGGTTGTCCAGAGTATGGGCAAACGCGTTACCGTAGTTTCCACGCTCAAGACCAAGCCCCCAATGATCGCAGACGATCTGCGTCGGCAGGCCGACACGTTCGTGGATCTTATGGACTTGCGCGACAAGATCGGTCGGGCTGGTCAGCGCCCACCGCAACAACAGCGCAACGAACCTGTTGAATATGGTGATGACGACGATGACGATGATTATGACGATGATGAAGACATCGATCAGTTGCGCGACATCTGACCGGACGACAGCATGACAATGCAAATGCAGGCGGAGGCACCGAAGGATTGTCGGTTATGTCCCCGTCTTGCAGCGTTTCGTGACGAGAGCATTGCCGCCAACCCGGATTGGTTCAATGGGGCTGTCCCCTCCTTTGGCGATCCAGACGCGAAACTCCTTATCGTGGGTCTCGCCCCCGGACTTCAGGGCGCACACCGCACGGGGCGACCATTCACAGGCGACTATGCTGGCGACTTGCTCTATGCAACGCTGGAAAAATTCGGTTGGTCGCAAGGAACGTATCGTTCCGATCCAGCAGATGGATTGAAGCTGAACGGCTGCATGATCACGAACGCCGTACGGTGCGTGCCACCGCAAAACAAACCGGTCGGCGCAGAAATCACGCAGTGCCGCCCGTTCCTGGTGAACCGCATGAATGCGCTCCCCAACCTCAACGTTGTGCTAGCGCTTGGCCGGATCGCGCACGACAGCGTCGTCCGCGCCGTTGGACTGAAATTGAAAGACGCGCCATTCGGTCACGGGGCGCAAAATGATCTCGGCGAAAACCGCATCCTGATCGATAGCTACCACTGCTCACGCTACAACACGAACACGGGCCGCCTGACCGTGGAGATGTTCGAAAACGTGTTCCGAACCATCGCCACGGTCAGTTAGAATTTTACTCCACGCCCGTCAGGTCAAACGTTTCGTTTGGGAAATATTTCTCCAAACGAATATCGGCTGTCCGGGCATGCCCCTCCATGCCTTCCAGCCGTGAAATGCGTGCCGTCGCTTCCGCGACAGGTTTCATGCCTTCGCGTGTTGCCCGCTGCCAGGTGACAATCTTCATGTACTTGTGCACCGACAATCCACCCGTATAGCGCGCTGCGCCCGATGTCGGCAGAACGTGGTTCGTACCCGATGCCTTGTCGCCAAACGCCACAGTTGTTTCTTCACCAAGGAACAGCGAGCCGTAGCACTCCAGCCGATCAAGCCACCAGTCGAGATCCTGCGCCTGAACGGTCAGATGTTCCGGTGCGATACCGTCCGAAACATCCGCCACTTCTTCACGCGTGTCACAAAGAATAACCTCTGCATAGTCGCGCCATGCAGCCTCAGCATTTTGCGAGTTGACCTCTGGCAGCTCCTTGATGATGCCTGGCACAAGCTCCAGAACCTTTTCAGCGAGCGCACGGCTGGTCGTCGCCAGCCACACCGGCGAGTTGTAACCGTGCTCCGCCTGCCCGACGAGATCCCACGCAACGATATACGGATCAGCCGTCTCATCCGCGAGGATCAGACTGTCCGTCGGCCCCGCAAACATGTCGATGCCAACCCGGCCAAACAGGATACGCTTGGCTTCCGCCACGAACTGGTTGCCTGGCCCAACGAGAATATCCGACTTCGGCAGACCGAACAGTCCGAACGCCATTGCCGCAATACCCTGCACACCACCAAGCGCCAGAATTGAATCCGCGCCACACACATCAGCGGTGTAGACAATTGCCGGGTTGATCCCGATCTCAGGGCGCGGCGGTGAACAGGCTGCGATGTGTCCACATCCCGCAACCTTGGCGGTCGTGACCGTCATTAATGCCGAGGCCACGTGACTGTACCGTCCGCCCGGCGCGTAACACCCGGCGGCCTGGCACGGGATGCTCTTCTGGCCCGCAATCAGACCCGGCACGATTTCCATCTCGGTGTCGAGAATCGTAGCCTTCTGCGCTTCCGCAAAACGGCGCACGTTGTCATGTGCAAACAGAATATCATCTTTCAGTTTTTGCGGAACCGCAGCAGTGGCCGCCTCGATTTCGTCTCGCGTGAGGACAATATTTCCATCGTACTTGTCGAATTTCGCCGCGTACTCCTTGGCCACCGCTTCTCCGCCCTGCTCGATCTCGTTCAGGATCTTTTGCACGGTGTCGCGAACATCGTCCGCGCCGGTTGCTGATGTCTTCGGTGCCTTCTTCAGGTACTGAACAGTCATATCCGCAAATTCACCTCTGGTTTGGTCAAGACGCCGCAGCGCACGATGTCACGATGAGAATTTGAATGTGCAATGCCGCTTCTGGACAGAGATCGCAAGGGGATTGCCGTAACTTGCAATCAGGCTGACGACGTTTTCCGCATCGCCGCGACCTTGCCGAACAAGTGCCCGAGATAGGTCATTTGTTCCGTGATGGCTTTCTCGGTTCGGTCCGGATCGCCACTGCGAATCGCTTTCAGAATTTTCTCGTGCTGACGAATGATCTTCTGCTTGTCGCGAAACTTGAAGATCACCATGTTCTCGATCGGTTGCAGCGCTTCGATCACCGTCGACATGACGAACTGCAGAACCGGGTTCCCTGAGGCATCCACAAGCGCGCGGTGAAACCGCACGTCGGACGCACAGAAATCCTCGTCGCTGATGCGCTCCTCTTTCTGCTTTTCAACTTCACGTGCCATCGCAGTCAAACTGGCTTCGTCGCGGCGCTCGGCCGCAAGTCGACCACACATCCGCTCAAGCTCGTGACGCGCTTCTGCAATATCCGGCAAGTCAAATTCGCCAAAGGACACAAGCAATGTCGCTTCGGTGATAAGGTTGGCGCGAACTTCTTCTTCGGTCGGTCGACGCACAAACGTACCACCGGTCGGCCCGCGTCTGGAATGTATGAGGTTCTGCGCTGCCAGTCGCTTGAGTGCTTCACGAATTGTCGGGCGAGAAACGCCGAACTGTTCCGCCAGGTCATGCTCGGTCGGCAGGCGATCATCCGCTTTCAGACGGCCATCCATGATCGACGCCTTGATCTGTTCAGCGATCTGCTTTGTGACGCTTGTCGCGACAACCGGCTCAAACTTGATCGACATTCATCTGTCCTGACATTCAGCAACGCGTCCGCGGTTGACTGAAACCACGATCGCAACCGAAACTTCTAATTACACAATTACCTATTTGCTTGACAAATAGCAAAGCCGATTTCAGAAATTGCGCCAACGTTGATCAACCAACCTTGACGGATGTGAGTCCTCCCCATGACCAAAGACCTCTACGACCTCGGCGAAATGCCTGAAGTGGGCGTTGTGCCCAAGAACATGCACGCCTTCACGGTACGCCAGGACCGCTTCGGCGACCCGAAAGACGCGTGGAAACGGGAGGTGATCCCAACGCCTGAGCTCGGACCGAAGGACGTGCTGGTCTACGTGATGGCAACCGGCATCAACTACAACAACGTTTGGGCCGCACTCGGTTACCCGCTGGATGTTATTGCGGATCGTCAAAAGAAGGGCGAGCCGGAAGACTTCCACGCCGGTGGTTCTGACTGCTCCGGCATCGTCTGGGCCGTGGGCTCCGAAGTGGACAACTGCAAACCCGGCGACGAATGCGTCGTTGCATCAGGTTGGTGGGATCCGGAAGACCCGTGGGTCAAGTCCGGCAAGGATCCGATGCTGGCGAACTCAACGCGCGTTTGGGGCTATCAGACGAACTACGGCTCATACTGCCAGTTCGCGAAGGCGCAATCGCACCAGATCCAGAAAAAGCCGAAACATCTGAGCTGGGAAGAAGCAGGCTGTTACATGCTCTGCGCCTCCACCGCCTATCGGATGCTGATGGGTTTCGAGCCCCACACTGTAAAGGAAGGCGACGTCGTGCTGGTGTGGGGCGCCGCCGGTGGTCTCGGTGCCAGCGCGTTGCAAATCGTATCGGCGCTCGGCGGAAAGCCGGTTGCCGTCATCTCCGAGGAAGACAAGCGCGACTTCTGCATGTCGAAAGGCGCTGTTGGCGTGATCAACAGGAAAGACTTCGACCATTGGGGAACGATGCCCGACACAAAATCCAAGGAATGGGGCGCATGGATGAAGGGCGCCCGGGCCTTCGGTGCGGCCATTTGGGAATGCGTCGGCGAACGCCAGAACCCTCAGATTGTTTTCGAACATCCCGGCGAGGCAACACTGCCAACGTCTGGTTTTGTCTGCGACAAGGGCGGCATGATCGTGATCTGCGCCGGGACCACAGGCTACAACATCACAATGGATCTGCGTTATCACTGGATGATGCAGAAGCGTCTGCAAGGATCCCATGTCGCAAATGACGAACAGGCAGCAGCAGTCAACGAGCTTGTCATCGCGGGTAAGGTCGATCCGGGCATGTCCGAAGTTTACTCTTTTGACGAAATTGGCAACGCACATCAGCTCATGTGGGAGAATAAGCACCCACATGGCAACATGGTGTGCCTGGTGAACGCCACTGAAAAAGGTCAGGGAAAAACAGCCTGATCTGAGACATCGGCGGCATCACACCCCTGATGCCGCCAATTTTTTTTCCGCGAGCTTCGCGCCCCAACCCATAAGGACAACAGATGAGCTGGTCCATCAAAGGCGAACTGATCCTGAACTGCAATTGCACCGTGTTCTGCCCGTGCGTCGTCTCCCTTGGCAAACACCCGCCAACAGAAGGCTATTGCCAGGCCTGGATGGGCGTGCGCATCGACAAGGGCAAGGCGGGCAAGACTGATCTTTCGGGCCTGAACGTCGGCATGGTTCTCGACATCCCCGGCAACATGGGGCGCGGCAACTGGACCGTTGGTGCCTATATCGACGACCGTGCATCCGACAAGGCGTACAAGGCGCTTGAAGGAATTTTCTCCGGAAAAAGCGGTGGAACCACCGGCCTCTTCACTATGCTGGTTGGCAACTATCTCGGCTCGGAACGCGCACCGATCACGTTCGAAACCGAAGGCGAAAAACGCCGCCTGACGGTTGGCAAGAACATTCTCGGCGAAGTGGAGCCCATCGGCGGCGCCAATCCCGGCAAGGAAGTCAAAGTCACCAACACAGGTTACTGGATGGGCCCTGACATCACGATCGCACAAGCCACCAAGGGTCGCGTTCGTGCCTTTGGTCGGGTCTGGGATTTTTCCGGTCGCAGCGCCGAAATCTGCGATATCGACTGGCGCGGATGATCGCAACGTTATTGAATGCCACACGCCCTTGCGGGGCGTGACGAAACGGAGACCAGGAAATGACAGCAGAGCATTTCGCGGGAATGGATGCGGTTCGGGCGAATTACGCTGCGCTCACACCGCTGTCATTTCTGGTGCGTTGCCGGGATGTGTTTGGCGACCGCGAAGCTGTCATCTACGGAAATCGCTCCTATACATGGCGTCAATTGCACGACCGTTCGGAACAACTCGCAGCAGCGCTCAAAGCCGCCGGAATTGCCAAGGACGACGTCGTATCCCTGATGGCTGCCAACACGCCCGAGATGGTTGAGGCGCATTTCGGCGTCCCGATGTCAGGTGCCGTGCTGAACACGATCAACACGCGCCTCGATCCGGAAACCATAGCCTATATTCTCGGGCACGCCGGAACAAAACTGCTGATCACCGACACCCAGCTTGCGCCCAATGTGAAACTCGCACTGGAGCACATGGGTGATCATGGAATTAAAATCATCGACATCGATGACGCCCAGGCCGGGACGACCGGCGAACGCCTTGGCGACATGGACTACGACACATTTTTGACCACCGGGAACGACCCGACGGACTGGCAGCTCCCTGACGACGAATGGGACGCCATCACTTTAAGTTACACGTCCGGCACCTCGGGTCGTCCCAAAGGCGTCGTCTACCACCATCGCGGCTCCTACCTGATGGCACTCGGGACAATCACGGGCTGGGCACTCCCCGCACACCCGCGCTATCTCTACACGGTGCCACTGTTCCACTGTAACGGCTGGGGCCACGCCTGGACGATGGCCGCTTGCGCTGGAACGATCATCTGCAATCGTACCGTCAGCGCCAGGGTGATCTTCGACGCGATCGTCGACCACAACGTGACCCATTTCGGCGGCGCACCGGTTGTACTCGGCATGCTGGTCAACGCACCCGAAGATGAACGCCGCGAGATTACGCATCCCGTCAAGGTGATGACAGCCGGTGCCCCACCTCCCGCAGCCATCATCGAAAAATGTTCCGCGCTCGGCATGGAAGTGCTCCAGGTCTACGGACTGACAGAAACATTCGGGCACGTGGTCGAATGCGTCTGGCGCGATGAATGGAACGATCTGCCCCTCGACGAACAGGCCACCATCAAGGCCCGTCAGGGTGTGCGCTTCCCCGTAACGGAAGATGTGACTGTGGTCGACGTGTCCACGCGCGAACCGGTACCTGCAGACGGTAAGACCCAAGGCGAGATCACGGTGCGCGGCAACACCGTCATGAAGGGATACTTCCGCGACCCGCAAGCCACAGCCGACGCATTCGCAGATGGAGCCTTCAAATCCGGCGACATCGCAGTCGTGCACCCGAACGGCTACATCGAAATCAAGGATCGGCTGAAGGACGTCATCATCTCCGGGGGAGAAAATATTTCCTCCGTCGAGGTGGAAGGCGCAATCTACAAGCACCCAGCCGTCGCTGTCGCTGCCGTCGTTGCGCGTCCAGACGAAAAATGGGGTGAAACGCCGTGCGCTTTCGTCGAACTTAAACCCGGCGAAACCGCGTCGGAACAGGACATTATCGAGCACTGTCGCGCGCTTCTTGCCGGCTTCAAGGCACCAAAAACCGTCATCTTCGAAGAACTGCCCAAAACCGCAACGGGCAAGATTCAAAAATTTGCCCTGCGCGAGCGCGCACGAAATTTGTCGTAAAGAGAAAAAACGCCCGAAGTTGTGCAAGGGCGTTGAAACGAGGAGGAAAGAAAATGGCAGAAGCAGCAGAATGTTGTGCGGGTCCGGGCTACGCATCCCCTCAGGACGCCATCAAGGCACCACGCGAAAAGGTCGTCTACACGATCTGCATCTACACCGGGACAGGCATCGAGAAACCCGACTATCTCGCCACCATCGACGTGGATGAAACCAGCCCGACCTATGGCGAGGTTATCCATCGAACGGAAATGCCAATCGTCGGTGACGAGCTCCACCACATGGGCTGGAACGCGTGTTCTTCGTGCAATGACGATGCCAGCATGTCCCGCAAGTACCTGATCATCCCAGGTGTGCGCACCTCGAATTTCTACATTGTCGACACGGCAACCGATCCACGCAAACCAACGTTGTTCAAGACCATCGACGGCGACGAGATCAAGAAGAAGACCAACCTCTCCGCACCCCACACCGTGCACTGCCTCGGATCGGAAATCATCGTCTCGATGCTCGGCGACGCCGACGGGAACGCACCCGGTGGCTTCCTGCATCTCAATAAGGACTTCGAGATTATGGGTCGCTGGGAAAAAGATATCACCGGCATGAATTTCAACTACGACTTCTGGTATCAGCCCCGCCACAACATGATGGTGTCCACCGAATGGGCCGCGCCAAATACGTTCATGCCGGGGTTCGATCTTGAGGACGTGGGCAAGGGCAACTACGGCTCATCCATTCATTTCTGGGATTTCAAGAACAAGAGTATCGAGAAAACCGTTAATCTTGGGGAAGAAGGCATGATCCCCCTCGAAGTTCGCTTTCACCACGATCCGGATTCAACACACGGATTTGTCGGTGCGACTCTCTCATCCAACATCTTCCATTGGTACAAGGACGATAGCGGCGAACTGCAGATCGAAAAGGTGATCGACGTCGACTCCATTGACGTCGAAAGCTTCCCGGTTCCAATGCCCGGCCTGATCACAGACATCCTCGTGTCGATGGACGATAAATATCTCTACTTCTCGAACTGGTTGCACGGCGATCTGCGTCAGTACGACATTTCCGATCCTTCGAACCCGAAATTGACAGGGCAAGTCTGGATCGGTGGAATGCTTGGCAAGCAACCGGAAGTTAATGGACGCCCCGTCCACGGCGCGCCACAGATGATCCAGCTCTCACTGGACGGCAAACGTCTTTACGTCACAACCTCACTGTTCTCCACCTGGGACAACCAGTTCTATCCGGACATGAAGGAAGCCGGTGGCGTGATGCTCGTTGTCGACTGCGACACGGAAAAGGGCGGCATGTCCATCAACGACAAGTTCCTCGTCGACTTCGGTAAAGAACCGCATGGCCCAGCGCGCGCGCACGAAACACGCTACCCCGGCGGCGACTGCTCGTCAGATATCTGGGTCTGACACAAGCCCTGCTGACACCCGCATCCGTCGCTCCTCATTCGGGCGACGGATCGCCTCTCTCATCGACTTCACACGCGCGACGCTCGTCATCCGTCAGCCCTGCCCACCAGTTTGCATACTCAGTTGCTGATGGATGTTGCCCACTGACATCTGCCGCACCATCATCCCACCAGACCGCGCCGGCTTCGCCCAGGTACGTTTTGGCGACATCGATCCGAGATCGGATGTCAGCCAGTTCCTCCGCTGTAGCAACGGACCGCATCGCCATGCGCGCCTGCATCAGAGTCTTGATGTACGCACGCCGTTCCCCGTCCGCCAGATTGGGATTGGTGCACCGCCGCATGACACCGCGCGCCACGAAATATCTCCCATCCGGTGTTTGCAGACGATCTTTTCGCATCACACTCCCTTTTGCGACCCACACGATTTGGGCTTGCGTTCTCCATCATGCCAGACTGAAATCCATAAATCCGCGCACACACGCGCATGATCAGGGAGATGCCGCCATGACAGACATGCAAACCCTCGCAGGTCCCTCCCAAACGTTCAACACCATTGCAACGTTCGTGCGGGACCTCGACACCCGAACTATTCCCGATGGCGTAACGCAAACCGCCAAGCTCATGATACTTGATCTCATTGGTGTGCTCGCGGCTGGCACAAAAGTCGACGCAGGACGAATCGCCAGAAACCACGCAACCCGGCACTGGGCGGCAGGACCAGACGCACCGGCGGCACGCCTCCTGTTCGACGGCCGCAAAACCTCACTCCCCGGCTTCGGGTTCGCAATGGCAACGCAGATCGACAGTATCGATGCACACGATGGCTGGAACCCGTCCAAGGGACACGCGGGCGCAGCAATCTTCCCGGCACTTTGCGCGTTTGCCGAAGCCGCCGAGATCGTTTCTGGACGGGACGCACTCGCCGCCATGATCATCGGTTACGAAATATCCTACCGCGCGGCACTCGCCTTGCACAAAACCGTGCCCGACTACCACACATCCGGAGCATGGAACGCGCTCGGTTGCGTCGCCATCAGCGCACGTTTACGCAACATGCCCGATAACGTTTTCCGACATGCACTTGGCATCGCGGAGTACCACGGCCCCCGTAGTCAGATGATGCGCGAAATCGCCAATCCATCCATGTTGCATGACGGCAGCGGGTGGGGTGCCCCAACCGGAATTTATTCCGCACTGATTGCAGAGGACGGATTCACAGGCTGCCCTGCCGCAACCGTGGAATTCAATGATGCCACATTCGCCTGGTCAGACCTCAACCGAAACTGGCTGACAACGCAACAATACATCAAACCTTACCCAACCTGTCGCTGGGCGCACGCGCCGATTGACGCTGCACTGAAACTCCGCCGCGAGCATAAACTGACTCCGGACATGATCGAACGTGTGACGATTGCAACGTTCACCTATGCGGCCGCATTGAACCAGGATGTTCCAACCTCATCACCGCATGCGCAATACTCGATGTCGTGGCCTGTTGCTGCAGCCCTCGTGCGCGGCCATGTCGGCGTCGATGAAATTCTGGAAGGCAGCTTCGCGGACCCTGAAGTCGTCGCCATGACGGCCCGAACATCGGCAATCATCGACGACACATTCGAAAGGGCATACCCGGAGCATCGGAAAGCCAGCGTGACCATTGAACTGAAGGACGGTCGCACGCTCGAAAGCGGCCCCACCATCGCATCCGGCGGCCCCGATCCGCAGCCGACACAAGCCGAAGTTGTCGCGAAATTTCGCGCCTTCACCGAATCCATCATGCCAAAGAGCCGGGCACGCGATATTGAAACCAGAGTGCTGCAACTCGAGTCCACCGAGAGGGATTTCAAGCAATTGCTGGACGTTCTTGTTGATCCGGTTGGCCAATAAGTCGGCAGATCAGTCCAGAACCTTACCCGGGTTCATGATGCCATTCGGATCAAACGCACGTTTTATGGTCTTCATCAGGTCCAACTTGCCGGGGTCACACAACGCGGCAAGAGCCGATTTCTTTTCCGTTCCAATGCCATGCTCCGCCGAAAACGAACCACCCATCTCGCGCAGCCCGTCATAAACAGCATCCGATACCGAAGGATAAAGTTCTGCAATCGGCACGCCCTTGGTGATCGTGAAATGCAGATTACCATCGCCAAGATGCCCCATCACGAACACACGTAATTCCTGATCCACGACATCGATACGTGCACAGACCGCAGCAACATAATCATCCATCAAAGATTGCGGGACAGACACATCGAACCACAAACCGTTCGGATATTGCCGCTGCACGCCCCAACTGTCTTCCCGTATCTGCCACATGTTGGCACGCTCACGTTCGCTTTGCGCAATGATGGCATCATCGATTCCAATATCCTCCATCGCTGCCACCAGAACGTCCGCAAACGCATCTCGTTCCAGATCACGCATCGCACCGTCCAACAGGAGATAGACAGATCGGTCCGCGAACGAGAGAAGCGCAGACAGATCCAGGTCGTGCGCCGTCACCTGCGCGTAATCACGCCACATGATTTCCGCCTTGGTAAGATCGAGATGTGGAGACGTGCGCAAAGCATGGAAAAGCAAAACAGCCTGGGCTGCAGAATCGCAAGCCACAAGTGCCGTCGACATCTCCCCGGCAACCGGTTCAAGCTTCAGCACCGCCTTCGTGACAACGCCAAGCGTTCCCTCGGACCCGATGAAAAGCTGTTTCACGTCCAGCCCTTCGTTGGATTTCGTCACGCGTTTGAGATCGGACAGGACTGTCCCATCGGCGCACACCGCTTCAAGCCCAAGCACGCGATGCCGCATCACACCGTAGCGAAACGCTTCACCACCACCAGCGTTTGTCGCGATCATACCGCCAATCGTTGCTGTACCACGGGCGCCGATATCGATTCCGGAACACAACCCGTGCGCACCCGCCGAATTGTTCAGCACTTCCAGCGTGACTCCGGCATCAATCAGGGCCGTTCCACCCATTGGATCGATATCGCAAATCTGATTGAGCCGGGATGTACTGACAATCAATTGCCCCGGGTGGCTGGCCGCTGCACCAGCCAATCCCGTCAGTCCACCGTGCGAAACGACCGACACTCTGCGCGCGTTGCATAAGGCTAGAACAGCCGACACCTGAGATACCTTTTCAGGCAAAACCGCAACACCTGCATCAAGGTTCGTCGCGTCAATGCCACTATCGCGCCCCGCAAGATCGTCCGCTGACAGCAAGCCGCGCACACCGACGATCTCTCGAAGTCGTTCAAGAAAGTTATGATCAAACATGGGAGAGACCGACGCTAACCGTTTCACGCTCCCGCACCCTACATCGGCTACGCCATCTGCAAAGCGAAAATGCCGCGTGCACACTTCGCTTCTGAACAGCCTATAGCGCGTCTGAATCAAATGGAATCATGACGCGACGCCCCAGGTAGCTCCACAGACATCCCGGTGTCTCCATTTAAGTCGGACACACCCTAGTGAAACCAGAGCGCTGTTGCCGGAACAAACGAGACAAACATCAGCACGATAAACATCGCAAGAATGAACCACTTGCAATAGCCCATGACCTCTTCAATCCGCAGGTTCGTTGCAGAACACACCGTCAGCAAAACGGACGCAACCGGCGGGGTTTGCTGCCCGATACCGAGATTGAGGCAGACCATCACACCAAAGTGGATCGGATCAATTCCCATTTCGCGCGACAGGGGCAGCAGCATCGGCACAACCACAATGATGGCGGCTGACGCATGCAAGAACATCCCGAGGAACAGCAGGAACACATTGATCAGCAAGATCCGCAGAACATAGTTGTCCGTAATCTCGCCAAGTCCGCTCGCGATTTGCTGCGGGATCTGTTCATTGGCGAGATACTGCCCAAGCACCGCAGACCCCGCAATAATCATCATCACAACCGACGTTTGCCGCACAGTCGTGGCCGCAAGTTCATAGACCTTGGAAACATTCAGATCGCGCTGCATTACCCAGCCAAAAAACAGCGCTGCAACGACACCGACCGCCGCAGCTTCCGTCGGCGTAACAAAACCACCAATCAGTCCACCAACAACGATAACGGGGATAAGCAACGGAACAATCGCAGCACGAAGCGCCTGCCAGAGGCGCGGCAACTCGAAACGCGCGTCGACCGGATGCTTCTCCTTGATGGCAAAAACCAGGTTGGTAACCATGAAAGCGCCCGCAAGGAGGATTCCAGGGCCAATGCCGGCAATGAACAGGTCCTTGATCGACGTGTTGGTGGTGACGCCATAAAGCACCATGGGGATAGACGGAGGAATAATAATGCCAAGCGTCGCACTCGTTGCCGTAACCGAAGCTGCAAAAGCCTTGGGATACCCCTGCTTCTCCATCGACGGCACAAAGATCTTGCTCATCACCGCTGCGTCCGCAACAGCCGAACCGGACATTTCCGCCATGAACATGGAGGTCACAACATTGACGTGCGCCAACCCCCCACGCATCCAGCCAACAAGAGCGCGCGCAAGATTGATGATGCGGTCCGCAATCGAAGTGGCGCCCATCAATTCACCCATGAAGATGAACAGTGGGATCGCCAGAAGAATGATCTTGTTGACGCCGGAAAACATCTGGATCGGAACAAAAATGAGATCCAGCCCGGCGATGAACATCGCGATCGCCGCCGAAATCATCAGCGCGAACCCGATCGGCATTCCAATCCCGATCATCAGGAACAGAAGTGCAATGACACCCCAAGCCATGCTCATGTCTGGTCAGACCCTGCGTTTCAGGCGGAGACGAACCTGTTCCAGCAACGCCAGAAGAAGAAGTACCGCTGCAATGGGCAGAATGAGCATGAACCAGCCCTGCGCAATCTCTGCCGTTTCGATCTCTGTTCGCCCAGATACAAGGATCATGCGCACAGATTGCCACAAAAGCAGGATGAGAAACCCGCCGATAAGAAGCGTGTTGCCAGCGACCACGGCAAACCGTCCAAGCCCGGTCGTGCGGTGCGCCAGGAGGTCGAAACTGATGTGACCGCCACGACGCATTGCCAGATAGGCCCCGAGAAACGCCACCCAGACCAGCAGGTATCCCGGAACTTCGTCAGCCATCACACTGATGTCGCCCAGCGTGTTGCGAACGGACAGGTAAAGAGGGGAAAACCATTCGAATGATTTTGCCATCGACCGCATCCCGCCGAGGACGAGATAGCGATTGATCACATTGATGCAGATCAAAATCGACGAGGTGGCGAATGCAAGCACCGCCACCCCTTCAACAATTCGATCAATCGTGCGCAGCATGCCTATTTGGCCGCAGCACGGATCAGCTTGAGATAATCATCACCCTGGCTTGATGTGTAATCGTCATAGGATGACGCCGTCGCTTTCTGGAACGCAGCAAGATCAACATCATTGATTTCCATCTTGGTGGTCATGACCTTGAAGTACTTGGTTTCCAACTCGGCTGACTTTTCATAAGCGGCAGCCGTTATCGACTTGCCAACTTCCGCAAACACCTTCTGTTGCTCGGACGTCAGGCTTTTGAAAAACACGTTGGAAGCCAGCAGGAAAGACGGCGTGTAGACATGCCCGGTCTTGGCAAGATACTTCGCGGCCTCATAGTGCTTCTGCTCATAAAAGCCATACGTCGCTGCTTCAGCACCATCAACAACGCCGCTTTGTAGCGCGGTGAACGTTTCGCCCCATGACACTTTTTGCGGCGTTGCCCCCATTTTGCGGAAGACACCCTGACGGAACTTCCCACCGGAAATCCGGATTTTCAGTCCATCAAGATCACTTGGCGTCTTCACCGCACGTTTCGAGTTGATGACATGCCGGAACCCATTCTCATAGATCCCGACAACCTTCATGCCGCCAACTTGCTCGATGCGGGAGCGGATCGCATCTTCAAGTCCACCATCCATCGCCCGCTGCACGTGTGCACGGTCAGAAAAGAGCCATGGTAAATCGAACACCCCAAGTTTCTTGTCCAGTTTCATGACGCCGGAGGCAATATTGATCATCTCGATCGATCCGGCCTGCACGTTGGCCATCAGGGCTTTTTCCTTGCCCAACTGTCCACCCGGGAACAGGGTAAACTTGAACTGCCCTGGCAGACGTTTTTCGATTTCTGCTGCAAACATCTGCGATTGCGCGTGGAGTGGGGAAAATTCCGACACGTGGCTCGCAATGCGCACTTCACGTGCCTCGGCATGTACCGACTGTATTGCAAGAACCGTCGTCAAAGCCGCAACTGTTGCGGTAGCCGCAGTCTTAACCGGAAGTTTGAAGTGATATGTCATTAAACGTCCTCCCTGTGGTTCAGATCTCTATCGGATCTCGATTTGGTAGTGAAAAAGCTTTGCTGGCCCGCGCGAACGGCGCCATTCGAGAGGACATCCGTCAAAGCCCCGCGCCAACCGGTCGACAACCATGATGGGTTCGCCAACCGCAATGTTCAACAGGCGCGCAGCATCCTTGCCCGCCGCCTCGGCCGTTAGAATTTCCTCTGCACGCGCAACAACCTGTTCGCAACAGGCATCGTAAACAGGGTAGAGCAAGTCCCCCAGATCGTCCGTCTTGATCTCGAGAAACGCGCGGAACGGCTCAAGGGGCAACCAGATCTCTTCCAGCACAACAGGTGCGCCATCAATAATCCGCAGTCGGCTCATCTGGATACCGTCAGACTTTCGGGGTTGCGCAAGCTTGTCGGCCACATGATCAGGAAACGGTTTCACACTCCGCGACCGGATGCGGCTCTTCGGTACCTCTTGCCCACTGCCCTTGCTTCTGAATCGAAAAAATCGAAACAGGGATTGATCAAACGACGGACGGCGCACAAATGTTCCACGCCCTTGAACACGTTCAAGAATACCGTCGTTCACCAGCTCCGCCAGCGCCTTGCGCGCAGTGCCGGGTGCCAAACCATAGTCTTCGGCAATAATGTTTTCAGACGGCAAGCGATCGCCTGGTTTGCGTGCGCCACTTTTTATCTCGTTGCGCAGAAGATCGGCCAGCCGCTGGTACAGCGGCAGACGTTCATCCCCTTTGAGCAACGTGATTGACATGCAGCGCCTTTCATAACAAAACACTAACAGGATAGTTCTATATAGAAATATTGAAGTCAAGGGGAAGCGCATGAAATTGCGCGGTGCAAATGTTCTGCTGGATTTGCCAGACAGAGAAATCGATGGCCACGCCCATGTTTTCGAGCGTACGCTCAAGCTCGCTCCGGGACGCCGATATGCACCAGCAAACGACGCGCTACTCTCGACCTACGTGCAGCACCTTCAGGATCACCAACTGACTGGGGCTTTGCTGGTTCAGCCGAGTTTTCTAGGAACAGACAACACCTATCTACTGGCAGCAATGGCAGCCGGTAATGGACTGAAATGCACAGGCACCAAACACGCTGACGACACGCTGGCCTTGCGAGGAGTCGTAACCCTCTCACCAGACACGCAGCATGATGAAATGAGTCGGCTACACGAGGCTGGGATACGTGGCGTCCGCTTCAATCTCTACGGCAAACCCACCACATACCGGTTCGACATTGAACCGTGGCTGACCGTCATCCGTCGCGCCGATGAGCTGGGATGGCATATCGATGTCCATTGCGAAGGCGCACTTCTGGCCTCCGTTTTGCCGATGCTCCTCACTCATTCGCATCGCATAACAGTGGATCACTTCGGTCTTCCTGATCCGACAGCTCCGATGGAATGTCCGGGACAGGCAGCAATTCTGGAAGCGCCAAAGGGACACGTGTTCGTCAAGGCGTCCGGCCCCTATCGTGCGTTCCGCAACAGTCCATCCAGTGAGGCTGCGGTGCGCTGTACACCCATCTTCACACGACTATTGGAAGAATTGGGTCCGGACCAATTGATGTGGGGCAGTGACTGGCCATGGACGCAATTTGAGAACCGGCACAATTTTTCATCCACCCGGCAATGGCTTTTTGATTGGCTTCACATGGCACGGGACCGCGACAGTTACCGCGCACCGGATTTCGCTCGTGCTGGCGACAACAGCAGAGACGCGACAACCATCGCACGCCCGAACATCAGATCCTGAAGGCAAGACCAATCAGACAAACACAAAAGTTTGGTATTCTGAACAGGCGCTAAGGCATGTAGCTTTTCGGCGGCATGGCAAATGGATTCTGATAGAGTTGATCGTGGCTCTCAACTCCAACATCCAGAACACAGTCTGACGTCGGTCTCGCCACGCACAAAAGCACGTAGCCTGCCTTTGACTGCCGCTTGTTGATAGCAGTGCCGTTCGGTTGACGGACCTTGCCGTCAAGCAGTTTTGCAGCACAAGTTATGCATCCACCATATCGACAGGCGATCGGCAACACATGCCCTGCCGCCTCAACCACATCGATGATAGCTTCGTCTTCGCCAACCTTGAACGTCAGGCCGTCGCGATTTCGAAATGTAACGTTATACTTGCGGGTCGGCATCTATCACCTCACCGGATCAAATCGGAACGGGATGCTGACGATAGATCGCATGTATGTCCGCGAGAACAGCGTCGTTCATCACCACATCCTTGGCCGCAATATCGAGTTTCAACTGCGTCATTGTCGTCGCACCAATGATCGCTGACGTCATAAACGGTCGAGTGAGACAAAATGCGATGGCCATTTGCGACGGATCAAGCTCATGCCGTGCAGCAACATCCATGTACCGCCCTACCACGGCCCGCGACTCCTCCGAATACCGCCCGCCCAAATCGCTCCGGAACGTACGGCGCGAACCTTCAGGCGTAGATCCGTCCTGGTATTTCCCGGAGAGAAATCCGGCCGCAAGCGGCGAAAACGCCAGCAATCCGACATCCTCATTGTGCGAAAGCTCTGCCAGATCAAGATCAAACAACCGACACAACAGGTTGTATTCATTCTGTATCGAAACCACACGGGGCAGGTTCTGGGCCTCTGCGATTTCCAGAAATTGAGAAACACCCCAGCAGGACTCATTTGATAACCCGACGTGACGGACCTTACCCTCGTCAATCAGTTCTCCCATCGTCGCAAGAACCTCCGCAATATGATCGCGCGTACTGCTGCGGTTCTGCCCAGTGGCATCGAACGTCCAGTTCTGGCGAAAGTGATACGAACCACGGTTGGGCCAATGCAGTTGATACAGATCGATATAATCCGTCTGCAACCGCAAAAGACTCCCCTCAATCGCCTGCCGGATCGTTTTCGGAGAAATCGGAATACCGTCGCGAACCGCCTTGTAGCCCGAACCCGTCACTTTCGTGGCAAGAACCACATCCGCGCGCTTGCCGCTCGTCTTGAACCAGGTTCCGATAATCTCCTCGGTGCGTCCTTGCGTATCCGCTGACAACGGTGTCGTTGGATACATTTCGGCCGTGTCGAAGAAATTCACCCCTTGAGAAAGGGCGTAGTCCATTTGTTCATGCCCTTCGGCTTCGCTATTTTGCGTGCCCCATGTCATTGTTCCAAGACAGATTTCGCTAACCTTCAAATCTGTACGACCAAGAATGTTGTATTTCACGACAGCCCTCTAAATTCATGTTCAGCCCACAGCACGACGACGGCGCACATTTCACACCAGATGTAGGCCGGTCAGCAGGCGCGCCGCAATCATCAATCGTGCACCACCGCAGGAATGTCCTGTGTATGCAACAGCCAAGACACCTGACACACGCGCCGTCATCCGGGCATAACAGAACAGTCGCGGCGGCAAGCGCTTCGACGGAAAAGCAGGATCACAACAATGGCGACGCTCGACTGGCTGGTGGTGGTAACATATGCGATTGTGATCCTTGCCGTCGGCATTGCAACCGCACGACGCACGCAGAGCGAGAGTGAATACTTTCTTGCAGGTCGCGATCAGGGTTGGGCCTCCGTCGCCGCCTCAACGTGGGCCACAAAACTGTCGGCGCTGACGTTCATCGGCGTGCCGGGCGCAGCCATCTCCGGGAACTTCGCCTACGTGCAACTCTGGTTCGGCACGTTCGCCGCAGCCTATATCGTGACGATAACTTTTATTCCGGAGTTTTACCGCCTCCGCATTTCAACAGTCTATGAATACCTGGAACATCGCCTCGGACCACGCACACGGCTCGGCGGAACATGGCTGTTCATGGTCAGCCGTTGCCTTGCGAGCGCAGTGCGCCTCGCCGGGTGCGCCATTGCGGTATCCGTGTTTTTCGAACTGTCATTGGCAACCGCAATTTTCCTCGTCGCCGCGCTGGCCACAGCGTATGTCATGGTGGGCGGCCTGCGCGCTGTCATATGGACCGACGTGCTGCAACTCGTTCTCTTCCTGGCCGGAGCCGCCATTGCCATTCTCTATATCAGTGCGAATCTTCCCGGCGGATTTGGACAGATCATGGATATTGGCGCCGCTGCCAACAAGTTCCAGATTTTCGATTTCAGCTTCAACATGTCCGACGGCACGACGTTCTGGCTCGGTAACTTGTTTGCACTTGTACTGGGCGTCGCTGTTGGTGCCGCAGACCAGGACATCGCCCAGCGCGCACTGGCCTGTCGCAACGCAAGTCAGGCCAGAATCGCACTCATCACGGCCGGCATCGCAGACCTTGGCAGCACATTCCTGTTCCTCACCGTGGGGGTGGCTGTCTTTGCATTCTACACAACGTTCCCGCAGGAAGCCGTGACAGCACTGATTGCAGACAATCGCAACGACTATGTCTTTCCGCACTTCATCCGTCACGAATTGCCCGCCGGGCTACGCGGCTTGCTTGTCGCAGCGCTGTTTGCTGCAGCGATGTCCTCACTGGACTCCGCACTCGCCGGACTGACGTCTTCTGCCTACTTCGATCTCGGATTGGCCAAGCACACAACAAGACTTTCCGACACAGCAGTTCGCCGCACACTTGTCATTCTGTTCGCCCTCATCCTGGCGGCGATCGCCTATGCACTCGGCTCGCAACCCTCCATCCTCTGGTTCGGTTTCAAGATCATGGGTTACACGTATGGCGGACTGCTGGGCCTCTTTATCCTCGCCTATGTTGCTCCCGAACGGACACATGATGCTGCCAATACCTTTGCCGCTTTCAGCAGTATCGCGGTCGTTATCGCAGCAACACAGGTTGATGTCGGATGGGGCGTAGCCCCCTGGCCATGGGCCATTCTGATCGGACTCGGTTGGACATTTGCAATAGCGCTTGCACTTGGCGCGATAATGCGGAGGCGAGCGGAAGCCTAAACGTTTTCCGCCAACGCCTTCAGTTCTTTGGCGTATACGACAACGGCCTCGGCCCCCTTGGGAGTCAGCGCATAAATCCCTGTGTTCACACGCTCGAACCAACCATAGTGATCGTCTGCCATCAAGCGACGGGCCTTGTCGACGTTGGCAAGCTGCGCGACATCTGACGCCTTTGTCGGTCCGTGAGTCTGCAAGACATCAAGACACCGCAACGCGTCCTGGCGATAGGCCGTCATCAGGCCTTGCCGCACCGCACCACCTTTGTTCGGATCGCCAACACGCTTGGCAAACTCCTTCAACAGACGTGACTGCCTCGGCTTCGAAATCCGCGGTTGATAAGGTGCGGGATCAAGATGAACCTCGACCACGCCCTTCTTCATCTTCACCGTCATCAAGCCAAGCCCGAGACGACGACATAAACCACAATTGTTCTTGAGAGATTTCGCAAACGCAGGACCGGTGCCATGAGGCACCGCGATGTATACCGCATCCGTCATGCGTTGACGTGCAATGGCCTGATGAAACAGTGAAAGTGAAAAACCCGTTTTCAGTTCAACGATGACCGGGGCCTCGTCATCGCGACAGGCAACGACATCGGACTCGCCAATCTCGCTCTTCACATCATAGCCCTGCCCCTCAAGGAACATCTTGACGGGAGCATAAAGGTCAGTTTCGCGGAAAGGTTTGGCAGCCATCGGCGCACTCAACCTGATTCGGGGTGCAATTGTCCCATCATGCAGACCGTCCGCAATACCAAAACACCGGGCACCGTTGCCTCACTGCGGCGAAAACCGCAACGACAGGCACGACATGCCACCATCCAGCTTGGCAGCTTCCGTATTGCCGATTTCTTTCACGCGATAGCCCGAGGCTGCGAGCTTCGCTGCAGTCTTCGGGAAGCCTGAAGGCATGACAACCAGCTCATTGAACCGGATCGCATTCGCGCACGCCTCCTCGCCATCCGCCGTATGAATGACGTTGTACCCCTCAAAGCACCCGCTGGCATCAAGACGGCGGGTTGCAAGAATCGTCGTCTCGTCGAGCAGAGAACAATCCGTCTTGAAATGCAGGACATCAGGCGGCGTCTGCACATGCCGGACAGTATAGCCCCAGTCCTGAACCTGCTCACGCAGTTCGTCGATGCCGACTGTATCAGTGCGCGCAGAACTGCCCACGAGCACTTCGCTCTCCGTCACCAGGATATCTCCACCTTCTATAAAGCCCGGTCCTTCAATAGCACGCACGTCGCCGTAGACCTGCTCCAAAGCCGGACGCATGGCAGCGGCTTCCCCCAGACGCGACGGTGCCCCAGGTCGCATCAGGATCGCACCTTCGCGAAAACACAAAGCAGCATCCTCGACAAAAACTGAGTCTGGAAATGCGTCCAGCGACTCAAGCTCGATCACATGCGCGCCGGTTGACCGCAACGCCTGAACGTAAGCATCATGATCACGTTGGAACTGCGTCAGATCGGGCGCACCCGTATCCACTGCGCGCAACCCGTCTACAATTGCTTCACTTGGTTTGCGCGTAATGGCATGCGAAAAATTCCAGGATCGTGGTTTCAAGGTGTATTCTCCGCTCAACGTCATGTTCCACAGAATGTTTGATAGTGCGCCCCATCAGACGGGTCCGCCTGTGCATAGTGTTCCAGTCCGTCACGCTCGCGATATGGATGCCGCAATACATCAAGAAGTTTTTTAAAGGGAGCAAAATCTTCAGATGCTACGGCTGAAGAAAGAGCTGCTTCAACCATATGGTTCCGCGGGATGTAAATTGGATTAACGGCATCCATGGCCATGCCGCGCTCCTCATCCATCACCTTTTCCTGTGCCAACCGTTCGCGCCAGCGCTTGAGCCAACTCTCGATATCAGATCGATCACTGAACAGCGCACACAAGGGTTGATCATCGCCACGCACTGCAGACGACAAGCGCCGCATGGCAAGCGTGTAATCCACATTCTGACCTTCCATTGCGCTCAGAAGGTCATTGACCAACTCAAGATCGCCGACATCATCTTTAATCAGTCCGATTTTTTTGCGCATCCCTGACAACCAGTGCTCGGTATAAACCTCTGGAAAGCCTTCAATCAGGTTTGTGAGCAACTGCACCGCCTTTTCCGGCTCCGGGTCAACAAGACCAATAAGCGCCTCCGCCAAGCGTGCCAGGTTCCATTGCGCAATCAACGGTTGATTTTTGTAGGCGTAGCGTCCCTGCGTATCAATGGAGCTGAACACCGTGTCCGGCACATAAATATTCATGAACGCGCAGGGACCATAATCAATGGTTTCGCCGGAAATCGTTGTATTGTCCGTATTCATGACACCATGAATGAAGCCGATCTGCATCCACTGGGCGACAAGTTTTGCCTGCGCCTGAAGTACGGCTTCAAAGAATGCAAGATACGGTTGATCGCGTTCCTTGAGCTCGGGATAATGCCGCGCGATGGCATAGTCCGCCAACTGGCGCACCTTGTCGGTTTCCTGACGCGCCGCAAAGAACTGAAACGTGCCAACGCGCAAATGGCTCGCTGCCACACGTGTCAGGAGCGCCCCGGGCAACGCTCCTTCACGATAGACAGGCTCGCCAGTTGCAATGGCAGCAAGCGCACGCGTTGTTGGAACCCCCAGCGCATGCATGGCTTCACCGATCAGGTACTCCCGCAACACCGGTCCGAGCGGCGCCTTGCCATCACCACCGCGAGAAAACGGTGTTCGCCCGGACCCCTTGAGCTGAATGTCACGCCGACGCCCGGCCGTGTCGACAACTTCGCCCAGCAACAGGGCACGCCCATCGCCCAACTGCGGTGAAAACCCGCCGAATTGATGCCCGGCATAGGCCTGGGCGAGAGGAAACGCACCATCCGGCACGCTGTTGCCCGAGAAAATATCTACGATTTCGTTTGGTTTCAACGCGGCGAACACCGGCCCAAGCTCCGAAGCCAGGGCATCGTTCCACATCAGGAGTTCCGGCTTCGGGGATTTTGCGGCATCCCATGGGACAAAAAATCCTTCCAGATCACGCGCAAACGTATTGTCGAAATTCAGAACCGGCAGATCGGTAGGCGACATCAGGGCATCGTTTCTGTTGGCAAGGCATTTGAGAGACGAAAAGTCTAACACAGACCCGGGATAGCAGTACAACGGCCGCGAGTGACGCATGTTCTCACCCAACAATCGGGTCAATCGGCAAATGGTTCAAACCTAGTGCGTCCTGCAAAACACCACTGGCAGAAAGCAATTCCGCTTCTCCGCGCGGCTTACCAACCATCTGCAAACCCACAGGCAGTCCATCCGGCGTGAACCCGCATGGCAAAGACAACGCCGGCAGCGACACAAGCGTGATGGCATACGCAATAGCCAACCAGTCGATATACGTGTCGAACGCCTGCCCGTTGCATGAGTGCACGTAACGGTCTTCGATTGGATAGGGTGCAACGATCGTCGCCGGTGTCAGCAACAAATCATACGTCTCGAAGAACTCGACAGTTCGCGCAACCAGACAACCGCGCATGCGTTCTGCCTCGCCAATCTCCGCCGAGGTGAGCGCCAATCCCTTCTCGATATTCCAAATCACCTCGGGCTTCAGAGCATCGCGATGGTTTTCCAGCAATGCGTTCATCCCCGTCGCAAAAGAATGCGCCCGCAGGACCTGAAAGGCCTCGTGCGCTCCGGAAAAGTTCGGATGCGCCTCTTCGACAGGAACGCCAAGCGCCTCGAAGCGCTTCGCCGAACGTCGGCAAATCTCAGCCACCACGGGATCAACAGGTGTGATGCCCAGGTCCGCACTGAACGCAACACGTTTCGGTTTCCGCCGGGCCGCCGCCACATCCTGGAAGGACACCGCAGGACGCGGCAGAGAAAGCGGCTCGCGCGGATCGAAGTCGGACATGGCGTCAAGAAAGAGCGCCAGATCATCCACGTCGCGTGCCATTGGCCCATCGGTGCTCAAGGTATCGTATGGATTGGCCGACGGACCACTGGATACGCGGCCAGGTGACGGACGCAGTCCAACGACCCCACAGAAACTTGCAGGATTGCGCAGCGAGCCTCCCATATCCGAACCATGGGCAAGCCACGCCATGCCAGTGGCCAACGCAACGGCAGAACCTCCAGACGATCCCGCGGCCGACAGTTTCGTGTTCCAGGGATTTACCGTCGCGCCAAACAGGTCATTGAAGGTATTTCCTCCCGCACCAAATTCTGGCGTGTTCGACTTTGCAAACACGACGCCGCCATTGGCTTCGATGGTATCAACCACATGCGTCGATGTCTTCGGAACAGCATCCGAAAAAATGGGCGAGCCTTGCGTGCTGCGCACACCGGCGACATCCGACAAATCCTTGATCACAATAGGTAGTCCAGCGAGAACACCACGATCTTCTGGTGTTGTGCGATCAAAATCAGTCGCCCGATCCCGTGCTCTCTCTAGACAGAGCGTCGGTAACGCGTTGACTGCCGGATCCACTGCTGCCACACGCTCTGCCACAGCATCAAGCACCTCAACACAGGAAACGCGCCCCGCGCGAAGATCATCGACAATCTGCCGTGCCGTTTTTGTGATCAGGTCCATTGTTACCTCTGTAAATCGAAATGCGTCGCCTCAGTAACATTTTCGTAGACCGTTTTCATTCACGGCTTGCATTACAGGCAGTCGCAAGGCTAAACCACCACAACGCACTGGGAGAGATCAACGCAGCACTGTCGCGTTGGCGCCGAAGGAGCAACCGCCCCGGAAACTCTCAGGTCAAAGGACCAGTGCGAAACGACAAACTCTGGAGAGTGGCGCAGCAGCGTCCGCCGACGGGATAATTCTCTCAGGCCAACGGACAGAGGGGGCGTCAGGCAGCACAAATCGTGCTGAAACAACTGGCGCCATTGATAATCCACCCGGGATATCACGGGCGCCTCAGATGAGGCCATGACGCCGTGACCGCAGCACCGAATGATCTCAAGCGAACGCCCCTGTTCGATCTGCACACCGCGCTTGGCGGCAAGATGGTACCGTTCGCCGGTTACGAAATGCCCGTCCAGTATGCCCCTGGCGTGCTCAGGGAACATATACATACACGCAAGCACGCGGGTCTCTTCGACGTCAGCCACATGGGACAAATCATTGTTCGTGCCCGTTCAGGCGATCAGGCAGATGCTGCGCGCGCCCTTGAAACGCTGGTCCCGGTCGATGTGCAAGGGCTTGCGAAAAACCGTCAACGCTACGCACTTTTCACCAATCGGCACGGCGGCATTCAGGACGATCTGATGATTGCCGATCGGGGAGATCATTTCTTTCTGGTCGTCAATGCAGCTTGCAAAGACATCGACCTGTCGCACCTGAAATCGCATCTCGATGAAACCTGCATCATTGAACCTCTTCCGGACCGCGCACTGCTCGCCCTTCAGGGGCCGCAGGCGGAAACGGCTTTAGCCCAATACGCACCAGACTGCGCGGCAATGCGGTTCATGGATGTCGCGAACCTGCACATCAATGGCGCAGACTGCATTGTGTCACGCTCAGGGTACACGGGCGAAGATGGTTATGAAATTTCAATACCCTCGGCTGACGCAGCCGCACTTGCCCAGGCTCTTCTCGATATCGAAGGCGTGGAAGCAATCGGTCTCGGTGCTCGTGACTCGCTTCGTCTGGAAGCGGGACTCTGCCTTTACGGTTCAGATCTCGACGAGACGACAACACCAGTCGAAGCCGCACTGGAGTGGGCCATTCAGAAAACCCGTCGCCGCAACGGTGCGACGCAAGGCGGTTTCCCAGGAGCAGAGATTATCCTTGATGAACTCGAAAATGGCGCCACACGCCGCCGCGTTGGCTTGAAACCCGAGGGTCGTGCTCCGGTACGCTCTGGTGCGGAACTCTTCACTGACGAACAGTCAGAAAACGCGATTGGAATCGTAACATCTGGCGGTTTTGGCCCAACGGTGGAACATCCCGTTTCCATGGCTTATGTCGCGATCGAGCACGTCTCTCCCGGCACGCAGATCTTTGCCGATGTCCGTGGCAAACGCTTACCCGTTGTCGTCACCAAACTTCCTTTCATCACCCAAAATTACAAACGCAAATAAACTGAAGCGGAGAATAAAATGCTGAAATTCACAGAAGATCACGAATGGCTGCAGGTCGAAGGTGACGTTGCTACGGTTGGCATTACAGAACATGCCGCTGGTGAACTCGGAGATCTCGTTTTCGTGGAGTTACCCGATGTAGGAGCAAAATTCGATATGGGGGACGTCGCGGCCACAGTTGAATCCGTCAAGGCCGCATCGGAAATCTATGCGCCACTGAAAGGCGAAATCGTCGAGATCAACGAAGCGATCACAAACGATCCGGCAATCGTGAACACCAATCCCGCCGATGACGGATGGTTTTTCAAGATGAAACTCGATGATGTATCCGCAGCCGAAGCCCTTCTGGACGAAACCGCGTACGGAGAACTGATTGGATGACTTCGAACACCCCCGACACAAGCCGATACGAGCCCTATGACTTCGCCAATCGCAGGCACATCGGCCCGTCTGCTGAAGAAATCACCGAGATGCTACGCACAATCGGGGTCGAAAGCCTTGAAGCCCTCATCGACGAAACGGTGCCTGCAGACATTCGCCAGACAGAACCTCTGGATTTCGGACGCCCACTGTCCGAACGTGGTTCACTGGATCGCCTGCGCGCAACAGCTGCAAAAAACAAGAACCTCGTCTCCCTCATCGGCCTCGGGTATCACGGCACCATCACGCCACCCGCGATCCAGCGCAACATTCTGGAGAACCCGGCCTGGTATACCGCCTACACCCCATATCAACCAGAGATCAGTCAGGGCCGCCTCGAAGCGCTCATCAATTTCCAGACACTGGTGACCGATCTCACCGGGCTCGACATTGCAAATTCTTCTCTGCTCGATGAAGCAACCGCCGCCGCGGAAGCGATGGCAATGGCACATCGCGTGTCAAAGTCGAAAGCCAATGCCTTTTTTGTCGACAAGGACTGTCTTCCGCAAACCATCGCCGTTTTGAAGTCGCGTGCAGCACCTCTTGGTTGGGATATTATTGTTGGAGATCCGTTCACTGAACTTGAAGCCTCAGCTGTATTCGGTGCGATTTTCCAGTATCCCGGAGTCGATGGTCTGTTCCACGACTATTCTTCCGTTATTGAAAAACTCCATGCTGAAAAAGCACTGGCTATCATGGCCGCCGATCCCCTCGCGCTGGCGCTTCTGAAGCCACCTGGGGAAATGGGTGCAGATATTGCTGTTGGCTCCATGCAGCGTTTCGGCGTTCCAATGGGATACGGCGGGCCACACGCCGGTTACATGGCAACAAAGGATGCCCACAAGCGGGCCATGCCCGGGCGCATCGTCGGCGTGTCCGTCGACAGCCACGGTCATCGCGTCTACCGGCTTGCATTGCAAACCCGCGAACAACACATACGTCGCGAAAAAGCGACATCCAACATCTGCACAGCGCAGGTGTTGCTCGCTGTCATGGCGTCCATGTATGCGGTCTTCCATGGTCCGCGCGGACTGAAAGCCATCGCAGAACGCGTACACCGCAAGGCCGCACGATTGTCAGATGGTCTTGAGGCCCTGGGTTTTATCATAGAGCCCAAGGCCTGCTTCGACACCATCACAATCGACGTCGGCCCATACCAGAATCTGATCATGGGCAATGCCGTCACAAACGGTCTGAATTTCCGCAAGATTGGTGATCGCAAGATCGGGATCACGGTGGACGAGCGCACACGCCCCAGCACGGTGCGAGCAATATTCCGATCGTTCGGTGGGACTGGAGAAGAATATAACGAAAGCTATCCCTCGTATCGCCTGCCGGAAAACCTGATCCGCACATCGGAGTATCTCACGCATCCCGTCTTCCATATGAACCGTGCGGAGAGCGAGATGACGCGTTACATGCGTCGCCTCGCAGATCGTGATCTCGCACTTGATCGATCCATGATCCCACTTGGCTCCTGCACCATGAAGCTGAATGCGACGGCCGAGATGTTGCCCATCACATGGCCGGAATTTTCCGAGCTCCATCCGTTCGCGCCAGTTGATCAGGCTGAAGGCTACCGCGAACTGATCGATGATCTGTCTGACAAGCTCTGCCAGATTACAGGTTACGACGCGATTTCCATGCAACCCAATTCGGGCGCCCAGGGCGAATACGCCGGCCTCCTGTGCGTGCGTGCCTATCATCGTCATCGCGGCGACGCGCATCGCAATATCTGCCTGATACCGACATCCGCACACGGAACCAATCCCGCATCGGCACAAATGGTCGGCATGCAGGTGGTTCCGGTTCATGTGGATGAAAATGGTAACATCGACGTCGACAATTTTCGCAACAAGGCCGAAGAACATTCAGAAAATCTTGCCGCCTGCATGATCACCTACCCCTCGACCCACGGTGTGTTCGAAAGCTCGGTGCGTGAGATATGTGACATCACACATCAGCACGGCGGTCAGGTTTATCTGGACGGTGCAAACCTGAATGCACTCGTCGGCATCGCCCGTCCGGGAGACTTTGGCGCTGACGTCAGTCACCTCAACCTGCACAAGACATTCTGCATTCCACACGGCGGCGGTGGTCCGGGCATGGGTCCAATCGGTGTGAAAGCGCACCTCATACCATTCCTGCCAGGACACCCGATGACTGGCGGCACAGAGGGTCCAGTATCAGCAGCGCCATTCGGCTCGGCGTCGATCCTTCCGATTTCATGGAGCTATTGCCTGATGATGGGCGGGGAAGGCCTGACACAAGCGACCCGCATCGCCATCCTCAACGCAAACTACATCGCACGTCGCCTCGAAGGGGCATATGACGTGCTTTACAAAGGCCCTGGCGGGCGTGTCGCGCACGAGTGCATCATTGATACACGCCCCCTGCAGGAGAGCGCAGGCGTAACGGTTGACGACGTCGCAAAGCGCCTCATCGACAATGGATTCCATGCACCGACCATGAGCTGGCCTGTCGCAGGAACGTTGATGATCGAGCCAACAGAGTCTGAAACCAAAGCTGAGATTGATCGGTTCTGCAACGCCATGCTCGCCATTCGCGAAGAAGCCCGCGATATCGAGGATGGCCGCATTGATGCGGAAAACAATCCGCTGAAAAATGCACCACACACCGTGGAAGATCTCGTTGGCGAATGGGATCGCCCCTATACGCGCAAGCAGGCCTGTTTCCCGCCCGGCGCGTTCCGTGTCGACAAGTATTGGCCTCCGGTCAATCGGGTCGACAACGTCTACGGGGACCGCAACCTTGTTTGCACTTGCCCACCCATGGAAGCCTACGCTGAAGCAGCGGAGTAGAAAGAGTTGCACTGGAGCAATCCCTGTCAATGGGTGCTCCAGTGTCCGGTCGCCGTTCATGCATGTTCAGCATCACCCCGAAGTGTCCACACAGAAGCGTGATGACAAACGATTGGTACAAGGTGGTCACGACCCGAACGTCCCGATCGCTGCTGCTAAAACCGTCGCATCAGAATGGCCGAAGCAGGTTGAAATTGTCGGTGTTACTGACAGCGGGGATTACTGAACTTTACCCACCCGCACGTCATACTCCGGGAGTTTCAGTGGTTGCTGGGTCAGTTTCCGCAAACAAATGTAAACAATAAAGACATTTCAAACCTCGTCACACAGTGATGACGGAACAGCCAGAACATGCGATCCAGAGAGGCAATCACAGCCTCGGACAAACGCATGAATGCAATTCCACAACGCACCGCAGAACATATCATCGTTGGTGGAGGTGTGATCGGCCTGTCCGTCGCGTACCACCTCGCGAAGGCAGGCGCCCGCGATGTGCTACTGCTGGAACGCAATACACTGACAAGCGGCACATCATGGCATGCGGCAGGAATTGTCGGCCCACTGCGCTCAAACATCAATTTGACCAAACTGGCAATCTACGGCACCGAACTTTTCCGCACGCTGGAAGAGGAAACAGGTCAGGCCACCGGTTATCAGCAGACAGGCGGATACTGGCTTGCTCAAACTGAAGACCGGCTCGAGGAGTTGAAGCGTATTGCAGGCCTCGGATTGCTCACAGGCCTGACACCCGAAATACTCTCCGCAAATGACCTGGCCAGTCGCGTCCCGCACCTCCACACTGATGACCTTGCCGGTGCGTTGTTCGTTGCAGAAGATGGGCAGGTCAATCCAGTCGATTTGTGCATGGCGTACGCAAAGGGCGCTCGAACCAATGGGGTTCGGATTGAAGACAACACGCCCGTAGCCCGTATCAGCATCGAAGGCCAAAAGGTAAGAGGTGTTATCCTTGCAGACGGAACGCACGTTCAGGCGGGAACAGTCATCATCTGCGCGGGTGCGTGGTCAAACCTTCTGGGAACCAAGGCAGCACATAAGCTCAGAGTGCCGCTTCAGGCCGTCGAACACATGTACATCGTCAGCGAACCATTGGTCGATGCCCCTACACCCTTCCCCATCCTCCGCGATCTTGACGCCCGCATCTACATCAAGGGCGATGCCGGGAAATTGGTGCTCGGTGGCTTTGAGCCCAACGCAAAAACATGGAACGCCGCGGGGCCGAGCGGTGACACACCATTCCTCGAACTCCCTGAAGACTGGGATCAGTTCGAACCATTCATGACGGCGGGCCTGCACCGCTGGCCGGACCTTGCAAAGATCGGTGTTCAGCACTTCATGAATGGTCCGGAAAGCTTCACGCCTGATACCCGTCAGCTCATGGGCAACGTTCCAGAAATCAAAAATCTGTACGTCGCAGCCGGCATGAATTCCATCGGCATCATGTCGTCAGCGGGGGTTGGCAAGGTGATGGCAGAATGGATGATCGACGGCACACCCGCTATGGATCTCAGCGATGTGGAATATGCACGTCTTGATCCAACAACAGGCAACAAAACATTTCTCTCCGCGCGCGTGCAGGAAGCCGTTGGCGATCAGTTCGCAATGCACTGGCCACACAAACAACCCAACACCGGACGAGGCGTGAAACGCACGCCACTGCATGACGCAAACAAGCAGGCGGGCGGTGTGTTCGGCGCACCTGCAGGTTGGGAACGTCCGTTGTGGTTCGGGCGTACGCCGGAAGAAATGCGCATGGCCTACAGTTACGGTACGCAGAGCTGGTGGGGGCCTGCAGCGCACGAAGCAGAAGCTGTTCGGGACAGCGTCGCACTTTACGATCTGACTCCGTTCACGAAGATCGATATCACGGGCCCCGACGCACTGCCTTTCCTTCAGATAATCGCGGCTGGCAATGTTGACATCGATGTTGGGCGAACCGTCTACACACCGCTCCTCAACACACGTGGCGGTATCGAAGCCGATGTCACGATCGCACGCTTCGGCGTGCAATTTTTCCGCATCACGAGTGGGGCGGCGTCTCGTTGGCGCGATCTTTCACGTCTTGCAACGCAACGCGACGACCTCACAGCAAGCGTCCACATCGTGGACCGGACATCGCACGAAGCCGTTCTCGGGGTGATGGGACCACAGGCCCACGCACTCCTGTCCTCCATCAGTGATAACAACTTCTCCTTCGCCACATTCCCGTTCGGAACATCGCAGATCGTCGACATTGGAATGGCACGCGCCCGTGCCACACGCCTCAGCTACATGGGAGAATCCGGTTTTGAATTGAGCATGGACAACGATGTCGCACTCCATATCCATGAAACCATCGTTACGGCCGGACTCAAGCACCAACTCGCACATGCCGGATTGTTCTCCCTTGACGCCTGTCGGATCGAAAAGGGATTTCGGCACTGGGGACATGACATCGGACCAGATGATACACCGATCGAAGCCGGACTGGGCTTTACCATCGACTGGAAGAAACCAGAGAACTTCATCGGACGAGATACGCTGTTGCGCCAGCACGAAAATGGCATTCAACGCTCACTCATGCAGTTTGTGGTGACAGAAGATGAACTTCTCCTGTTGCACGATGAACCGATTTATCGCGACGGTACACTTGTCGGACAAACGACATCCGGAGCACGCGGGTTCAGGACAGGACAAAACCTCTGCCTTGGCTGGATGAAGCTCGAAGCTGGTGAGCTCCCGGAATCCCGCTTTGATGGAAACTACCAGATTGACGTTGCGGCAAGAAAATATCCGCTGACGCCACTGCGCCGCGCTGCCTATGATCCAAGCGGCGAGAAAATGCGAGGCGGGAAGGGCAACGGAACATGAAAACATCAGCTGACATCGTGATCATTGGCGGAGGTGTGATGGGCGTCTCACTCCTCTATCACCTCGCCAAACGCGGTGTGACCAATACGCTTCTGATCGAAAAAAATGAACTGACGGCTGGCTCGACATGGCATGCTGCAGGTCTTTGCACCCACTTCGCACACAACGCCACAATCCAGGAGTTGCGCGCAGCAAGCGTACGCTTGTATCGCGACACCTTGCCGTCCGAGGTTGGTGAAAGCGTTGGTTTCCATCCCTGCGGCGCACTGCGTGTCACACGGTCGCAGGATCGCATGGACGAATTTCACCACGTCCGTGGACTGAGCACCTTCACGGATTACCCACTCAACATTCTAACACTCACCGAACTGGAACGCATATATCCCCTCTGCACACTGGATGGTTTGCTCGGCGCCATTCATGAACCCGATGACGGACATGTGGATCCGACACTTGCAACCAACGCCATGGCACGCATGGCGCGCGAGCACGGCGCAACCATCGCACGCCATACGGCTGTGACCAGGATCGAGCGTGACGGATCGACCTGGCACATCAACACAAACCGCGGCGACGTTCACGCACAACACGTCGTAAATGCTGCCGGCACCTGGTGTCGCGAAATCGGCACCATGATGGGCATGGATATCCCCGTTGTTCCAATGCTCCATCAGTACGTGGTCACGGACACTGTTCCCATTCTTGCAAAGCGCATTGCGGATCAAGAACCAGAGCTTCCCATCATTCGCGATCCCGAAGAAAGCTGGTATGTCCGCCAGGAGCGCGATGGTTTTATTATCGGTCCCTACGAAAAGGACGGGGTTCCCTGGTCCATCGACGGGGTGCCGCCCGAGTTCGGAATGGAGCTCCTCCCACCTGACCTCGACCGTATCAGCGACATCATCGAAATGGCCATAATCCGCATTCCTGCGCTTGCGGACGCCGGCATCAAGACGGTCGTGAATGGCCCGATTACATTCTCGCCCGACGCCAATCCGCTCGTTGGCCCTGCGTTCGGCACGGACAACGCGTGGCTGCTGACGGGATCAAGCATGGGTGTGATGGAAGGCGGCGGAGCCGGAAAATTCCTTGCAGACTGGATCGTCGACGACGCACCACCCATGGACCCACTCGCGATCGATTCACGTCGCTTCGGGAACTACGCTGATCGCGCCTATCGCCTTGAACGTGCCGTCGCCGGATACAAACTCCAGTTCGGCGTGCACTACCCGTTCGAGGAACGCGCAGACGGTCGCAACCAACGCCAAACTCCACTCTACGACACCCAGAAAGCCGCGGGCGGAGTTTTCGGCGCAGTTTATGGCTGGGAACGTCCGAATTGGTTTGCAAAGCAGGATGAGCCCACACCGCCGTTGACGTTTCGCCAACCCGACTGGCTGGATGCCGTCAAACGCGAAGGCTCAGCAGTTCGAAACGCCGTTGGCCTTGCTGATTTATCTCCGTTTTCCAAATTCGAAGTCACCGGTCAAAACGCTGCTGAGTTCCTCGCAACACTTGGCGCAAACACGCCGCCACGCCAAAATGGCCGTATCCGTCTGCTACACGTCCTGACACCCGCAGGGGGAATCGCGTCCGAGTTTACGGTTACCCGTCTCGCCGAAAACCACTTCTACCTCACATCCGCCGCTGCTGCTGAGCGGTGTGACGAAGATTTGCTCCGGGCCCGCGCACCAGACGGCGTCACTGTAGCGAACGTTACCAGCACGATCGGTATCCTTGCCATCATGGGTCCAGGATCCCGCAACGTTCTCCAAAGTGTGACAGACACAGATCTTGGCAATGTAGCTTTCCCGTGGCTGACAGCGCAGGACATCTCAATTTCCAACCATCACGTCCGTGCCTTGAGGGTGTCATATGTCGGCGAACTGGGATGGGAACTGCATGTCTCAATGGAACACCTCAGGGCGGTATACGACACGTTGATCTCTGCAGGGCAGGGGCATGGTATGGCCCATTTCGGAGCCTACGCCATAAACGCCATGCGGCTGGAAAAAGGCTACCGCGCATGGGGCGCCGACCTCACGACAGAACGCACCCCATTCGAAACGGGCCTCAATGCGTTTGTAGAATCAGATGGACGCATCTTCACCGGTCGCGAGACCATGCTCGCACGGCGCAATCCCGCCACCGCATGGTCCATGATATTGCTTGATATAAAGCCAGTAGAAAATCTCATACCGTTCTACGGGCACACTGTGGAACAGGATGGCAAACCGGTAGGACTCGTGACCTCAGCCGCATTCGGGCCCCGTACTGGGAAGGTGCTCGCCCTCGCATTTTTGCGCCCTGGCGCAGACAGCACGAAGCCGTTCAGCATCCGCGTGCTCCATGCGTCCCTCTCTGCGGCTCACCTGGATCGCCCCCCCTACGACCCGGAAAACACGCGTCTGAAAGCGTGACACATACGTAAAATCCGCAAGAACCGTTGCCCTTCGGTACAACACCTCATTGCGTCCACAAATTTTGGCCATAGTATTGCGCGGATGAGTATAAGAATCGTCCAGATGGCCCTGGCGGTTCCACTGACGGGCGAAAACGGAGTATTTGAAATGATCCGCGCTGCAACATTCGCAACAGCCACTCTCACCGCCGCGTTTCTGCTTTCGACTTCACCGTCCGTCGAAGCGCGCGAAGTCGCCTGCGATGCTGGGACAAGCCTCAAGGCCAGGAATGGCGACACCAAGTCCACCATCACGTTCACGAACCGCACACCAGACAAACAGACAGTTTACTGGATTGACTACGACGGCAAGCGCCACAAGTATCAGGACCTTGATCCCGGTGAGTCCTATGATCAACCAACGTTCCTGACACACCCATGGCTTGTGACTGGCGCAAAGAACAAATGCGTCGGTTTTTACCTGGCAGAGGGCAAGACAACCTCCGTTGAGCCTGGCATCGCACCCGTGATCATGCCGATCAAGAAAGAGAAGAAGGTCGCGGAGTTACCGAAATCCAACGAGCAAGTCACAGTGCGGAAACCGGCATCCTCTTTCCGAACACCCGGAGCTGAACTCCCCGATGATGATTTCGACACGGACGACCGCGCTGACACCAAGATCGCACGACGCAAGATTGAACCAGCACTCGATGATCAGGAATTGTCAGACTCAGATTTTGAGAACGACGATGATCTCGCTCAAACAGATGACGATATCCGCGAAGACGACCTCGCTTCGGACACAACCGATCTTGATGATCCAGACCGGCGCGACGACGAAGACGATGTGGCCATAGTCGAACCGCTTCCACGAACGCCAGGCAGCAACCGTCGTGCTATTTCTCCGGAATGGGGTGACGAACCGCTCACCACCGGACGTCAGGGAAGAATTTCTCGCAACTGGCGCTGCACGGAATACAGCACGCGAACTGAAAAAGCGATTTGCAACGATGGACAGTTGGCGCGTCTCGATGATGAACTTGAGCGGCTTTATAGCTCACTCGTGCGTGCGCTTCCCCGCGTCCAGAGAACAAAATTACGTCGTCGCCAACAAGACTGGCTGGAAGACCGCGAAGCGTGTGGTCGACGGAGCCAGTGTATCGAACGCCGCACAAAGCAACGTCTGGCACGTCTGAACCGGCGTATGGAACGTGTCATCGAACGTCGCGGAAGCCGTGGCAATGACCGTCGCTTCGCCCGAATCCGGACAGGGTCAAACGGAGCCCTGCCAATTCGCGGCGAGTCACTTGGCGGGCGCGTTCGAGACATACCAGGCCTCGACGGTCGGCGCGTAGCGACACTGCGCGAAGGTACTCCCGTCACTGTACTTGAAAGTACAGGCGAACGGCACCGCGGTTACGAATGGTTCAAGATTCGCTTCGCGGGTCAGACGGGCTACACATGGGGCGGTATCCTGTGCACGTCTCGCCGTGTGCCGGGCGTCTTTAACGTCTGCCGTTAGGCCACCAACCACAAGGCAAACACCTCACGACGCATCAGCAAAGCCGAACGCCTGGAAAAAGGCGCCCGGCTTTGCGGCTCTCTCCTATGGACAGGCCATGGCGCGTCTGACATCGTTTTGTGCCGTCACACGGACCACGACGATCTGGGAGGAGAGATGCGATGGGGGACCAGCTCCAGGACATGGATTTCAATGGTTTGACCCATGCAGCCCCAACGCTGCCAGGCTCTTACTATTATGATCAGGAGCATCACGTCCGTGAGCTTGATGCCCTGTGGTACCGGCAATGGCTGTATGTCTGCCGCAGTGACGCCATCGCGGAATCCGGCGCATGGCAAACCTTTACGATTGGCACCCAGAACATTCTGATCGTTCGCGATGGAGACGGCACGTTGCGGGCGTTCCAGAACACCTGTCGTCATCGCGGATCCATCCTGTGTGAAGGAAGCGAGGGGCGTTTCAAGTCAAAACTGATCACATGCCCTTATCACCAATGGGCGTATGCATTCGACGGTCGGCTGGTATCGACCACATCACATTCCGAAGCAGAAAATTTCGACAAGGCGGATTACCCACTCTATTCCGCAGCCGTTATGGAATGGCGTGGGTGCGTCATGGTCTGTCCGGCAGGTTCCGATGATCCCGAAAGCTTCAAGTCCGCTTTCCTGCGTGACAACACCCGTCTGGACAATTGGCCTTTGGAAGATCTTGTGCATGTGCACACGTGGACGAAAACCATGGATTGCAACTGGAAGGTATTTTGGGAAAATTTCAACGAATGCCTGCATTGCCCCAATATTCATCCAGAACTCAGCGAACTGGTTCCCCTGTTTTCACGCCGCATCATCAATCCCAAAGACGTTCCGGACTGGAAGGAAACGTCAGAAATCAATGACCCGAAATTCCAGGGCGGAATGCGGGAGGGCGCGACAACATGGACCGATGACGGCACCCCTGCCGGCGTTGTGTTCGAGGGTCTAACAGACGCAGAACGCGCGGCCGGTCACACCTATGTCGTCAGCCTTCCATCCATGTTCGTCGCAGGTCACGCAGATTATATGCGCATCGTCCGGTTGCGCCCTCTCGGTCCGGAAAAAACTGAGCTTCAAGCTGAGTGGTTCGTGACAGCTGAAACGGCAAACGCCCCTGAATTCGAGATCAGGCGAATTACCGATTTTCCTATTCTTGTCATGGAGCAGGACGCAACCGCCTGTGCCCTCAATCAACGCGGCCTCCACGCCCTTGGTCATCAAGCCGGCGTCCTCATGCCAGAAGAGTATTACCTGCACCAGTTTCACAACTGGGTTCGGGAGGGTTTGGGTGAGGCGTGATTTCGCTATGAAGATTCAGCAAGCGCGCCGTCCCCAACCCGCTCAGCCAGAGTCTCGATGTCCCTGCCAAGGGGTCGGTCTGCATGAATCGGAGCTGAGACGTCCCGCACAAACCCGTACAACCGCTGCATTGGTCCACCCAGATCGCCCGCCACACCGCGCAAGTCCACCGCTTGTGCAGCGACAAGCAATTCGATTGCAGCAAGATAACGCATCCGGTCCACAGCGTTCAGCAACGCACGTGCGGCAGTTGGTGTCGCAGTCATGGAATCTTCGACACCATCAGCGTTGATGCTTGGCCAGATCGCAACCGGTTGCGCCGCATGCACTACATCCGAAACGATCGCTTCCGCCGTTTTCATGACAGGCGCAAATCCGTTCGAATGACTTCCGGGTGCCGCGAGAAATGTCGGCAGGTCCGTAAACCGCTCCGCCATCATCTTCGACAGGCGCGCAAGCTGCGTCATCGCCAGATGCACGAGCGCCCGATTGATGGTTTCAATGGCATTCGTCAGATGCGGCGTGTGGTATGCACCTGCAGAGAGAATAATTTCATCCTCCACGAGTGCCGCCGGGTTGTCGCTCGCACCATTGATTTCTACAGCAACAGCGTCCTGTGCAAATGCCAACGCCGCATGAACCGCCCCATGCACCTGAACGACATTGCGGATCGACAGCGGATCCTGCAGCCGACGCGCCGCACCATCGGCATGCAGTGGGCTACCGTCCAGCAAGCGCAATAATCCAGCGGCCGCCTCTGCCTGCCCCGGTTGCGGACGTAGCGCCATAACGCGAGGATCAAGCGGCGACAGGTTCGCCTGAAACGCTTCCATGGTCAGTCCCGCTGACGCCTGAACCGCCTCGAAAACACGAACCGCACGGGCAAGCCCCAGTGCACAAAGAGCCGCAGAATGACTGGCATTGTTGCACAACGCCAATCCGTCACGTGGCCCAAGCACAGGTACATTGATGCCAGCCGCAACCATCACGTCGACACCGGCACCGACCGCACCGTCCGCGCCCTGCATCGGTCCCTCGCCAATAAGCCCAAGCGCCATCGTCGCGTTCCAGACCAGATCGCCAGCCCCGATGGAGGCCATGTCCCCGACCACGGGGGTCACACGTGCATTCAGACAAGCAACCAGATGCTCTGCGATGACAGGTTGCGCCGCCGCCGCGCCCTTGAGCAACGTATTGGCACGCACGATCATGCTCGCACGCACGACATCCACCGGAAGTGGCGTACCAACAGCGTGTGCACGTCCACGAATGGTTTGAAGAGAAAAATCAGCCAACGTGTTCGCGTCAAGCGCCTCCGTCACGCGCGCACCAAGCCCGGTTGTCACGCCATAGACCGGCGTTCGCTCAGCAACAGCACGATCAACCAGAGTACGGGCCTGCGTCATGCGCGCAAGTCCTTCAGATGACAACGCTACATCACAAGCGCCCGACGCTGCGCGTTCGAGATTAGTGACGCTCAGATCGTCGCCTGTCAGAACCAGAACATCGGTTGAGGATGCGACCCCACTCACGCGTACACCAGTTTCTGAACGATCCCCATGGCACGGGCTTTCTCAAGCATGGCTGCTCCAAGTGCGATATCGCTGGTCGCCAGACCGCGATGCCAGAACAAAATGGTTTCGTCCGCAGACTCGCGCCCGGGTTTGGTACCGGCAGCAATCTCACCAATTTCCGCATAAAAACTCGATTCAGAAATTTTCCCTGCATCAATATGCGGCCGCAGCGCACCGAGATGCCCGGAGCGCATCTGACCCAGGTCATCCATGACGAACTTGTCGAACACATCCACGAAATCGAGCGGTAGGGTACTCATCGTGCCATACGGAATAACCAGTGCGCCTTTCTTTACCCACTCGGTCTTGAACAAGGGTTCCGGCCCGGTCAGGCGCGACGCCTCAATGGCAATATCGGCACCCACGAGACAACTCTCCCAGTCCTCGGTCGCAACCACCGTCTTGCCAAGATCCTTGCTCAACCGTTCGGCAAATGGCTCACGGCTTTCCGGTCGGCGCGAATGCACCCGGATTTCCTCGAAATCGAACAGGTGATCCAGCAAGCGGACATTCCAGTAGGCCGTCCCCCGCGCACCAATATGCCCAAGCACCCGCGGCTTCTTCGGCCCCAACCATTTGGCACCGAGTGCAGACAGCGCGCCAGTCCGCATATCCGTGATCCCGGCTGCATCGATCACGGCTTTCGGCGTTCCGGTACGAGGACAAAAAAGGTTGAGCAAGGCCATTTCCGACGGCAGCCCCTGCTCGTAGTTCCGATAAAAATCTCCAACAACCTTCACACCGGCATAGTCCAGCGGTGCCACATATCCGCGCAAGACGTTGAAATGCCCATCGCCATCCGGATCAGGCGTCAGGTGGAGACGTGGCTCGATCACGGTTTGCCCTTCTCCCGTCGCAACCAGTGCTCCCTCGACCGCCGCAAGAATTTCTGCGTCCGTGAGCGCAAGCGCCTTGACCTGCGGGCCACCCAGATACTCGATTTCAATCGTTGCCATGTTGTCCTTCGTCTGGTTGCAAGCCGCGAAGCGCGGATGATGCGTTGATCTCATCAGACCAGCGCTCGAAGTCAAGTCGCCCCTTTGATCTGGCGATCATCGCAACCAATCCCGGAAAAGTGAAATCCCGTGATCCCCGTCACAACGCGAAAATGCGCTCTGCCGTATCTCTCATCTCACAGACAAACACAGACATAAACCAACACAGACCTGGCAGCCCAGGCGGCCAACCCAACAGAGATACAAAGGACAAAGACCATGTTTCGCAAGACCCTCATCGCAGCAACCCCCGCCCTCGCAACACTCACGGCCGGTGCAGCATCCGCATCCGCCAGCACCCTGAACACCACCATTTCAGCTGAAGCACCGATCACACAAACAGCAACGACCACAGACCGCGCCGCCGGTTTCGGACGGAAGTTCAAATTCAAGTTCAAGAAACACTTCAAG
>CALHAX010000081.1 GCA_937931785.1 uncultured Hyphomicrobiaceae bacterium | reverse complement strand
GACCTGCTCGCGCCGTACGCCAAGGGCGGTAAAATCGGCCTCTTCGGTGGTGCTGGTGTAGGCAAGACGGTTCTGATCATGGAGCTGATCAACAACATCGCGAAAGCGCACGCGGGCCGTTCCGTGTTCGCCGGTGTTGGCGAGCGCACACGTGAAGGGAACGACCTTTACTGGGAAATGATCGATTCCAACGTGAACGTTGAAGGCGGCGGCGGCGACTCCAAAGCAGCTCTTGTTTACGGCCAGATGAACGAGCCTCCTGGAGCGCGCGCTCGTGTGGCTCTGACAGGTCTGACGGTTGCGGAGCACTTCCGTGATGAAGGCGCCGACGTTCTGTTCTTCGTCGACAATATCTTCCGCTTTACGCAAGCCGGTTCCGAAGTGTCCGCGCTTCTCGGCCGTATTCCTTCCGCTGTGGGCTATCAGCCGACACTCGGTACGGATATGGGCGCCATGCAGGAGCGCATTACGTCGACGACCAAAGGTTCGATTACTTCGGTGCAAGCCGTTTACGTTCCGGCCGATGACCTGACTGACCCTGCGCCGGCTTCGACCTTTGCCCACCTGGATGCGACGACCGTTCTGTCGCGTTCGATCGCGGAAAAAGGTATCTATCCTGCAGTGGACCCGCTCGATTCCACGTCACGCGTTCTTGAACCACGGGTTGTTGGTGAAGAGCATTACGAAACGGCCCGTGCGGTGCAGGAAATCCTGCAGAAATACAAAGCGCTTCAGGACATCATCGCCATTCTCGGCATGGATGAATTGTCGGAAGAAGATAAAGTTGCTGTGGCGCGTGCGCGCAAGATCGAGCGCTTCCTGTCGCAACCGTTCTTCGTGGCTGAGGTGTTCACAGGCTCACCGGGCAAGCTGGTGGATCTGGCCGACACGATCAAGGGCTTCAAGGGGCTCGTCGACGGCGACTATGATCACCTGCCAGAACCTGCATTCTACATGGTCGGTACGATCGAGGAAGCCATTGAGAAAGCGGAACGTCTTGCGGCCGAAGCGGCCTAGAGACGTTTTTTACTCGAACGAGAACGGAGGCCCGATGTGGCCAGTTCAGTCCCACCGGTGAATGGCAACGGCAATGGCGGAAGCCATGCCGGTGGCGGAGAACCGTTCGGTTCGTGCTGTGAAGCGATGGCAGATATTCTGGGAACTCAGGATTTCAGTCCGTTGTTTGCGGTCGAGGAAGAAACCGGCGTGCTGTTCATGGCCGTCGGCAATGCCGAGATCGAGTCGGACAATCCGGAAGAAGACGGGGAAATGGCCTGGTTTGATCAGGCTGTGATGTTCTGCCCGTTTTGCGGTACGCAGCTGCAGACGCCTGAAGGCATTGAAGAGAAACTCGGCGCAATCGAAGAAGAAGACTGATGGCTGATACATTCAAATTTGAACTGGTTTCGCCGGAAAAACTGTTGATGTCGGAAGACGTCCAGAGCGTTCTGGTTCCGGGTGTGGAAGGCGAGTTCACGGTGTTTGCGCACCATGCGCCTGTGCTATCGACCATGCGGGCGGGATTGCTTGATGTGAAAATGGCTGATGGCTCTGACAAGCGCATTTTCATCCGTGGTGGATTTGCCGAAGTGCAACCGGACAGCATGACGGTTCTGGCGCAACAGGCGATCAATCTGGACGAACTGGATCGCGATTGGCTGGCCCAGGAAATCCAGAATACACAGGAAGATGTATCCGACGCCAAGGGCGAGGATGCGAAAACCGCCGCACAGAATACGTTGGCACAATTGCAGCAGGTTGCCGCTGCGGCAGGTCATGCGTAGTGATCGGCGGGAGATATTGCCCGGTTCGCGACCATGGTTGAGCGGAACGTTATGACGAATAGTGGTTTACAGATAGACGATATCACTTTCTGTCAAAGTTGGTTTTGTGGATAGGCCTGATTGCGAGACCGGTAATGACAGCGGTTGCAATGTCACCGAATGGTTATCGGTACTATCGTACAAGCAATGCCTTTGATGGCGTTTTTCATAATCTGAAAGATGGGACCATCCCTCAGGGCCTGATGATTGACGACATCGGCCACATCCACAGGATGCTTTATCGTGCGTCTAATTCAAATGGACTCACGACGCGGCGCTCCAGGTCGCTCCACTGGCATTCGGGTGTCTCCTCTTAAGTCGGACACGCTCTGGTGTACGAGCGCGGTTGCTGGTGGCGTCGCGGAATCTGACGGCAAGTCTCCTTACAAGTACGCAAAGTATCTGCAATTTTTCTCTTCAAAACTGTTGCACCAATCGGTGAGTGCCAATCCCTACAATTTGACGAGGGGCTGACCATCATCGATGTCAAGACGCTGATGACGGCGGGCAGGGCTTGAAAGAAGCATTCATGTGCTGGGTTAAGTCTCTCAGGTTGTACAAAACCGTCTATGCGGTCATGTTGCCGGAGAACAACGAGCTCATCACGTTGCCCAACAATGAGTCGATCAGCGATCCGATGCTTCGATATTACGTTTGCCTTAAGAGCCGTTCGTCCGCAGTCCAAGAATGCGATAGACGGGGCAGAAACTGAACACCGACGTTGCAACTAATACCGCACCCAGCCAGCCAAACGGTGTCTGCAAGCCGTAGAACACCTGGCTGATCAGAATGAGTCCAAGCACGAGACGAACCACTCTGTCGATCATTCCAACGTTAGCGCTCATTTTTAATTCCTCTGATTATCAATAGGGTTGAGAACAGTCTGGGGCATTTGCGCCCTGACGTCATGTGACGAAGTCACATCGTTGTCACGCGGTAGAGGTTGACGACAGGTTTTCGAGGAATTCTATATTCTTTATCATAATGGAATTTCGGTTCATTTCGATATGCCCGCCCATTTGCCAAGATTTCAATTTCCGACTGATGACTTCGCGTGCGGAACCAAGCTCTCGTGCAAGTTCGACGTGCGTGGCGCACACCTGATTATTGGTGTCCAGTTTTACGAGAAGCACTTTAGCCAACTCGTGATCGATGCGATGGCCGCCTACAGCTTCGATTCGTTCAAGCAAATGTTCAAACCGCTTGCCAATGGTATCGAAGACGCACGTGCGAAACGTTTCCGATTTGGCCACGAGGGTGTGGAAATCGTTTGGAGCAATCATTCGCCCGACCACTGCTTCTTCAGCGATACCTTCACCAAAGTAACTTTCTGCGCCCATGAGACAGGACGTCGAGAGCAGGCAGGCATCGCCGGGTGACAACCGGTAGAGCGTAACTTCACGCCCACTGACCAGTGTGATCTGTACGCGCACTACCCCCTTGTCAATCCACAAAAACCCTGGGCAGATCGATCCGGCTGAGAACAGCATTTGGTCCTTGTGGGTGGTTATGGGTGTCGACGACACGCTGTCGATGACGGCTTGTAAATCGTCTGGGTTACCCTGCACGCGATGACCTCACGACTGATTAGGTTGCATTTTGATGAACCAAATCGTCGGCTCGAGACCGGTCTCGCGATGGATCTCCTCGGTCAAGTCACGCCTCATTCGATTTTCTGCCTCTATGTGATTTCGAAGCTAAGATGTTGTTGTGGTTCGGTTCACCTGTTCGCGCGCGATACTACACAACAGCTCTGCCAATTCATCAAACCGCGATGCACTGACAAAGCGACCAAGCGAGATTTCAAAATTTGTCTCTTGTTCAAGTCGGTTTCGTAGCTCAAATGCGGATAGTGAATCGATTCCAGCATCGGAGATTGTGTCGTAGGATGATAAAGTACCCAAGTCCACGCGAAGAACTTTTGCCACTTGTTCACGAACAATCCGAAGCGCGTGCAGAGGCATATCTCCATTAAGCTCTGTGAGTGCAACGCGGCGTCCGTTGTGTTCTGGTGCACCGTTCAGACAAAGTTCGCTCAAGCGTGGAGATTTGGCGATTGGGCTGTGTCGTGCCGCGAGAGATGCCCAATTCGCTTTTGTCACCGTGAGCACCGTTTCGTCCGAATTAAGTATCGTCGCAAGCAGGTTACAGACATCAGTATTGCTCAACGTGCCCCAACCTGCATTTGTCAGATAGCTGGTCATGGCGTCGCTTTCAGAGACGTGCCCGGTGTCTCCGAATACGCCCCAATGGATGCATTGACCGCGGATGCCGTGACTTCGCTGCCAGTGCGTTAAACCTTCGAGTGCCGAGTTTGCTGCCGTATAATTCGATTGCCCAGGCCATCCGGTGACATGTGCCGCGGATGAGAATGACAGAAAAAAGTCGGGCTTTGCGTCGGTATCGAGGATGGCTCGGGTCAGGTTCAGGCCACCCTGGACCTTTGGCAAGATCGCGCGCTCAAGAGCAATGTCAGTCATTTCGCAGATCACCGCATCGTCGTAGACTACGGCCGCGTGGATGACGCCCTTGAGTGGCTTTCCGGACTCCTGGATCTGTTCGATTTTACGGCGAACGGCGGCTTCGTTGGTAACATCAAGTTCGCAGAATTCATGCGGGATCCGGTCGTTCTGTTGTCCGTTGGCTTCGCCTCTCGTGGTATGTTTGGTGCGGCCAGTCCGAGACAGTGCAACCACATGACCGGCACCGTTGGCCCGCAACCAACCCGCAGCCTCCAACCCCATGCCGCGCGTTCCACCCGTCACAAGATAGGTGCCCTGTGGGTCGATGCCCGGTTCTTCGTGACTTCCGATATGGACAGTCATCTTCGGGTCGTTCTGGTCAATGACAACCTTGCCGATATGATCTGCTGCCGCAAAATGCCGGAACGCATTTTCGATATGGTGTGCCGGATAAACTTTATGCGGTAACGGTGCAATTTCACCTGATGCAAAACGAGGCAACAGATCTTGCATGATGCGTCGTACGAAATCCGGTCGTTCTTGCAGCATGGCCGCAACGTCGATTACGTGAAACGACTGGTTTGCGCGGAGTGATTTCAAACCCAGTGCGCGATCCGCGTAAACGTCACTCTTGCCGATTTCCAGGAAGCGTCCATACGGTGCGAGGCATCGCAATGCGTTGTCAATGTAAGGACCAGGCAGAGCGTTCAGGACAACATCTACACCGTATCCCCCCGTAGACTTCAAAATTTCATCCGAAAACGAGAGGGCGCGAGAATCGTAAACGTTTGTCAGTCCCAACTCGCGAAGATGATCGCGCTTTTTCTGCTGCCCTGCAGTTGTGTGAATTTCCGCGCCGCATGCCCGGGCAAGGGTGATCGCTGCGAGACCCACAGCCCCGGTTCCATTGTGAATGAGAATTTTTTCTCCTGCTGCGAGGCGGCCGATATGGTTCAGTGCGTACTCTGCTGTCAGATAGGCAGAACACAGGGTTGCCGCTTCAGCGTTTGTGAGGTTTTCGGGAATACGGAAAAGCTGATCCGGTGACAGATTTATCCGCCGCTTCAACGCGCCGCGCGCCATACCGAAAACACGGTCACCGGCAGTCAGTTGAGAATTTTCGTCACTTGCTCCGACAACGCAACCTCCAAATTCAAGACCGAGTGTTTCGATTGCCGGTGATGGTTCAGCATCTTCCGCGAGCGCACCTGTGGCTGCCATGATGTCGCGAAAGTTCAGGCCGACATGGGTCACCTCAACCTGGACCTGATCCTGTCGTGCAATGGACTGCTGCTCCGTCTGCCACTTCAATGTATCGAGTCCGCCACGCGTGTTCGCTACCAACTTGAACCCGATCGAATCTGGTAATTTCCTGACGGGTGCCGTTCGCGGTTTGAGGCCATTTTCCACGATGCGCAACCGAGGGACTCTCACTTTATCGTTTCGAACGATAAACTCCGTTTCGGCAGAGGCAAAATGCAGAATTTCCAGCGCGCGCTCATGTGTCTGACGATCGGAGTTTTCGAGCGTGATTGTCACGAAATTGAGTTCCGGACACTCCATCTGAATGGTGCGAACGGTGCCTGAAAGTGTGGCATGTTCCAGGTCGCCGACACTGTTTTGACAGGTCTGAACTCCTTTCGAAGGTGATCTGATAAGGGTCCAGATGCGAGGCATTATGTTGTGTGGTGCAAGGTCTTGCATTGCTCTGCCGAGTGCTAACAATTCCCGAGCGTGACAGGTCATCTTCGAAGTCACGTCGGAGAGTGAAGTCACTTCTTCCGATGCAAAGTCTGGCTTGTAGATGATGCCAGCAAGTGGCGGGCTTGATTGCAACGCGGCTTGAAGCGCGTTTTTCCAGTCTTGCGTTGCTGTCTCTATGGTTCGTTCCTGACGATCCCGAGGCACGACAGTATCAAGCAAATGCGAGATGTCGTCTTGGCATTCGACGCATTGGTTGCTCAGCACGAGCCATGGACTGTCCAAACAAGGCCTTGCTTCAGGTTTGCTCCAGTCGACTAATTCTTCTCTGTAGATGCAGTCGTCATCGCCAACGGTGTTTCTGTTCGAGGGAATGGGGCAGGCGTGGAGATTTGAAACCGTTATGCATGGAGCCCCATCCTTCGTGCGGATATCAAAGTCGCAAGACCGGAAACGCTTATTGTCGTTTTGGTGTTGGCATATGGATACGCTACATCCGGATCTCAAAGCGTTGGTAATCGTGATACGTTCGATTTTTGTTGGGAGAAAAAAATTGTTCCGAGACCTCTCTCCGGACAGTAGCTCGGAAGATGCAAGCATCAACTGAAATGAGGCGTCAAGCAGTGGGGCTGGAAGACGTTGATCCTCATTGTTTCCGTCGTTCCAATCTACCGACGTAACTTGTGCATGCACTTTGTTTCCGTCGACCAAGATACGATCAAGGTTTTTAAATCGAGAACCATATTGGTAACCCAACGCAGCAATTTCATCGTAGAATTGGTCCGTATCAAACTTCGTTCCATTGTGCGGACCTGTATGGATGTCGGATTGTGTTTCGTATGGGAGTGCCGTGCCGCTTGCTCGTCGTACCCAACGGTCTGCTTCGTTGGTTTTTCGCGAGTGAATTTCAATTCTGTTCAATGCTGGATCAACTACAGTTCGTAGTTCGATCTCATCACCCGGGTTGATGTAGAGCGCTGCATGAAAGATCGCATCGCGTATGTCGATTTTGGCGGTCGCGAGCTGACAAATACCTGCCTCGTAGATGGCCTCAAGATAACACGCAGCGGGGTAGACGACTTGATCGTCAATGCGATGATCCGAAAGGAATGAATGCGTTTCCAACGAGATGTATTGGGTCCAGCTCAAACCAGGATCATCGGTGCGTAATCCGAGAAGCGGATGTGTGTGCTCCGGTTTCAGTGCTAGCCTGGCCTCGTGTGGCGCATGCCAGTAGTGTTCGTTCAACCAGGGTTGCCTGGGCAGTTCGATTCTTTCTTTTGCTGGCGGATGGATTGCTGACCAATCGACATCCGGACCGCTGCAATAGAGTTCTCCAATCGCAGTGGCGATGGATTCAAAGTCATCCCAACGGCGTTGCAACGTGCTGACGGTGGTTACGGGAATGCCATGCTGTGCTGCGCAACCCGCCGTCATGCTTGAAAGTGTGCGTGTGGGACCTAGCTCGATAAACGTGGTTGCACCCATTTCAAGCGCACGGTTGATGCCGTCCTGATAACGCACGGGATAGCGCAGATTCGACCACCAGTAGTCTGCGTCGAACGTTTCGTTTTGCTCCCCTGTAACCGTCGATATGACCGGGATATCAGGGGTTGACCATTCCAACTGACCAACGTTTTCCTTGAAAAGATCCTCAACCGGTTCGAACCAACTTGAATGGTAGGCAAAATCGAGCGCAAGTTTGCGTGTTACAATGTCGGGATTATCACGTTTGATAGTCGCGATGATATTATCGATGGCCTGCTCTTCACCCGTAAGTGTCACAAGGTTTGGAGAATTGTATCCGCCAATTTCGACACTGCGGTCCACAGGCAGGAATGACTGAATATTCTCTGCACTCAGGCCGATCGCCGCCATCGTTCCAACGCGATCGACATCACCTCGGATCAACCCGCGATACATGACGAGTTTTGCGACATGATCCAGGGAAATGCCGCCCGCAAGATAGGCAGCAGTGACCTCGCCAAAACTATGCCCCACGACGAGATCCGGCTTCACACCCACACTACGCCAGATTTCCGCCAGGCCGCACTGGAACGCAAACATGACGGCTGGTGTGATGGCAGCGTCGTCCAGTTCACTTGTATTTTCGTCGGCCATCATGGCGTCAATGACGGACCAACCGGACAACGGTTTGAACTTTGCGTCAAACGTTTCGAAGAATGCGCGAAACATTGGGTTGTGGAGCAGAAGGTCTCGCCCCATCGCCCACCACTGTCCGCCCTGCCCTGTCATCGTGAATGCGAGTTTAACCGGCTTCACTGCGTGTCCGGTCAGAATACCGGGTGGATCTGTTTTGTTATCCCGTGGCCACGCTTCACCGCGAGACAGTGTCTTAAGGCGGTCAACCAATCCCATGTGCGAATTGCACACAATGACGGATCGATGTTCGAAGTGATCGCGTTGCGTTCCTAGAGCATTGGCAATAGCGGCGAGCCCGTGACCTTTGAGAACCCCATTCTCAATCTCTCGGGCGAGCTCACCTGCGTACGCACGCAGGTGTTCTTCGGTTGGCGCCGAAAGTGGAAATGCTCGCGCACTCTCTACTTGTAGAACAGGACCATTGGTGTCCATTGGAGTGCCGGTTGGAAACGCAGGTACAGGTTTCGACGTCTTGTGAGCCTTTACGAGAGCACATGCATTTGTGCCACCAAAGCCGAACGAATTGACCAAGCCAACGGCATTGCAGGTGTTGGGTAACGGTTTGCACCCGTCATGAACGACTTCGACATTGTGGGCAGCGAAGTCAATCTTCGGATTGGGCGTTTCGAAGCCGACGGTTGGTGGCAATGTGCCGTGAGACAACGCCAAGGCGGTCTTGATCAGGCCAGCGATACCGGCAGCGGGCTCAAGGTGTCCGAGGTTTGTTTTGCTTGAACCGATCAACAACGGTGACATCCGTTCTGATCCACCAAACACAGTACCGATGGCATTCACTTCGATCGGGTCACCTACCGAAGTGCCGGTACCATGTGCTTCTGCGAAGGTGATGTCTGCTGCCTGAGCGTTTGAACGCGCCAAAACGGAGCGCATCATGGCAACCTGTGCGTCGGGGTTGGGGGCTGTTATCGTCCCGGTACCGCCATCCTGATTGATCGCTGTTGCTTCGACGGTTGCGTAGATTTTATTTCCATCCACTTCAGCGTCTTCGAGGCGTTTCAACATAATCAGTCCGACACCTTCCCCGCGCACAAACCCATCGGCTTGTGCATCAAAAGCGCTTATTTGCCCGGTCGGTGAGAGCATGTGAGCGCGAGAGAATGTGATGAACATACGTGGATCGAGGAGTACGTTAGCGCCGCCGACAAGCGCCGTGTGACAAGAGCCGTCGCGCAAATGCCGGCAAGCTGTATCAAGGGCTACCAGGGACGAAGAGCACGCGGTGTCTGTGACGAGGCTCGGACCTGTGAGATTGAGTGTGTTGGACACACGGTTTGCAATGATACTCAGCGCATTGCCTGTGCCCGCAAGTATATCTCCCCTGTTGTGCCGGAAGCGTTGCAGTAGATTGTAATCGATATTGGAAGCACCGATGAAAACGCCCGTCGGGGTGTCACGAAGTTCCTTGAGCGTCATCGCGGCATCTTGTGCCGCCTCATAGGCGACTTCAAGTAAGAGCCGTTGCTGCGGATCCATGGCTTCAGCTTCGCGCGGAGATAGATCAAAGAATGCCGGATCAAAACTCCTGACATCTTCAAGGAAGCCTCCCCATTTCGAATAGGAACGGGTCGGGATATCCGGTCGTGGATCGTAGAAACCGTCAAGGGACCAACGCTCTTGCGGAATCTCACTGATAGCGCATTCGCCACGCACCAATAGATCCCAATATCCGTCGAGGTCGTTCGCGGTACCTGGGAAGCGGCATGCCATTCCGACAATTGCGATGTTACTCATGGCATATGATGTTTCTGTCCTGCGCGCGGATGTTCAACGATTTTGCGTTGTCCTCAGGTTGTTGAGTCACGTGTAGGGATGGCTTCGAGATCGCCGGGAACCAGCTTATTCAGAAAGAAGCCTGCAAACATTGCCGCAACAAATATCAAACTTTCGATCTTCGCAAAGGCCAGCCCGGTAATTGCTGGTCCGGGACAGAGCCCGGCCAAACCCCAACCGACACCAAACAAAATGGCGCCGGCGACCAATCGACGATCAATGATCGTATTGGTTGGAATCTGAAAATGGGGCGCTGCGATAGGAGCGGGCATTCGGCGTTGCACGGCATACGCAACAAACATCGGCACGAGCCCGGCAGCAAACACCACTGCAAGGCTTGGGTCCCAACCACCTTGCGGGATCGCAGAAAAATCCAGGAATCCGAGAATCTTCTCGGGATTGATCATACCCGATATCGTCAATCCGGCTCCGAACATCAGGCCCGCTATCAGGAATACAATGTAAGCCATTATCGTAAAACTCCTTCAGACCAGTGATGCAGTGCGCATTGCAAACACGGTCAACGCAGCTACGGTAAAGAATACACCGGTTGCAACAATAGAGCGTGGTGATAGTCGTGGCAGTCCGCAAATTCCATGACCTGATGTGCAACCACTACCGAGACGTGTACCGAAACCGACGAGCAGCCCTGCGACAATCAAAAATCCGGTCGATGATCGAAACTCGATTTCAGGGATAAGGGATGGTGCAAAGGCGGTGAGCAATAGAGGTGCGCCGATCAGCCCGACGACGTAGATGGCACGTAGCCCAACGTCGCCACTGAAGGGAGGAAGCAAACCTTGCAGAATTCCCGAAATTCCTGAGAGTCGACCACTGAAAAGCAGTAGAAACGATGCTGAGAGACCGATCAACAGCCCACCGATAAGTGCTGACCACGGTGTGAAGTTTTCCAAGAGCATCTCTCCCTGTATCAGGTTGAGCCCGTGCACGTTGCACTGCGTCGAAACGGGGCTTTGCCGTCTGATACATCATAATATTCGAATGCTTGCAACAATCACCACGATTGATAGTCTCAAGATTGGGCGGCCTCAGATGTTCGTCATGCATCTGGTAATGGAGGGTGGTGTGTTGCGGATATCGAATGCAGCGATCGATCACCTGGGTGCTGCACGGTTGGAAGCGAAGATATTTGTTGGCTGTCCGCCGAAGCGGGGTAAAGATATCTTGCTCGCGGGGAACGGGTTTCGATCTGTGGTCAACACGATGAGTGCTGATTGTTTTAATCCGCAAGAGTGCGTGAATTGGAACTTTTATTATCCATCAGTTCTCAATTTGGCCTATTGCCATATTCCCGCTGAAGATCTGTATCCCGACGCTCCCATCGTGGATGCCTTTGCAGGGGCATTGAATGCTCTTCCGCATCCTTTGTTTGTGTTTGCGAGCGACCTTCGTTGTTCCGTAAATTTATGGGCGTTGGCTCGGGCCAACGATTGGGAAATACATAAAATTTGTCATCGTTGTGCTGAATTTGACCTCAATACCGACGAACTTGTTCGGAGGATAGTGGCTCGAAAGACGTTTACGTCTTTTGATTCAGGAGCAACAGTTCACTAGGGTGTGTCCGACTTAAATGGAGACACCGGGATGTCTGTGGAGCTACCTGGGGCGTCGCGTCATGATTCCATTTGAATCAGACGCGCTATAGATGGAACTGCTGTCTTTACGCGGTCGAGTCATGGTCGAACGAGAGTGCGTATGAGAGAGTGCAATGGGGAGGAATGCATGCGGATGTTTGGTAGCGTCGTGACGATTTGTTGTAGCCTGGCCGTTTCAAACGTTTGGGCCAATGATCTGAAAGATTACGGTGAGTATCTGGCTGGTGAATGCACGACGTGCCACCGGATCGATGGAGCGCAAAGCGAAATACCCTCGATCGTTGGATGGGATGCGGAGGCTCTAACTGCCGTTCTCAAGTCTTACAAGTCAGGAGAACTCGACAACCCTGCTATGGTATCGGTGGCAAAGTCTCTGGATGATGAACAGATCAAGGCGTTGGCGGCTTACTTTTCTTCGCTGGAACCGAAGAATTAAGCGTTTGGTGAGAAAATGGGCACCAACGCGGTGCCCATTTCAGGAGGAAAAAAGGTTGGTAGATTACCCCTTTGCAAACATTTCCGATGTGATCGCCGAATACCATCCCAGAGATTCTTGATAGGTTTGGGACCGTAGCGCGTTGTCTTCACCCGGTTTGGAGATGAACTTTGACGCAACATCCACGGCTTTCTCACCAGCCTTGTAGCTCGCTCCAACCTTAACACCATTGTCTGGTGAAATGAGTGACCAGCATGTGTTGCGATAGCGGGCCGGGAACTTCTTTTTGCCTGCGAGTTCGGCCTGCACCGCGTTGGCCACAACCTTGGCTTGGCTGTTCGCGGAAAAACCCGATTTAGGCATGCTCTTGGCGACAGAAGCGTCTCCCAAAACATAAACGTCTTTAACCTTCGCAGATGAGAAGTCAGCTGGGTTGATCGGACACCAGTCACCATCAGTGCAACCGGCGGCATGGGCTATCGCGCCTGCCTTCTGCGCCGGGATGATATTGATGACGTCGGCCTTGGTGGTTTCGCCATCACCGGTTGTCACTGACATACCGGCGACATCTACCTTTTTCACACCACCATCCGTAAAGTCCGGGCCGATCCACTCGATGATGTCGTTGTAGTGAGTTTCCCAACCTTCCTGAAAGAGCGCCATCTTCGAGAACTTTGGCTTTGGATCCATGATGATCAACTTCGACTTGGGTTTGTTCGTTTTGAGGTAGTGCGCGATCATCGAAGCGCGTTCGTATGGTCCAGGAGGGCAGCGGAATGGGTTCGGAGGTGGTGCCATCACCACAGTACCACCATCCCTCATCGCTTCGAGTTGCCCCTTGAGAATCTTGGTTTGAGCGCCCGCCTTGTAGGCGTGAGGCATTTTCTCTGTGGCGGATTGGTCGTAACCTTCGATAGCGTTCCATTTGAAATCGATGCCAGGTGAAAGAACGAGCTTGTCGTACGACAGTTTGCTACCGCTCTTGAGTGATACCGTTTTTCCGGCGTTGTCGACGCCAGTTGCCATGTCGTGGATGACGTTGACGCCGAGGTTTTTCAATCCATCATACGTGTGCGTGAGTGAATCAAACGTACGGAACCCACCGAGGTACAGGTTCGAGAAAAAGCATGTCGTGTACTGGGGGTTTACTTCGACAAGCGTGACATCAAGGTTGGGAGCCCCCTTCTTGATGAGATGCGCTGCTGTCGCGCCACCCGCACCACCGCCGATAACGACGACTTTCCCCTTGCCCTGGGCATACGCGATCGAGCCGAATGATGCGGCAACTGCGCTCGCGCCTACGGCTTTCGAGAATTGTCTTCTATTGAGTCTGCTCATGAACATTCCTCCCTGTCCAATGGTGTGTTGCCTGGCGCGACAGAATGGTCACGGGCACTCGCAACACGTTTCGGTGGCATCTCTGTTGGATGCCTTCCTCGAAACAAATACTCGCATTCGAATATCCGAATATCAAGTCGGTAAATAGTAGACCTGTGTAAGTGGGAGATTTTGTGCAAACAGATCCCTGTGTTTCCATGGCCTATTCCGTGGATCTTGCAAGTTTCTGTCGTTCTTCATAACGGGCCAGGTGAAACCGCTGGAAGTTGCGGTCGGTCTTGTAGATCTCGTGTTTTACCCAAGTGAAGATGTCGTAAAACGTGCCGGGGCCAACACCCAGACTCATACGCAGAACTTCAAGCTCACGGCCCCACTTCTTCTCAAAATTGGAAAGATCGTCCTTCAGAAACACGACGGTTGGTGTGAACAATACGCCCCATCGTTCGGCTAGTTTCTTTTCGGTCAATACCGTGCCGTCGAAGTCCGTGACCTCACGTGCGCCCCAGAGGTTGAGCTGGACGATCTTGAAGTTATTGCGGACGTAGTCGTTGATGTATTTTTGCGCCAACACTTCTGTGTGCATTTTCGTGCAATAGCTGCATCCGCGTTGCTCGAAAATGACGGCCAAGCGGCGACCGGCGTTTCGGGCTTCCGTGAAATCCTCATTGAGGTCGAGGAAGCTCTCTTCAAACCAAGGTTGGTGATAGAGACCGTCTTCTCCCTTGATGGGTTTGACCATTGGATCTTTCGGTCCAACAGGTGGTGGCAGGTCGCTGGCCATTGCCAACGGAGTTGCGATGAGGGTCAGAAGTACAACAAGGATGTGTTTCATTTCGATGCTCCTTTTGTTGAACGCCCGCAAGTAGAACGCCATTCAGATCTACCAGACTGTTGGCGTTTTTCCTTCCGCTTCCAGCTTCTTGAATTTGTCTTGAAGAAAACGCTGGAAATGTTGTTTGGTGTTCTTGCCTTCGCGGACGTACTCAAGCATCGACAAGAAGTGGAATGGCTTGAAGTAACCCGGCATGCGAGCGATCTCGACCTGCTTACCGGTCTTGCCTTTCGCTGCTGCGGGATCGTTCGGAAAGAATACCATGGTGGGGGTGAAATTCACGCCCCAGCGTATGGCAATGTCTTTTTCCGGCATTGCCTTGCCGTCGAAGTCGGTGACTTCACGGCTGCCCCACATATCGAGTTGGATAACCTTGAAATGCGCATCGAGATAGTTGCGAACGTCTTTCTTGGCGAAGTTAACCTGATGCAACTCGCGGCAATAAGGGCAGCCACGCTGTTCGAACAACACAGCAAGAAATTTTCCATCTTTGGAAGCTTCGGTGAGGTCATCGTTCAACTCCATGAAGGAGTCGAGAAACCAAGGTTGCGCGAACAAACCATTGTCGGACACTTCAGGTTCCGGCAGTTCCGACGTCGCAGCGGCGCCTGGGTCAGGCAGCGCCAAGGTCGCCCCGGCAAGTGCACATGAAGCCAGAAAGCGTCGTCGGTTCAGAACCATGACAGAACTCCTTGATTGACTGTCGGTTGCTGGTTTACCTCGGTGATCGAACACAGTAGTTTGTAGACACATTCGAATTGTAGCATATGTTTGTTGGAAGGTACCAGCGTTTGCAAGCAGGTGAACACGTTCGATCAATCCACTAGCTATAGATGCCGCCAGTCAGGACTACGGCTTGTTTCAATTCAACGACACTGGATCTCTTAACAATGCCTGCACAACTGCTCATGTTTGAAGAAATCGGGTGTGAATGGTGTGAACGCTGGGATGAAGAGGTTGGTGCTGTTTACTCCAAGACCCCCGAGGGGCGCAGTGCGCCGCTCAGGAAAGTCATGATCCATCAAACGCTTCCTGACGGGATCAAGTTGTCTCAACCAGTGACATACACGCCAAGCTTTGTCCTGATCGAAGACGGTCGCGAGATTGGTCGTATCACTGGGTATCCCGGCGAAGACTTCTTCTGGGGGTACCTCGGCAATCTCATTGCGAAGTTGCGTCCGGGCAAGCAAACACGTAACCAGCAGGCATTAGCCGTTCGTCGTAAGGGCTAAGTGATCGTGAGACCATTGCTCTATTGGTCCCCGGGAAAATGAGCGGCATTCTAGATGGCAACGCAGACGCTTCAAATTGAAGACATGGCAGACAACGCTCAGGCCGCAAGTGATCTTTTGCGCGCCCTGTCGCACGAGGCACGGCTGATGATCCTGTGCATGCTTGTCGAAGGTGAAAAAACTGTCAGCGAACTCGAGGAATTGCTCAATTTACGACAGTCGTCGGTCTCGCAACAATTGGCGCGGCTGCGCGGTGACCGACTTGTCAATAAGCGACGCGATGGCAAGGCAATTTATTATTCGCTCGCCAGTTCCGAAGCCAGGGCTGTGATTGAAACGCTCTATGATCTTTACTGCGGCAAGGCAGCGAATAAAGCGCGTAAGATCTGAACCATATGGACGTTTGACATGGGTGAATTGCAAACGTCTTTTTTTCTTCCCTTGATTGGATTGTTGTGCGGTCTGGTCATCGGCGGCACAGCGCGGGCCAGCCGGTTTTGCACGTTTGGCGCGATCGAAGATTACGTAATGGCCGCACGGACGGAGAGGTTGCGCGCCTGGGGACTCGCTATTGCCATAGCGATGGTCCTGGTTTCTGCACTTCATGCATCGAATATCGCGCGCATAGATCAAACGTTCTATCTCGGACCAAGTTTGCCGTTGGGCGGCGCGATCATCGGTGGATTGATGTTCGGTTTCGGAATGGCCATGGTCGGAACGTGCGGTTACGGCGTTCTGGTTCGTCTTGGTGGTGGCGATCTCAAGGCACTGGTTGGTGTGCTCGTTCTCGGTTTGAGTGCATATGCTGCGGCCAGGGGGCTCACGGCCCCGTTACGTATCTGGCTTGGTGAAGCGACGTCAGTAGACTTGTCGAGCTTCGGCGGGCAAGGGATACCGCACCTTCTGTCATCTTTAACTGGCGATGATGCGCGAAACGTCTGGTTGCCAATCGGATTTTCGATTGCTGGTGTGATGCTGGTCTGGTGTTTTCGTTGCAACGCCTTTTGTGCTGCGCGGCGCGATATCTTTGCCGGGGCCGTAATTGGCCTTGTGATTGGTTGCGGTTTTGCCGCGACCGGCATTCTCGGCAACGACGCGTTCGATCCGCAGCCGGTCGAATCCATGACCTATGTCCTGCCACCCGGCGAAACCCTTGTTTACCTCCTGACATTTACAGGCTCGTCCATCGACTTCGGAATTTGCGTGGTACTCGGCACGATTGCCGGTGCGTTCATCGTTGCGGTCTGGAAGTCCGAGCTGCGCCTTGAAGCGTTTGACGGACGTCGGGAAATGCGGCGGCATCTTATCGGTGCGTCCCTCATGGGGTTTGGAGGTGTGTTCGCGTTGGGGTGTACCGTTGGACAGGGCATGACCGGAATGTCCACACTTTCACTCAGCGCCCCAATTGCATTGATTGGAATTTTTATGGGTGCCTCATTCGGCATTCACTATCTGGTGTCAACAAGCATCGGAGAAGCCATGCGAAGTTTCCTTGCACTCCACCCCAGAGAGGAATGAGGAGGGGCGATGCAATTGATTTCAGATCTGGAAGCGTCACTTGTCGATGAAGAGAGCTACTTTCGCACCCATCTCGTGAAGGAAGACATCGCAAGGCTTCGCAAGCTGCAAGCTCTTGCTGCGAGCACCGATGGTCGCGATGGTTTCATGCTGGAAGGCATGTCTATCGGCTGGACGCAGAATGACATGCGAACGCATCAGATCAAGGATGTCGTGGAAGCGTTTCTTGCAGCGTTCCACGCGTTCGAAACCGGGGCCAAATCAGTGGATGACGAAGCCCAGCTTTATGCTGCATGGCGTGCGTTCGATATGGAACGGATGGAAAAACTGATCCGCTGCCTGTAGCTCGCAGACGTCAATCAGCTGGTATACGTTTCGGTGCACCCGACGCCATATCTGTGCCGATGTAGGGGAGACCGGCGGTCTTCCAGGCGGCGAACCCTCCTTCCATGTGCGCGAGCGGCGCGACGCCGGCCGCCATTGCCCGTACGCCAGTTTTACCGGAGCGTAGTCCCGAGCCGCAATGGAGAACGATGCGTTTGCCGTCCTGTGTCGGGAGTGCATCGGCATCGAAGAATGCCATGGGCATGAGGAGAGCACCTTCGATGTGTTCGAACATGTATTCTTGAGGCGTTCGCACATCGATCAAGACGCATTTCCCGTTGTCCATTTCGTCCTTGATCTGCTCAGGGGACAAATCTTCGAGTGTGTTCATATTAAACTTCCAAAATCGAGGAGCACAGACATGAAGTATCGGGCTCTGACTTAAGCGTCCAGGTGTTTGTTCAGACCATGTAGAGTGCGACAGCAACGCCGATGGTTCCCAAGACCAGTGTCGTGGTGAACATTCGAAAGATCTGCCGGTTTTCGTTGTCGAGGCCGATGATGTTTGCGCGCACATCCCCGAAGGAAAGCAATCTCAACACAGGATCCTCCATGAACAAAAGCGGCATGTTGATATTACATTCAATAAATCGAATATGTATGTGACCGTTTGCAGCAGGACGTTCTGCATGTTCGAACAAGTCTGTTGGTGTTGATCAATGTCAAATCCTGTTTCACCGTATTGGGATATCTATGGTGCATGTGATTCAAATGGACCATGATGAGCTATAGGACCTTGTTCGCTTGAAAACCTGATAGGTTAAGGCGGTTCAGCGGGGCGCCTTTTTTATTATGGGGCATCGGGATGAGCGCGTCAGTTACAGAGCCGCGTGGGCGACTATTGATTGTACTGATCGGAATGGTTCTTGGTCCCGCAGTTCTGATGTGGTTTCTCGGTCGTGGGCGTCTCGGGGTTCTCTATTTGCTCGGGACAATCGGGTGCATCTGCCTGGCATTGTTTCTGTTTGCGAACGGGACACTTGTACCCGTTGCAGGATTCGATTTTGCGACAATGCTCCAAGTCGTTGCCACGTTACCGTTAGCTCTGGTTGCTATCGTGCACGCGTTGTCAATTCGAACGGCTTCTACGGCGCGCCCCTGGTTCTCGCGTTGGTATGGTCTCGCTGCAATCTATGTCCTGTTTGTTGTTGTGGCCTTTGTTGTTCGCGCGTTTCTTTTTCAACCCTTCAGCATTCCGTCCGGCAGTATGACGCCGTCCCTGAAGTTGGGTGATTATATTTTTGTCAACAAATACAGCTATGGCTATGGGCCTTATTCTCTGCCTCTCGGTTTAGGAGAAAATATCTGGGATGCTGGCGCAACGCGCATGACGCGGCGCCTGCCCGAACGTGGTGACGTGGCCGTGTTTCGGTTGCCGAGAGATCCAGAGATTGACTATGTGAAACGTATCATTGGACTGCCGGGTGACCGTGTGCAGATGAAGGACGGTCGCCTGATCCTGAACGGTGCGGCGGTTGAAACAATCAAGGCTGGTGAGGAGCTTCGCGAAACGGCATTTGGAACCAATCGTGGTGTTCCGCGATTCAGGGAAACCTTACCGTCGGGACGGAGTTATTTTGTTCTGGATGCGCGGCAAAGCAGCTTTCCGGACAACACGGAGGAGTATGTTGTTCCCGAAGGCCATTTTTTCGTACTTGGTGACAACCGGGACAATAGCACGGACAGCCGTTTTCAGCGCGATGTTGGGTTCATTCCGCTGGAGAACCTGATAGGCAAAGCAACGCTGATTTTCGGCAGCAAGCAACCTGATCGAATTTTAACCTGGGTAGAGTAGATACGCTGACCTATTCGGTCGCGGCTGTCTTCACCTCTGTTGCAGACCATTTGTGGGGCTGGAAACGTTCGTCCAATTCCGGCTCGACGATATGATTCGTGTAGTTGGTCATGACCTTGTGGGCTATCGCCGCGATGATTTCGAAGACGTTTTCGCGTGTGAATCCAGCAGTAAGAAAAGCGTCGATCTGTTCCGGTGCAACCCAGCCACGCTCTCGAACCATGGCGAGTGTGAATTTGCGCAGTGCTTCCAGTTTTGCGTCTGAGTATTGCCCCCCACTGCGCGCCGTCGTGATGACATCTTCGGGTACGTTTTCCTGGATGGCGTGCGGTGTATGTGCGGACATGCAGTAGTGACAGCCGTGCTCAAGATTGATCGTGAACCAGACAACATGGCGTTCGGTGGGGGTGAACGTGGTTGTCGCCATTGCGCTGGCGAGGCCGTGATAAGCGTTCAGCGCTGCGGGTGATTCTGCCATGGCACCAAGGACGTTCGGCATGCTCACATAGAGCGTCTCGATTTTTTCCATTGCTGCCTTGCGTGCACCAACACTGTTTTGTGTTTCATGAATCGTGAAGTTGGACATGGATGTTTTCCTTGGTGCAAAGAAATCAACGATCAGGACGTTAAATGGGCGAAAGCCCTGATCACCTGAACGTAGACATCCCGCTTGAAGGGGATGATGAGGTCGGGCAGTTCGTTCATATCTGCCCAGCGCCAATCATCGAACTCGGCGGTGTGCCCTTCTGGTGCGGATATGTCAATTTCGCTCTCGAGACCGGTGAACCGCATGGCGAACCATCTTTGGGTTTGTCCTCTATATCTTTCACGTATTCCCTTTGACATTATTTCAGGAGGAAAATCGTAGTTTAACCAGTCTGGTGCTTCTGCAATTATTTCAGCAGAGGTAACGCTGGTTTCTTCATGAAGTTCGCGAACTGCGGCGGCGGCTGGGTCTTCGCCAGCGTCGATCCCGCCCTGCGGCATCTGGGACCACCCTGTCCAATCGCCTTCAAGATTGGTTGGGGTGTCAACCCTTCTGCCAATCCAAACCTTGTTTTGTGCGTTCAAAAGCATGATGCCGACGCAGGGACGGTAAGGCAGCAGGTCTGACGCCATGATGGAACTGCTCTTCAAGTCAAGGTGGCTGGGGCTAATTGGTTGCAGGCGTGGGATCCAGAGGGCCGAGGTTGCCGACACCAAGACCGAGCCCCGGTTCGGCGGAGAAGAATGGATCAGCAATCGACTCTGGATTTGATGCAATGGGCTGAGCTGTTTCTGTTGGGCGGCGGTTCAGTGTTGCGGTGTTCGTTGCCTGGTCGGCGAGGGTGGTTGCCTTGTTCTGTTTTGCGTCTTTGTCTGGCGCGTTCACAGGTGTGAGTTTTGGTGCAGACGTTACGGAGGGAGCCGGAGTTGATTTAGGGGAAGGCGTGGACGTTGTTATGATGGGCTGCGCCGGTGTGGGTTGAGGGATTGACTCAACGCTTGCACTGACTGTTGAGGTTGGTCTGGTTGTTTGACGTTCTGCGGCTTGTATGGGAGCCAGAGGCGGTTCAATCGCGATCATCGCATAGGGTTCGCCGTCGAGCGTATCGGTGCGCACGGCAAAAAAAACTGTGACTGCGGATAAAAACACAGTCACCACGAATGCTGATATGACCAGCGCTCTCATTGATATCGTCCCAGCCTGACCTACACAGGGCAACAATGTGATTGGACCCGATCAGTCCCTGCCCATGGTTGTGATACTGACAGCGCGGTTCGGTTTCCCCTCCGTACCGCGCTGATATTCCTATTGTCGTTCTGGCGACCGGTTGCTTGTCTCTAACCGTCGTCTTTTTTCTTTGTGTCCGTGGCTTTCTTGTCTCCAGCATTCTGTGCGATCTCACCGCGCAGATAGCTGAGAGCATAATTCAGTTGCGTGTCTTTTTCCTTCTCGCGAGGCACGTAGGCTGACGATCCTGAAGACTCCTCACCTTCACTCGCCTTGAGGTGGCCACGCAGGCTTGCCTCGCCACGTGGTGCACGAACCTGGTCCTTCAATTCGTCAGGAAGGACCTGCTCCACCTTGATGTCCGGCGTAATGCCCTTCGCCTGGATCGAGCGATTGGATGGGGTGTAATAGCGTGCTGTCGTCAGGCGGATCGCGCCGTGCTGGCCGAGTGGAATGATGGTTTGCACCGAACCTTTACCGAACGAACGTGTGCCCATGATCGTTGCGCGTTTGTGATCCTGCAATGCACCAGCCACAATTTCGGATGCTGAAGCAGACCCGCCGTTGATGAGAACAACCACTTTCTTTCCGTCTGTCAGATCACCGGCACGCGCGTTGGAGCGTTGGGTTTCTTCCTTGTTCCGGCCACGCGTCAGGACAATGGCGCCTTTCTCAAGAAACGCGTCGGAGACTGAAATAGCCTGATCGAGCAGACCGCCTGGGTTGTTGCGCAGATCGATGACGTAGCCCTTTAGTTCCGTATCGCCTGCTTTTTCCTTGATCGACGCCAGCGCCGTCTTGAGATTCGAATATGTTTTCTCGTTGAATGTAGAGACGCGGACATATCCGATGTCTTTCTCGACCCGGTGGCGAACCGGATTGATCCGGATGACGTCGCGGGTGATCTTGATGGTCAGACGATCCTTTGCACCCTTTCGAACGACTGACAGATTGATGGTGGAGTTCACTGGTCCACGCATTTTCTCGACAGCCTGTTCCAGGGTCAGGCCAGTGATGTCCTCGCCATCCAGCTCTACGATCAAGTCTCCGGAAAGCAACCCGGCCTTCTCGGCTGGTGTGCCCTCGATCGGAGCAACGACTTTGACGATCTTGTTTTCCATCGTGACCTCGATTCCGAGGCCGCCGAATTCGCCACGGGTCTGGACCTGCATGTCCTGAAACACCTTGGCGTTCATGTAGGAGGAATGCGGGTCAAGCGACGCCAGCATGCCATTGATTGCGGTCTCGATCAGCTTGGCGTCGTCGGGTTCCTGGACATAGTCGGCGCGAACACGCTCCAAAACGTCACCGAACAGGTTCAGCTGTTTGTAGATCTCGGCGTTTGCGGCGTTGGCCGATTGACTACGGGCAACATTGAAGACTGTGGTGCCTGCTGCGATGACGGACAGCACCATGAATGCCCAAAACGCGAATTCTGATTTCCGCATGTGTTCTACACCTTAGCCTTGATTAGCCCGATCTGGTCGCCCACCACGGGTCCGGATCTATTGGGCGCCCCTTGTATCTGAATTCAATATACAGGATCGGGGCGTCGACCTGTGATCTTTCGCCAGCCTTTTTGGATTTGGCCCGCATTTTACCCACTGGCTCTCCTGCGAGAACAAACTGACCAATATTGACGTTAATGCGTTCCATGCCGGCCAGTAGAATATGATAGCCGCCGCCAGCGTTGATGATCAAGAGCTGACCGTAACTGCGGAACGGTCCTGCATACACCACCCAACCATCGTTCGGTGACGTAATTTGGGCGCGGCTGCGGGTTTCGATGGCGATGCCTTTTGCCTTGCCACCCCCTGCGCGGGTTTTGCCACCGAAGTTGAAGATGCGACGTCCTGATGCCGGTTGGCTCAGACGCCCTTTAGCGCGGGCGAACGGGATGGACGGTTTGAGGCGACCAGGGCTTAGGCGCGCCACCTGGCGTGGTTTTGCTGCAGGTTGATCCGGTTTTTTGGGGGTGACGCGCTCTCGGGTCGCAGGGGCAGGGGGGGCTGGTGGTTCAGGTGCTGTGCGTTTGCGTTGGGGGGCTGTGATGCTTGGGGCGGGCGGCTCGATCCGGGGAGATACGGGATCGAGCAACGCCACATCCTGTCCCGGTGCAGTTCCTTGCTTCAGCTCTCTCTCGTAGGAGCCGAGCTGTGTTTTTTCCTCGACTGTCTGGTCGAGTTTCGAGATCAATTCTCCGAGACTGCGCACGTTCTTTGCCTGTGCCGCTGCCACGCGACGGATTTCTTCGAGTTCCTGCTGGGTCTGGCGCACCGTTGTCTGTTTTGTGTGCATAAGGTCGTCCAGGCGGTCCTCAGCCTGAGCCAGTAACGTGTTTTGTTGGCGCAGCTGTTCGCCCTGCGTCTTGATTTCGTTTGCGACGCGATCGAGATCCACCAAACGGTTGTTCAGCGCGACGGCCTTTTCGCGCAGTTCCGGGAACACGGACGAGAGCAACATCGCGCTGCGAACCATCTCCAGCGCATCGCCACGTTTGGTCATCATCACGGGCGGTGGATTGCGACCCATCCGCTGCAACGCTGCCAGAAGCTCGGCGATTGACTTGTGCTGACGAGCCAGTGAACCACTGATCAGATCGCGTTGGGCGTCCAGTTCGGACAATCGATCTTCAATCTCTGAAAGCCGGGTTTCGCCAGCCTGGACCCGGCGTGCCATGTCGATGAGTTGGGCGTTGATCTGGGCGCGTTCTTGTTCAACGGCCTTGAGGTTGCGACGTACCTCGTCCTCGCGGCGTTTCGTTTCCTGCAGCGATCGTTGCGTGGAACGCAGGCGATCATCGGCCTTCTTGCGATTGATCTGGGTATCTGGCGTGGTCTGGGCAAAGGTGGTGTGGGTCGGCTGCGCGATCATCAGACCTGTGAGTGCCACAGCGACGAAACGTGCGGTGCAACCCGGAACACGTGGTCGATATGGCCGTGTGTTACCCACGTTGCACTGATCCCTCAAACGGTGAAAAACGCGGGTCTGTACCGCGAATCGTCATGCTGAACTATCGACCCTATCGAGATCAAAACTAAGGCTTTTTTTCTGTTGGAGCACTTTCAGGCGCGATGATACGGGTGGCCTTCGAGGATTGTGATGGCACGATAGACCTGCTCCAGCAGTAAGACACGGGCGAGGCCATGCGGAAGTGTCATGGGCCCGAAGGCCAATGTGTGATGGGCTGTGGTTTTCAGGGTCGCGCCATGTCCGTCAGGTCCACCGATGACGAAGGCGAGCTCTGAAATCCCGTCGTCACGTATCGATTTGATTTTCCTGGAGAAATCGATGCTACTGCTGGCCTTGCCACCTTCATCCAGCGCAATGACATGGGCACCGGGCGCAATGCGGGCGATCAGGGCGACAGCTTCTTCATCCTTGCGGGCGCTCGTTTGCTGCGCCTGCGACTCATTGAGTTCAACAATGGACACCGGACCGATTGCCTGACCGCGGCCCTGGCCGTTGATCCGCTCGATATAGCGATCGCACAGTTCAGTTTCGACGCCCCGCTTCAGCTTGCCCACCGCATAAACGGTGATTTTCATGCGCTTGCGGTCGGATCTTTGGTTGCTCCATCGCCTGGATCAACTGTCGGAGGGGCCTGCCACATCTTCTCAAGATTATAGAACTCGCGCACTTCCGGGCGAAATATATGGACAATCACGTCGCCGATATCCACCAGAACCCAGTCACACGACGGCAATCCCTCGACGCGGATGCGTCCAAAGCCTTCTGCCTTCAATTTGCGGCCCAACTGGTCTGCAATGGCACCAACGTGACGGTTGGAACGGCCAGAGGCGACGACCATATAGTCGCCGATTGACGTTTTGCCTTTGAGATCAATGGAAACGATGTCCTCGGCCTTCGATTCGTCAAGCAATTCCATGACGAGGCCATGCAGGTTTTCCGGGACATCGCCCGTGTGCTGGTCGCTTTCGCGGTTGTCAGCCGTGCGAGGTTCGCCGCTGGCGGCGCTCTCGGTGGTCGTTGGCATGTGGCGATTGGGTCCTTCCGGTGAGCCCACGCAGGTCTGTTCGAGGCGCAACTCCAGCGCCAGAACGCACCATCACACGAGCAAACCGTGCTTGCAAGTGGATTAGCCGCGTGCTGGTCGCAAGCGCCCTCAGGCCTTGTTGCGAATGGCTGTCGACGATGCATTGGAAAGCGGGATATCGAGGAAGGTCCAGATTGGAGGCTGTTCTTGCGTCAGCATGTTTGCAGCGTGTGGCGGAACCTGATGCGCGGCAAGAAACTTCGCAGCAGGACTCGAGAGTGCCTTGTGTCGCGTGCCGGGGCGATCGAGCACTGCGATCGGGACCTTCGCGACGATGTCGCGCCAGCGTTCCCACTTGTGGAAGCCTGTGAGATTGTCTCCGCCCATCAGCCAGACAAACTCCGCCCCGCGTGCGCGGCGGATCAGGTATTCGATTGTGTTTGCAGTATAAGTGGAGCCGATCTTGTGCTCGACAGTTGTGATCGCGATGCGGGGGTGATTTGCGATTTCGGCGCAGACAGCGGCACGCTCGATGAGCGGCGGCAAGCCATCGTTGTCCTTCAGGGGGTTTCCCGGTGTTACAAGCCACCAGACGCGGTCAAGGCCAATACGGCGCATGGCTTCCAACGAGATATGGCGATGGCCTTCGTGCGGTGGATTGAACGAACCGCCGAGGAGGCCGATTTTCAACCCACGGGCTACTGGAGGCAGTCCACTGTAACTGTGGCTGGCGGTCTTGCGATCAGTCACGCGGGTTGTCTTCGGGAGGTGTGGAGCCGGGATAACGCGGAGCGGTGTCGGCGGTTGCGATGTAGGGGCGCTGGTCTGCAATGTACCAATGTGCGGCAACTTTCAGTTGGCCGGTGGGATCATCGATCGTGCCCGCCATGATGCTGATGTGGGTTCCTCCGTCTGGGCGCCAGAACAGGCTCGATCCGCATGTGCTGCAGAATCCGCGTTCTGCGGCCTCAGACGAGCGATACCAGCTCAACCGGTTCTCACCAGTCGTCACATTCAGGCGGTCAGGGCTGACGCCGGTTGCGGCAACCTGATGGCCTGTCCATTGCGCACACTGCGTGCAGTTGCAAATGAGGACATCACGGAAGGGCGGCTCAATCTCGAATGTGACATCGCCGCAAAGGCAGCGCCCTTTGAGATGTTCTGTCATTTCGGTCTGGTCTGCCCGGAGCCGCGCACGACATACTTGAAGGTCGTGAGTTGCTCCACTCCGACGGGGCCGCGCGCGTGCATCTTGCC
>CALHAX010000080.1 GCA_937931785.1 uncultured Hyphomicrobiaceae bacterium | reverse complement strand
TGGTGGATCTTCAAGACAGGCTATCGTCTGAAAAGCTGATCAGTCTACCTCATCGTTCCGCATCATTGCATATGCGATCCACTTGACCATGGGGCGTGGCACGAACTTCGTGGAAACGACGAGCGCCGTGTTGATCCAGCCAGGGACAACGCTTGCCTTGCCGTGCATCAGGGCGGAGAGGCCCGTGCGCACGACATCCGGGCTTTCCATCATCAGGATGCGCTGCGCCAATGTGGCCTTTTGACCAGAGACCTCGAGAAACTCGGTGCGGGTCATGCCGGGCGAAAGGACCGTTGCGCTCACGCCTGTGCCGCGCAGCTCGAAGTTCATGGCCTCACCAAACAAAAGGATCTTGGATTTTGCTGCTGCATAGGCGGCGTAGGTGGGCGTGGCCTGATAGGCGGCCATGGAGGAAACGAACAGGATGCGCCCGAACCCGCGCCTGGCCATGCCGGACGCGAAAAGGTGCGTGAGTTCCTGCGGCACGAGCGTATTCACGCGGACCATGGCCTCCAGGTCATCCCAGCTCCGCTCCAGAAACCAGCCGAACAAGCCGTAACCGGCGTTGTTGATCAGCACGTCGACGTCACGTCCCCAGCCGGTGATTTCCTCGTGCAGTTGTTGTGCTGCGTTACGCCCGGCGAGGTCCATCACGATGACATCAACAGTGATGCCGGGGTGCGACGTTGCCAGTTCCTGCTTGAGCGCAATCAGGCGGTCCTCGCGGCGCGCGGTGATGACGAGGTTGCATCCCGCCTCGGCCAACTGGCGCGCGAAGTCCACACCAAGCCCGCTGGATGCGCCTGTCACAAGGGCGGTCTTGCCCGCCAGTTCTGATACGTTTGCTGTCATACCTGAGGGGTTCACTGACTTTGCCAGCGAGGTCAATCCCCTTGAGGCGATACGTCGTGCCTCAGTTGATCATCACCGGGAGCGTCACGGTCTCCGGCTCAAGGCAAATCTGATCGCTACAGGCCTGCAGCGTCAGTGCAAGTTTCCTAGGCATCGTGTCCGGCGAACCTGATGTGATCTCGACGCCAACTTCCCCCTCGTACAGCGCGAGGACGTCGTCGTGGAACCCGAGCTTGCGCTTGAGAGGCTCCGGGTAGCTGATCGTCACGCCATCCGCTTTGCCGCCCACCGTCTCGATAACGGTCGGGATGAATGCGTCTTCCAGCGGCTGGTTGGCGTTGACGTGCCAACCCTCAGCAACCCGAATGCTGACCTTCACGGATTTTCCATCCGGCATGGTGCGCGCTTCAGCCAGAACGCGCCCTTTGGCAATGAACTGTTTCTGGCCGGTTTCTCCGCGCAGCAACTGATCTGCGGCGCGCAAAGTGTAGGCGTTGGAGGCAGGCTGGATCACGGCGTTGCCGGAAATTGACGCCATGATGGCTTCTGCCATGGAGCGATATTCCGGATCGAGATCACGGCGGGCAAGGCGGGCGAAAAGGTCGATCGCCGCAGCATTGCCGGAAGGGAGATCGCCATCGGTCGCTGTTTTCGGTCGGTAAAAACCCGATCCTGCGGTTGTCATGAAATAGTTGCCCGCCTTCTTGTCATAGAAGCGGGTGTGCATGGCGGCGGCCAGAGACTTGGCCCGCTCAAGCCACTGCGCCTCCATTGTTACATCATATAGGGAGACAAATGCGAGCGAGAGCAGAACATAGCCTTCCTGCGTTGCAATGAGAGAGGGTTTACCCTGGTAATGCTGCCGCATCAGCTCACCTTTTTCCGCCCCCATGTCGGTCCAGAAAAAGTTGGCAGCCCGGACAGCGGCTTTCGTATAGCGGGGCTCGTTGAACGCTACTCCTGCTTCCGCAAGTGCCGTAATCATCGCACCGTTCCATGCCGTCAGGATTTTCTCATCGCGGAATGGCGCGGCACGATTCTCCTCGCGCCAGGTGCGCAGGCGTTCCAGCATACCGGCGAGCCGTGCCTTGAGGGCGGCTTGTTCAAGATTGAGTTTTTTCGCCGTGTCCGTCAAACTTTCAGGCATATGGAGGACATTGTTGCCCTCGAAATTACCGGTCGGTGTTATATCGAAGACCTTGGCCGCAAAATCAGCGTCGTCCTTGCCGAGAACCTTCACCAGCTCGTCCGGCGTCCAGACGTAGAACAAGCCTTCTTCGCTTTCCTCGCTGCCCCCTTTGCTGTCCGCATCGAAGGCGGAATAGAACGCGCCGGTTTTCGACGCCATGTCGCGCAAGACGTAGTTGAACATACGATGCGCCGCCTCCGCATATTTCACGTCGCCTGTGATGCGATGGGCCTGGACCAGCGCGCGACCAATGCCTGCCTGATTGTAAAGCATCTTCTCGAAATGCGGAACGACCCAGGCCGGATCAACCGTGTAGCGGTGGAAGCCACCCCCCACATGATCGTGGATACCTCCTTTTATCATCGCATCCAGCGTCGTGAGGGCCACTTCACGCGCCGTCTCATCACCGTGTTTCTCAGCTTGATCGAGCAGAAACAGGAGAAGGCTTTCGCGTGGGAATTTTGCTGTTTGCCCGACGCCACCGTTGAAGACATCGTAGTCACGTGTGGCCTCGGAAACCGCTTTCCTGACCACTTCGGGCGTCAGTTCCTTCGCTGCTTCACGATGCGACATCACGCGATCGACCAAACCACCGATGCGCTGGCCTTCCGCAGTGATCGCAGCGCGATTGACCGTCCATTCCACAGCCACCTGGTTCAGCAGCGTCGAGAACTGATCACGCGGAAAATATGTGCCGCCAAAGAACGGGAGAAGGTCTGGCGTGAGAATAACATTGTTTGGCCAACCACCACTCTGCTGGGTGATGAGTTGTGTCGCGAGAATATAGATTTCATCAACTTCTGGACGGCGCTCGCGATCCACCTTGATGGCGACGAAACTTGTGTTCAACAACTCCGCAATCTTGGCATCCGAGTAGCTTTCCCGTTCCATGACGTGGCACCAGTGGCAGGTTGCATATCCGACCGACAGCAGAATGGGTTTGTTCTCCTTGCGCGCCTTGGCGAAAGCTTCCTCGCCCCAGGGATACCAATTCACGGGGTTGTAGGCGTGCTGCTGGAGGTAGGGAGATGGCTCGGTGAGAAGGCGATTGGCCTTCCCAGTGCCTTTCGATGCTGCCGATGCGGTGTGTCCCAGAACCATGGCAGCGCCAAACGCCATCAGCACAAAACGTAAAAAGTCACCACGGTTACGGATCATTGCGACTCTCCCGGAATCGATCAGGTCATATCTGAATCATTGCGCCATAGGACGGCACACAGGGAGGTCTGCGCAAGCCTCGCATCAACACAGTGCCGTGAGATGCGTTTTCTCTATACCGTTTCGGTTTGAAACTGTCAGACGGCACTTAGCCGCTGGCCATGATAATCAGTTTGTCCGGGTGGACCGCATGGAACACAAAGGCAAATGTCACGCCGTAGCGTAGATCCTGCCCATCACGTTGAACCAAGACATCCCCATGGCAACAATTTGTTCTGCTCAATCATGACAACCAGAACTTGACGGGGCTTCGACCGCAGCCTCCGCCTGACGTGATTGTGAAACGCAGAAAAACGGCGACAGGTTTCCCTGTCACCGTTTCTGAAGTGCTGATCCTGGAGAGGATCCGATTTCGAGGCCAGAGCCTACATCAAGCTGTCGGCCGTCTTGAGGGCGCGTTGTTTTGCAGCGTCCTTGTTCTTGCGGGCCAGCTCAGCGAGATCTGCCGTCGATGGCAGGATGCGTGCGCCAAGCAGTTCTTCGACAGTATATTCGTTGTCGGCCAGCAGACCGTTTACTTGTGCGGCCAGGTCATCGCGAACGCGCTGTTTCTTCTGCGCCACCAGTTCGTCGAGCTTGGCCATCCAGTCACGAATGTCCCTCGGCGTCGTCGTCTTGGTGATTTCGATCGTGAACTCGCTGTTGTGCGCAATCGTGATGTCGGACGGTTTGGCAGCCGGCGCTTTTTTCTCGACCGTATTATTGTGCTGATTGTTCTGGTGTGTCGTTGGTTTCATGTCATGAACTCCGAATTGTTATCTGCGATAGGCGCCGGATCAGGCTGCGACCTTGGTTTTGGCTGTGTCAATCGTGGCGGACGGTTTGGTTGCCTGGCTCGCAAGCTTCGGGTTCAGACCGTTTGCTTTTTCTTCCTGATAGGATTTTCCGGCAAACACTGCACCTTCCTCGATTGCGAGGGATTCGTGGTAGATATCGCCTTCAATGCGGGAACACGCCTGAAGCTTGACGCGTTTGCCACGGATCGTGCCTGTGACATGACCACTGACGACAATTTCATCCGCTTCCAGATTGCCGGTAACGACCGCCAATTCTCCGACTACGACGGAGGCGCACTGGATGTCGCCCTGGAAATCACCCGACACGTGAACCTGGCCGGCGGAGTAGGCGTTGCCGACGATTGTCAGATCCTTGCCGATGACGGACGGAGCGGATTTTTCGTTAAATTCAATAACGGGCATGGAGGTCTCTGGTTTGCTTTGGAACATGGAACGTCTTCCTCAGTCTGCAAGTGGGGATAGCGGGGAATTACTGACCAGGGAGATTGCACTTTGCATGCCAAAGCGCCACGCCGATGCAGCTTGCGCCACATTTTGTTCGTATAAATTCGATTCAGACACATTGATCATCTGGAGAGGACAATGCAGATGCTACAAGCTGCAGGGTTAACGCGTCGCGCCACCGTTGCAGGTGGACTGGCGGCTCTGGCATTCGGCGTGCCCGTGCAATCTGGCCAAGCGCAAGCAGCCCGCGTTGTGGAACCCTGGGCCCAACGCCTGATCGAAGCGGCCCGGACACAAATCGGTGTCACGATCGAGTACGACGGGGCCTATGAGGCGCTCAGTTTTCCAGGTGGAGACATTCCACGCGAACGTGGCGTCTGCACCGACGTCATCATCCGGGCCTATCGCGATGCGTTCGATTTCGACCTGCAGTCCGCCGTTAACGCAGACATGAGGCGACATTTTCGCGCCTATCCAAAACGTTGGGGATTGAAACGCCCTGACCGCAACATCGATCATCGCCGTGTGCCGAACCTGCAGACATTCTTCAAGCGCCGCAACGCCGTTGTCGCTCAACCAGTTTCAGCGATAAGGTTTCAGCCCGGAGACATGATCACCCAGATGATCGGCGGTCGGTTGCCTCATATCGGGATCATCAGTAACCGTGTCGCGGATAGCGGGCGCCCACTTTTTATCCACAACATCGGTGCCGGCGCGCAGGAAGAAGACGTGACGGCATCATTTCCCATCACAGGTCATTATCGCTTCAATCCGAGTTGACACAATAAATCAATGCTATTGCTCTTCGTCGTGCCACGGGAGATAGAACGGCGACCATCTCCAGAACAGCATGATGCAAAGCGCCGTGATTGCGATCCCGAACTGAATATAGGCCTCGGGGCGCATCAGATAGCTCTCACCCGCCGACCACACCGGGTCCGTGTAGATGAACGGCACCATGGATGACATTCGACCGGGTTCTGTCGAGATCAGCAGGAAGATAAAGGCGTTGTTGATCCAGTGGATGGCCCACGTTGCCGAGATGCTGCGGGTGCGGAACAGGATCGTGAAATAGAGCACTTCCATGGCGGCGAACAGGATGAGGTTCAGGACGAGATCCTGCCCGACATCCGGATTCCCGACGTGCAGACCGATGAACAGCGCCATGACGGCACCGACCGCAATCAACCGAAACGGGATCAGCGCGCCGAACATCCGTGGCAGAAGCCCACGAAACAGAAGCTCCTCACCAAAACTCTGAACCAGGATTGCGAACAAGCCGATGCCGAACCACATGGCGTAACGTGGTGGCGGATCCGTCAGAATGCTGGTGACAGAGTATGTCTCCGGCATGGTCCAGGCGCCGATGGCCGCGCCACACAGGAGAAGAATGACATAAGCTGTTCCAGCCTTGACGAAGTTGTACCAGCGAAACGGGCTGTCATAGGTCAACGCATGCCACCACCGACCATAGAAAACCCGCCCGACCAGAACGGCAGGCACTGCAAAGCCGATTCCGACCAACGCAAGGACGGCGAACCCGTAGCCGTTCCCCGCTTCGATGTTCATCGTTCCAACAGCGTTGGTGTACATCTCGGATTCGTCGCGCCACGCTCCAACGCTCCAGAGCGCACCGAAGCCCAGCATGTAGGCAACAACCGTCACCGCCAAGATGAGTAAGAGCGCCAGTACAAACCAGCCCAACCGCCCGATCCAACGGGTTGCGAACAGGCCCCGGTATTCGTGACGGAGCACAGGATCGGGGGCGATCAGACGACCGCGATGCGGACGAGGTTCAACCGTTGTGTCAGCGGGCGCGGTCCTGCGATCTTCACCAGGCGGCGGTGATGAGCCCGCAGCGGTGTTCACATCGTCCACGATTACACCGTCTGCCATGGAGTCGTCCTTGCGTTACATTTCATGAAGACTTCCCGAGCTGTCGGACAGCTTCACCGAGAACCATGGCCGCTGCAACTGCGACATTCAACGATCGCAGTCCGTGCGCGACCGGAATCCGAAGGCCCACGTCGCAAAGTCCAGCCACGTCGTCCGGAACGCCCGCACTCTCGCGCCCAACCATTATTATATCATCGTCGACAAAATCATGTCGGGTGTAGGGCGTGTCCGCATGCGTGCTGAGCAGAATCAGTCTGCGGCCCGTCGCGCACCGCTGACGATTGAATTCTTCCCACGAAGCGTGGCGCTCAAGCCTCACATGGGCGAGATAGTCCATGCCTGCCCGTCGCAACGCACGATCCGACATATCGAACCCGGTCGGCCCGATCACGTCGACAGCGACGTCGAGGCAGGCGCAGGTCCGCAGCATCGTACCGGTATTCTGTGCAATATCAGGCTGATAGAGGGCGAGGCGCATCTTGAAACAGGTCCTGGGCTCATGGGTACGTACCCGACACTCTGCATGCCTCATTCACACCCGATCACGAATGCGCCAATTTGCCCACAACTTGGGAGCAACCGTCGGCTTGAGAAATGATTGCGGGAATGCGAGACAACGCCTTGACCGTCTGACGATGACGCGCCGTGTTGCGCGCCGTGCGATGACACGCAATGAAATTGACCGGTTGGTCGGAAACGTCTTGAATCGGACCACCAACCTTTAGAAGCACGACCGCCGAGCATGCCCGCTGGCGGTGTAGAGGGGATGAGAGCCTTGGCTGACACTGATACTGAAGGCACGCGCCGTGACTTTCTCTATGTCGCAACCGGTGCATTTGCTGCTGTCGGCGGCGCCGCTGCGGCGTGGCCACTAATCGACCAGATGAATCCGGATGCCTCCGC